>JAXIPJ010000415.1:0-16602 GCA_045402985.1 Anaerolineales bacterium
GCCTCGATGGCGGTATTACAAACCTGGACTAAAAATTCAAAGTCCGTGCGGGTGGCATCCTCTGGTGTGAAGCGTACTTTCAAACCCAAATGATGTGCATAAGCCACATGCTCGCGGATAATATCCAAGGCTTGCTCGGGCGTTTTGTGCAGCTTTGCCTCCAGATGAATTTTTGAGGTGGCGTAAAAAATTGCCACACGGTCCGCACCGCAGGCTTTGGCTTTGTCAATGCCCAGGTGGGAGGCAATGGAATGGGCAACGATCTCAGCTCGAAGTCCGAGAGAGGTGATGCGTTCAATCGCTTTTGCCACATTTGGCGAAACGGACGGATCACCGGCTTCGATCATATCCACGCCCACGCAGTCGAGCAGACGCGCGATCTCAACCTTTTCGTCAATAGTAAAGTTGACATAAGGCGTTTGCTCGCCTTCACGCAAAGTTGTATCTAAAATTTCAACCATAGATGTTCCTTTTATGCAAATAAAAAACGCCCTCCGTTGTCGGAGAGCGTTTCGGTATACAGGTAGATATAAAGAACTATAACAAGTCTTTGCCTATTTCCTGATTAACCAAAACATGCCCGAACCCGACAACTGAAGTTGCAGATTGGGCTTACGCTTGGCTTTGGTTTCAAAACAAAAAATAGAACTTGTAGACATTGGGCGGTATTCTACTACGCATGAAGAATATGTCAATGTTTTTGATATTACCCATTTGCATGAAAAAGATTCCCCGCATGATTACCCATATGGGTAATGGCAATTTCATTAGCAAACTATATGATGAAAAGAATTATCTATTCACTGTACTCATTCCCAAGGTGAACTATGCAAAGCAAGCATCAAACTTCAGCCGTCGATCAAAAGAAGACAAACGAATCACATCCGACCTCATTCAATTGGTTGACTGCTGTGGATACAAAGACGTGGCTGGATGAACGCGATGCCTGCGCCCTGGTGGCCTCAGTTCGCAAGAACGGGGAAGCAACACATGGAAATTTGAAACGCGCCCTGTCGGCTTTAAGTATTATGGGCCATCGTAGCGGCGAAGTGAACGGTGAAGGGGATGGGTGCGGCGTGCTCACCGACATCCCGCGTTTGTTATGGGCACAG
Organism: Anaerolineales bacterium; assembly: GCA_045402985.1. GTDB lineage: Bacteria > Chloroflexota > Anaerolineae > Anaerolineales > Villigracilaceae > Defluviilinea. The sequence continues at coordinate 1,113 of JAXIPJ010000415.1, forward strand.
GCGTTGGAACAGGCTGGGAAGCCCGGCTGGCTTGCCGAAGACCGTCGCTTTTTTATTGGGCATTTGATGATTCCCAATACTGAACCAGACGTGCCTGGCGTCCAGGATGTCATTCTGGATATGCTAAAAGGATATGGCCTGGATCTGTTATTGGAACGCCCGATCCAAACACGACCGCAGGCGCTTGGGAAAATGGCGCGTATGCAGGCGCCTCACCTGTGGCAAATTGCGGGACTTGTCCATAAAGGTCCGTTGGAGAATGTGGAGAGAACACTTTTTGACCTAGCCCTCGATATCGAACGCCGCACAAAGATCATGGTGGCTTCACTCTCAAGTTATGTGGTGGTCTATAAAGTGCGTGGCTCGATTGAAACGCTCTACCAGTATTACCCGGAATTGCGCAATCCCGATTTTACAACAGCCATCACAATTGGGCATGCCCGCTATTCAACAAACACCGCCACCAGCTTCGAACGCGTCCAGCCGTTCAGTCTGCTGGGGCACAATGGTGAGATCAATACGATTGCCCGTCTGCGTGAACAAGCGCACATGTTGGGCGTTGAGCCAGTGGAAGGCGGCAGCGATTCGCAGGATCTGGACAGACTGCTGGCAACGTTGATCCACCGTTATCATTTCACATTGACCGAGGCAATGGAACTGGCTTTCCCACCCATCCTGAGCGAGGTTGAAAAACTTGCGCCTGAATTGCAGACCATTTATAAATATTACCGGCAAGCCTTCGGTCCCTTTGCACAGGGTCCCGCGGGTATCATTTCCCGCTACGGCGATGAATGTGTCTTTAGCGTGGACGCCCTCGGCTTGCGTCCGTTGTGGTTTGGCGACACGGAAAAGGAATATTTCCTTTCATCTGAAAAAGGTGTTTATCATCTGGATACCATGCGGCTGGACCCCATCCCGCTTTCACCCGGTGAAAAGATGCGCATCCGCATCCGCCGCGGAAATACAGTAGAGGTATCAGACTATCCCACCATACAACAGAGAATGCTGAACCTGACGATGCGCAGATTCGGTTCACTGGAAACACTGGGGAAACGAATTGCTTTGAATCCTTCGACCTTTGAGTCTGACGACAATGATGCTGAGGTGGCACCGCGTCATCCCTCAGCACAAGTCGGTTTGGATCACCGCATGTCTGCGTTTGGCTGGGGACGCGAAGATCGCGAGTGGGTGATGGAACTCGCCAAGAATGGCAATGACCCAATCAGCTCGCTCGGTTATGACGGTCCGCTGGCGCCGCTTTCAAAAGAGCGCTTGAATATTTCAGATTATTTCAAGGAGGCGGTTGCGGTGGTGACAAACCCGGCGATCGACCGTGAGCGTGAGGTGGAACATTTTTCCACGCAGACGTTGCTTGGTGCGCGCCCGCCGCTGTTGCCAAATGAACTTGAGTGTGCAACTACATTCACACTGGATGCGCCGATCTTATTGGATGAGCCAGTGTATTCACCATTTGACAGCACACTGCTCAAGAAAATTGCAAATGGATCCAGCTGCGCGACTCTTGATCAGTTGACCAGGGGATTCGATCCAGGTCAAGTGACGCGCTTGCAGGCAGTGACGCTATTGGGAGAAACTACCATACAGGCACTGGAACGGATCGCTCAAACGGCGGTGGATGCTGTTCGAAACGGTGCCCAGCTTCTAGTCCTGGATGATGCGGATTCATTTCGAGATGAAAACGGCTGGCTGGACCCCATCCTGTTGGTGGGTGTTGTCGACCGTACCCTTCGTCTGAATTTTGCAGAGGCATCTGCCTTCGATTCTGCAATCCCAATTCCGATCGGGGATAACGGCAAAATTGATCTGAGCCTGATGGCTTATCCTCCTGTAAAAAATTTGCGCCGCCAGGCCGGGTTGGTACTGCGGAGTGGTGCCATTCGCAATCTGCATGACTTGATCATGTGCGTTGGCATGGGCGCGGACGCCATTGTGCCTTATATGATCTTCGAAGCGATACTCAACGATACGAAAGTGACCCCTGATGAATATCCCGAACGATTGAAAAATATTTTGAAGGCGCTGCGTTCCGGCATTGAAAAATGTACCAGCACGATGGGTATCCATGAATCGCGCGGCTATGGCCGTTTGTTTGCGAGTATTGGCTTGAGCAGTAGTATCGCCCTGGCTTTGGGTGCGACTAATTATGCTGGTTCTGAACTAGGAGGTCTGAAGTGGGAAAATCTCGACGCAGATATCCTTCAACGAAAAGTTGTTTATAACGGAGTGGGTCGCGGCGAACTTTCACGCGTCAATCATTTTTATCCGAAGATATGGAAAGCAGCGGGAAAGTTGGGAAAAGGCGAATCTGATTGGCAAACTTATGAAGCGCATGTTGAGAATATAGCCAGCAGCAACCCGGTCAGCATTCGCAACATTCTTGATTTTCGTTTTCCAGAAGAATCATCCAACCTCAATGCGAATGATATCGATCTGGGTATCACGTCACACAAATACCCTTTTCTGATCGCATCCATGTCTTTTGGCTCGCAGGGTGAGGTTGCTTATCGCGCGTATGCAGAAGCCGCTTATCGCTTAAACATGCTTTCGCTCAACGGTGAGGGAGGTGAAATTCCTGATCTGTTTGGAAAATATCCGTTCAACCGCGGCATTCAAATTGCTTCCGGTCGGTTTGGCATCACTGCCGAAACGATCAATGCAACAAATTTGCTGGAGATCAAAGTTGGGCAGGGAGCCAAGCCCGGTGAAGGCGGTCATTTGCCTGCGCGCAAGGTCACGAAAAAAGTTGCGGCCGCGCGGCATGCCCAGCCAGGTGTTGACCTGATCTCGCCTTCCAACAATCATGATATTTATTCCATCGAAGACCTCGCACAATTTATTGAAGAACTCAAAACGATCAACCCAAAAGCACGTGTGGCTGTGAAAGTTCCTGTTGTGCCGGGCATTGGCATTATTGCCATCGGCATTGCCAAGGCAGATGCAGACATTATTTATCTCACCGGATATGACGGAGGAACTGGCGCGGCACGTCAGCATTCACTTCGTTATGTAGGTCTGCCCGCTGAAATTGGAATCGTGGATGCGCATCGCGCCTTGACCGAAGCAGGTCTGCGCGCGAAGGTGGAGATCTGGGCAGACGGTGGTGTGCGCTCCGGCGCGGACGTGCTCAAGTTGATGTGTTTGGGAGCGAACAGAGTCGGGTTTGGCACACTGCCCATGGTCGCCATCGGATGCACGATCTGCCGGGACTGTCAGCTGGGCACCTGTCATACGGGTATCACCACCCAGCTTGAAACGACGGAAGAAGCGACTGCATCTGGTGTTAAGCATTTTATCCCGCGTGATTTTGAACAGGCCACACAGGCGCTTGTCAATTTGTTCACTGGCATCGGAGATGGAATTAAGCATACGCTTGCAAGATTGGGGATCAAACACGCGCAGGATATTGTCGGCCGTTCTGATCTGCTCATGCAAATTTCTCACCACGAACAGATCGATCTCAACGAAATGCTGGTGCCATTGGATGAATATATGGCGAAGCCCATACCAATATCATTGCCCATGAATGAGATGGCTGAAATTGATCGCGGACCTTTGCATCGTCCGCGCAATCACCTGACAACTGTGATCTCAAATTTGGTCATGGAAAGTTTTACAACCTATCGGCAGGAGAGTGTCCTTTTTGAAGATGACAAAGTGACGCCAGTGGACCGTGCACTTGGCACGCATCTCACCGGCGCTCTCACGCGCTTTCGCCATAACTGGACCTGGCTGCCCGGGCATGGCGGTGTGGGCGGACATCGCGAAACCTGGCGAAAGCCGATCGATGAAATCGATTCTCATTCCGTCCCGACAACGGATTTACGTTTCTTCAGCAGTTCCGTCCCGGGCAACGGACTCGGCGCCTACAATGCGGATCCCGTGCGCATCCTTGTCGAGGGGGGCGCACAGGATGGAGTCGCCAAAGGGATCTCTGGTGGGCGTGTAGTCATCATGAAAGGCTACAACCATGATGGCAAGCTGATCGACGGTTCAGTTGGCAAGAGCCTGGCGTATGGAGGCACGGCGGGTCTGGTGATCGTTCAGGGCAATGCTGACTCGCGTGCCTGTATCCGCCTTTCAGGGACAGATGTGATCATTGGTGGCGAGATCCTCAAACCACTTAATGACAGTCTCGGGTTTATCGGCGCGCGCGCAAACGTGAAAGGCTTCCTGTGCGAGTATATGACCGCAGGACGCGTGATCGTGTTAGGCGATCCGGGCCCATGGATTTGTGCAGGCATGACCGGCGGCGTTCTCTATCTGCGTTTACAACCACATCTCAATTTCGACCAGGCCGCCCTCCAGCGCCGCTTGGCAAAGGGTGCAAAGGTCCTCATTCAGGAAGTTGGCGAAAAGGATCTGACGAACTTGCGTGACCTCTTGACCATCTATGCTGACGAGCTGAAGCACAACCATCAGGCTGATGAGTCGCAGAAGGTACTTAACCTGCTGGTGGATTGGAAAAATACTTTTGTGCGCGTTGTGCCGCTGGGTCAGCAAGAGGAACAGAGATTTGCAACTGAGTGATCAATAATCTGACAAATGAAAAAAAGACGGCTTGCAAGAATTTTTGCAAGCCATCTTTTTCAGCGCGGCGAAGGTGTGCAAGCCGTGTTGGGGAGTCTTGTGATTTCAAGGAGTCTGTCTGACGTGGAACCTGGCGATTATGGCAAGATAACGCCGTCTCCAAAATCGAACTGCAGACCGCTATCTTTCATTTTCTGCATAAATAAGTCATCCATTTGTTGGCTTTGTTCGGCGCTGAAATGATTTCGCCAGTCACCGATATCGCCTTTGCGGAAGTGTTTCGGAACATCGGCACGTTGGGGAATCCAATCGAAGTTGGTGGTCTCATTCGCGGTCATGGATTTGAAACTGCTCAAGGTGACGACCGTGTTAATTAATTGCGAATCAGCTTGAGTGTCCAGAAAAGACGCGAGTCTCGCGACATTGCCAGCGTGGTCATTTTTCATATCCTCATATTTCATGAATAGAATGCGCCCATCTTTTTGGCTGGCTTGCCACCACGGCAGGACGTGATCAAAATACGAACCGAACCCCACATCGCTATTCAGAAAAAGTTGGAAGTGTTCCTCCCATGTGCCTTCATAGCCGAGTTTGCTTTGGTTGTGAAAATAAGTTGAGATCGCCACATCCTTGGGGTTGCGTGCTATATAAACAATTTTTGCCGTTGTGTTGTTGATGTGCGGCATGAGTGGGTGAGGCAGATGACTTGTGAACATGCGGCGTTGCGGCATAGTCTTCAAAAATTCGATCATGCCATTGGGACGATGAGCTAAAGTCTCCAGCCAGGGCACAGCGTCTGTGAGTCGTTGCTCACCTTGCTCGCCTTTGTTCACCAGGAGATGCACCATTTGTTCGGTCCAGGTCGTGCCTGAACGTGGATACGTGACCACAAAAATATCGCCATCCTCTACGACGAATTCTTTTTCGATCAGATCCATGTCGGCTTGTGAAATAAATACTGGAAATTTGATCTGCCCGCCGTTGCCGTCCCGTACTAAATTTGATTGCATTTGTGCCATGCGTGGATACTCCTCTACAGGTTGTAGGTATCGAAGATATTGATCATGCATCGTTAATAGATATGCAGCTGGTCCAGGAGCGCGTCCCTGTCATCGATGGACTCAAACAAATTTTTGTTGTGTTTGATCATCTTGCTGCGCATGTAGACGCGCAGCCACTGCTTGTAGGTGTACAGCTCATAGCGATCGAGCATGTCTTTCAGTGGCAGGTCACGCTGTGCAATGAGTCCCGCCAGAAACATGGCACATTCGAAGCCCAGGGAAATGGCCTGAAAATACGGTGAGCCGATGGCCGAATCGCCGGCAAGAAACACTGGTGAGCTGGCGAACGGGTGGTCAAAGTGCTCCGCTGTACGCCACTGCCGGTTGGTCGCATTGCGAGCCCGATACAGATTCAGGGGTATCCGGATGATCTCCAGGTCGCCGAGGATCTCGCCATGGGTTTCCTCCTTGATCTTATCAATGAAACGATCCATGGACTGAGCAGCGGCGGGAAAGTTGTCCCGAAGCCATTGACCATCGAATCGGGATGGCATCGCCTCATACTCCTCCGCCGTGATATTGACGATCCCGGTCACGTGAGTGACGCTGCCATCGTAGTGCGTGCGTTGAACCATTGGAATGAATTTATACTGCGGGTTTTCGATGTTTTTAGAGTACTTGCAATACTCGTTGCAGTCGTATTTCTGGCCGTACAGGAAGGCGATAACGAGCGCGTATTCGAGCCGGATGGTGAGCGTGTTCGCGCCTTCCACCTCGCCGGAGCCGGGAACCAGATGATCTCGAAGCAGCGACCTGGCTCCTGTGCAGTCGATAAGGATGTCTCCCGGCGTGAGCATGGTCATCGCCTCCTCCGGCGTCACGACCGCTGCAGCGCGCCGCACCGCACTCGACCTGCGCGCGTCGATCAGATCGCTGAGGGAGCGCTCGATGGTGTTGAGCGGACAGAAACCGAGCGTCCATTGCCGAAGAAGTGTCATCAGGTCCGACGGAATAGCCCGTCTGAACGCGAGTCCCTGGTCGAGCTCCGGCGGATCGAAGACGGCAAAGACGTTGTCTCCGTCAATGTGATCGGCACTATAGCTCTCGACCGAGTCCGCTACGAGGTACGAGGAGAGCTGGACCATCCTGGTGCGCGTGTACTCGTGCCGCTTTTCATAGAGATGAACCGAGAGCCCATCGATTGGCTGGAGCAATGCTGTAAGGAAAAGACCCACAGGTCCTGCGCCAATGACGTGGACTCGGCGGTCCCTGGCTGGCAGGGTCTCACTGGCTGCTGCAATAGGGGCGTCTGTTTTTTTGGTCCGTGGTTCATTTGTGGATACCATCTACCATGCTCCTCTTAATCTCTCATTTGAAGTGTTTACTGAATTAAATTGTCCATGTTCAATTCGGGGGACAAGAGCATTTTTAGCTCATGATCGATTTCTTTCAGGCATTTCTATGTATGATACCCCAGAACTGCGTTATCTCCCTTCGGGGCACGGGTGATTTCGTCATCGTACCGGGAGATGCCGACTCACGCGCCTGCATCCGCCTTTCAGCGACAGATGTGATCATTGGAGGTGAGATCCTCAAACCACTTAATGATAGTCTCGGGTTTATCGGTGCGCGTGCAAATGTGAAGGGCTTTCTATGTGAATATATGACTGCAGGTCGCGTGGTAGTGCTGGGCGACCCGGGTCCATGGATCTGTGCAGGGATGACAGGCGGTGTTCTTTATCTACGGTTGCAGCCTCATCTCAATTTCGATCAAGCTGCGCTCCAGCGCCGGTTGGCAAAGGGTGCAAAGGTCCTCATTCAGGAAGTTGGCGAAAAGGATTTGACGAACTTACGCGACCTCTTGACCATCTATGCTGACGAACTGAAGCACAATCACCAGGCTGAGGAATCACAAAAGGTACTCAATCTATTGGTGGATTGGAAGAATACTTTCGTCCGCGTTGTGCCGCTTGGTCAGCAGGAGGAGCAACGCTTTGCGACAGAATAATCAGTATTTTGACCGATGAAAAAAGACGGCTTGCAAGAATTTTGGCAAGCTGTCTTTTTTCGCGCAGTGGGTCCCACCATCACGACCCCGACGCACTTTGCGGGGGGTCTAGTGCATGCTGCACGCTGTGTTAGGCTGGCTCATTGGAAAACAAACTTCTTTTCCACTGTGATTCTTCTGGATAAAAGACGAACCCCTTACTATCATCACGAATTATGAACAAAGCCTTTAATGACCGAAGTTGATCAGCGAGTGCCTCTGCACAACGTTTGCGAAGGGTGGGATTGCTTAGACTGTATTCTCCAAATCCATAAAGATCGTAAAGAAGAACAATTTTGGGTCGAGGGATGTTTCTCAATCGGTACTCTTTCTCATGGAGTCTCTCTTTGGCAAGACGACAAATATCTGCTTCAATCCCGTCGACGTTTATTCCGCCACGATGCCAAAACATCCTTACTTCATCTGCTTGATTGTGAACTTTTGTGATTGTGCATTTTTGACCATGCTTCTCGTAAATCGTCAATTCTGGAGAGGAATTTTCATTTTTCGAGTTCATAATATACGCAAGCAAATCCGTTTCCAATCTGTTCTTGATTTTGGCGAAGTTTTCAAAAGGCTCCTTGAACACAACTAAATAACCACCGTGAAGATGACCGCCTTGCTTAGCACGATCACTGACTCTGTCTACCAATTCCTTTAGTGGAAACAAGGCGCTGAGATACGGAACTTCGCCTTTTGCACCTGTTCTCATTTTTTCAATTAAAGAGGTTACCTCAACCGCATACTTGTTGCCTGCCAGTTCAAGATAGAAATCTGGCGGCTCATCTCGTCTTTCAACGGGTGTCCACTTGATTTCTTCTCTTTCAAAGAGTGTCAATAAATGTACATCGAACATTGACCTACACAGTTCTTCGTCCTCTCTCTTCATCATCAAATCCTCGTAATGATGGTTTCACAAAACGTGCCGACTCCCACCAGTCGAGGGCACGCTTTGTTAGGTGGCTACTTATGGATCAATGGGCCCAAAGATAAGAAATAGCATTTGGAGTAGACAACAGGGCAATATGAGTCCTACGAATGCGGCGGTAGCGAGCGATGTCAATCGTGATCCGTCATGCTTGCGAACGATGAAAGCAACAATTATCCCAAACAAAGCGCCTAGTGCCGCAGTCATAAGCAAATAGGATAATGGAAAGCGAAGCCCTATCCGGTAAATCATGAGATTGGTTATGAAGGCACTCGCACTCGCAAGAACCGCGCAAGCTAGAAGGATAAAATTCCACTCTGTTCGCTTTCTAAGTTTGCTTAAGCGAGCTGCGGATGAATTCTCATCATTTTCCATCCAGGTTGACTCCTTTAGGCATCATTTAGACCTACTGATTTAGTTAATTTGAACCATCGGACTTTTGCCAACCAACGGCTTGCGGCCTGCCCCGTGCGATCTTCACCGGTTACCCGCTGGTGGGCGGGACAATGCTGTTTTGACGGAAGCGGCTTGAGTGTAGTGTACTCCTTTTTGACGCGGTGGATCCCACCATCATGACCCCGGCGTAGTTTGCCGGGGTTCGGGTGCACGTTTTGTTAGCCCGTTTTTTGATTTTCGGAACATACAATTATATGTTTGTTCAACTTAGAAGTAAACATGCCATTCATCGTACGGCTTACCGTTCGATAATAGCCCATTGTATACTCGTTGTCTTATCCCTTCTGAATAGATGGTTATAGGCCAGAGTCTTCCATTTCCTTGACCGCTTCCCATCATATTCACATGTTTGAAATAAGAATCTAAGCCTTGCATATCTTTGAAAGTCCATGCAAGCTTCGAAAATAGACCTGATAATAACACCCCTATGGGTGAGAAATAATCCTTTTGCCTTTCTGTACCTATGGCAGAACAAATGTAAACAGAAGCAGCTTTTCCATCTTTGCCGTATATTTTTTGTAATTCTGGCGATATAGCATGTACATATGTTGTTTTCACTGATTGCCACGTAGCCAGATCCGCTACGGTAATAAAATCCAAGCACTGTATTGGGTGTTCAACATTTTCGCCATCAGCCTCCCACAAAGCTCCTTCAATGACCTCAATGGGTTTTGAATTCTGCCCTTTCCACGAATGCGAATGGGCGAGCAAGCCATAGATAATCGATGAATTTAGTTCTTTGTATGGGGAGCCTGTTTGCTTGGGTAAGTTTTTTCTGATTTCGGCAGCCGTCTTGACGGCACTTTTTACATGTGAAGCCTTCAATGTTGTTTTGCACTCAAATGCCGCAGCTACTCCACCTGCTAAATATAGTTTTTTGTCCCGTAATATTCGGGGATAGGAAGGATGAAGTATTAGTATATCTATCTGGGGGCTGGCATTTCCAGACTCGGTTAGGATCCTGCCTTTTGTAACTATATGGAAGTATGAAGGAAGCCAATTCCTAAGTAGAGTCGCCCAGTTTTCTTCTCCTTGATCGGCTGCTGTACCAGGATCTTCAGTTGCTCGTTTTAGAATTCTCTTGTATTCGTTGTCTAAGTCTCTTTGAGCAGACTGAAGAAAACTATGTATGTCATGTTCTTCCATATAAGCTTATTCCTTATCTTAAGTATGGCTAACGGCTGGCGTTGCCCGCTGATGAGCGGGACAAGACAACGCCGACTTGACGGAACTGGCTTGAGCGTAGTGTACTTCTTTTTAGCGCGGTGTGTTAGGCGTACTGATTCTTGATCTTATTGTACGCATACTTATATATGCTGCGACGACCATGACAGCGTAGAAATCTTTTCCGCTCCCTTACCGCAGATTGATAGATGGTAACGCCAGAAAAGAAGAAGTCGATAGGCTCTGGAGGATGATCCTTAGATTCTCTGATCGTCACTTGCCAGATTCCACCTCCACTGTATCCACCGAAGGTTCTCGGAATATCAAACCCCTTGTCATACTCCACTTCAACGTCTATGTAATCGTGCTCATCTTCGATGATTTCGCGCGCCGCGGCAGTTGCCGAACATGCGCTGTGGAGCCCCACAATATTTGTGTATCCGCCATCCACTGGTTCCTGGGTGTTGAACTCTGCGGCAACTCCCCAGATAAACCACGGAGCATCATGTAGCGGAAGCATATTGCTTAGCACTACATCGCGCTCTGCCGAGATATTCAGAAATTGTTTGGTTGCCTTGATTGTGCCTACATCCGGTTGATGAATACCAATGAATGCTATGTCTGGCCGTAAAGAGACCTGATCTGGCACGGCAAGTTCGCAAATTGTAAGATGGTTGTAATCGATTGAAAACCGATGTAGTTCGTGCCTAATGATTAGGCCCAGCGCGCAGGGCGGCGTAAGTTCAGCCGCAACATGCTGAGCGGTAAGAACTCCGAATTGACCATCAACCGAGACAAAAGTCCCGCTGCCAATGAAGCGATCGTCCTGTGGATCATCAGCGTTGGTTTTAAGCCGAAGCAATGCGGTCGAATAGAGGTCAATTCGGTGACCGATCTCCTCAATCAAGCGCTGTTCATCTGGTGTTGCCATAATTGTATTATTCTTGTGCGCCTAACGTTCTACATTACCCGCTGGTGGGCGGTACGGGACAAAGCCGCTTTGACGGAATTGGCTTGAGCCAAGGAAACTGCCTGAAAATGCGGCGAATCAGCCTGTCCTGAGCTTGTTGAAGGGCGGGGTGCACGCTGTGTTAGCCCGTTTCAAGTTTACTTGGCTTGTGCTTGGCAGGCGAGCCAAAACTGATCCCATTCATCATTGGTCGAGAATGCTCTCTTAGGGATCACAATTGCACCATGCTGCATAATGTAAAGGAAAATATGGGAACGAGTACGGGCAAGTTTCTGAACTGCGTCCCATTTGAGTTCCGAACGGGCGTATTGGGATTCAGATGTGATGCCAGCAGATCCTAGAGTGAGAACAGTGTCAGCTAACACTGTCTTATTCATTTTGCTTATATTCGACAAAACGATTATCAGCAGTGCAATTAGCACTATCACACTAACACATGATATCTGCAAAATGACAAAAACAACAATCTTTACAAGCTGCGAATATTTTGTTGTACTGTCCGATGCGATCTGCCAATTCACTGAACCAATAACTATCAGGCATATTCCAAGACCGCCGAGCAGAATCGGTGAGCGCGACAAGTGAAAAATATTGAAACTAATAATGTCTAACCACTTATTACGATAGGAAACCTTCATTATGACCTCATGGCGGGCTAACTAGGATTTATACAGAGTCATTCTGTATAACACCCCGCACAAGGAGATTTTAAAGAATGACTCTGTAAAACAGCTTATCTGCAAATTATACATCCGCTGACATGCATTGGCTCATCGTCTGTTGTTCTAATTTGTTACAGCCAGCAGTGGAAACCTCCGGTTGATTAATTACTCATAGGAAAATGACTTGTGAATTAGCAATTCACAAGTCATTCATATTTTCAGACTGCCATGTTCCATTTGGATGAGAAATTATTGTTAATTTGCACTATGAAAATAGTGTTAATCAGCTCAATACGCTCCATAAAGGGAATGGAAAAGAATCATCCACCCCGCTAGAATGCAGGTAAGAACGGTCCCTGGTTTCCTGGGTGATGTTCTCTCCTTTGTGCGTCCCTTGAATGGGAAACAATATAGGGGATGGGTCAGTCTCCCATCCACTATATTGTTTTAAGTACCGAATTACTCCATTTGGGTAGGAAATTTTTGAGCGCATAACCCGTTAATAGTAATTTGTCTAAGCAATATTCTCCATAGGGGTAATAGGCACATTGTCTTGAATCCATAGAATAAGAACCATAAAAGTATTGTTCGTATTCCTGAAAAGAGGATAAACGTGATCTTCGCCCTGCTCATATTTGTGCTGGCTTACATAGCAATTGCAAGCGAAAAGTTTCCTCGTCACTGGATTGCTCTTATCGGTGGCGGGTTACTGATCGTATTTGGCGTGCTCAGTCCTTTTGAAGCGTTTTCTTACATTAGTTGGGAAACACTGGGGTTAGTTACTGGAATGTTCGTCCTGGTTTCAATTTTGCAACAGGCTGGTTTCTTTTCATGGATAGCTTTGACCGCCGTCCGAAAGGTAAATTATCATCCAGCATCATTGTTTGTAGTGCTGATTCTGTTATCAGCTTTCATGGCGATGTTCATGGGCAGCATCACGGTCATGTTATTTCTCGCGGCCCTGACATTGCAGTTGTGTCGCCTGTTGAAACTCGACCCTGTCCCCTTGATTATTGCCGAGGTATGTGCAGCCAATACAGGCGGAGCAGGAACCTTGGTTGGCGATCCACCTAACATGGTGCTGGGTGCCATGCTGGGTTTTAACTTTGGCGACTTTGCCACGCATACCGGCCCCGTTTCCATGATTGCGGCCCTGATTTTGTTGATGGTGTTCTATCTGGTTAATCGCAAAGCGTTAAAGGACGCCCATAGTTTGCTTACTGAGGAAACTATCGTTGAAATTGAAGCTTTGCACAATGAACCTGTTCATGCTCAACTAACTCGCATCGGGATCATAGGCTTCATCGCTGCGGTCACTCTGCTGATTTTACATGTCCCACTCAGCGACCTAACAGGTTTATCGATTAACAGCGCAGTGGCTGCATTGATCCCAGCTGCACTGGCGATCATTGCCCTGCCCGGTAACCGACGTAAAGAGGTTATTCTGCATGTGGATGGTGAGAGCATTCTGTTTTTCGCGGGTTTGTTCGTGTTGATTGGCGGGCTTGAGAAGGTTCATATCTTCGAGAAACTGGCGGAAGGCCTGGCGCAATCTGCATCCACCAATCCAATCGGATTAGTAATGGCTCTACATTGGGGGCCGGGTCTTGTAAGTGGGATTGTAGATAATGTTCCGCTGGCACTGGCAATGGGCTATGTAATCAAAGATATTGCTGCGATTCCGGGTATGCCTGCCCTGGCTTTGATGGTCTGGTCACTGGCATTAGGTGTGGATATCGGTGGCAACTTTACTCCAATCGGCGCGTCTGCTAACGTTGTGGCTTATTCTTTCATGGAACGCAATCATGGCACCATCGGCTGGAAACGCTGGTTGATTGTTGCCGGTCCCCCAACCGTGCTGATAATGATCTTTGCTTCCATGCTCGTCGTGCTTAAAGGATATTTTGGCTGGTACTAGATCTTTATATAAAGAGATATTCGCCGATATGTTGAAAACAAAAAACTATAACTTTAAGGAGTGAGAGAAATGAACTACATAAAAAAACGCTGGATTTGGATTTTGTCATTGCTGCTGATTATGACACTGGTGTTTGTCACACCTGCTTTTGCACAGGATGGCACGCCGCCATCTGAAGAGGTCACGGATATCACCCTCAGCCTCAATATTATGTGGATGATCATCGGCGGCTTCCTGGTATTCTTCATGCAGGCAGGCTTTGCTTTAGTGGAAACTGGTTTTACGCGTAACAAGAATGTTGCCCACACCATGATGATGAATATGATGGTCTTCTGTATTGGTGCAGTAGGCTTCTGGCTGACTGGCTTTGCCTTTCAATTTGGCGGCGTGAATGCAGCATATCCGGAAGTTGCGCGCGCGGGAGTCATTGCAGGAGAATGGGCTCATTCGCCGATCACGCTCGGCGATTGGAGTGGCTTGTTATCAACTCCCTTGATCAGATTTGGCCAGTTTGGAATTCTGGGCGGCAGTGGATTCATGCTTACTGGTATTCCACTGGCTACGTCCGGTATCTTCGCCTTCTTCCTTTTCCAGATGGTATTCATGGATACAGCCGCTACCATTCCCACCGGTTCAATGGCTGAACGCTTGAAATTCATCGGTTTTGTGTTGATGGCCCTCTGGGTCAGTATGTTCATCTATCCGCTCGTGGCTGGCTGGATCTGGGGCGGCGGTTGGATCCAAAACCTTGGCAGGTCATTGGGCTTTGGCAATGGCGCAGTAGACTTCGCGGGTTCGGGACCTGTGCATATGATCGGAGGTTGCGTTGCGCTTGCTGGCGCCCTCGTATTAGGTCCCCGCATTGGAAAGTTCAATAAAGATGGTTCGGCAAATACCATTCCCGGTCACAGCATTTCGCTGGGCGTCCTGGGTACCATTATTTTATTTTTCGGCTGGTTTGGTTTCAACCCCGGATCATCGTTGGGCTTTTTGGGCGGCTTTCGAAACCTGGCTGTGCTTGCTGCGATCAATACCTTGATGGCAGGCGCGGCGGGCGGCGTTTCGGCCATGACCTATATGTGGTTGTTTGGCTCCACGAAGAAGCCGGACCCGGGTATGTCAGTCAATGGTATTCTGGCTGGTCTGGTAGCCATCACTGCGCCCTGTGCCTTTGTGGACTCATGGGCCGCCGTTGTGATCGGTCTGGTAGCTGGAGTGATCGTTTGCTGGGCCAGCGTCTGGATAGAGAAACTCAAGATTGATGACCCCGTTGGCGCAGTGCCTGTCCATCTTTTCAATGGGATTTGGGGGGTACTTGCAGTCGGTATCTTCGCAAATGGCAACCCCGATACGGCAGCTTGGAATGGCGTCGAATCCTCGGTGACTGGCTTGTTATACGGCGGCAGCACACAGATCATTGCCCAGCTTATCGAGGTAACCAGCATCTTTGTCGCGGTCTTTGGTCTTTCTTATGTGTTCTTCAAAGTACTTGCAGCGTTGAAGCTTCTGCGTGTTTCGCCCGAGGTTGAATTGGAGGGATTAGACATGCCTGAAATGGGAGCGCTTGGCTATCCTACAGATTGGGAGCCATCCAACCTTGATAAAGAAGGAACCAGGGCTTTTCCAGGCAAGGCAGTGAATGCCCTTGGAACCACAGACTAAAACTTAATAGTCAAACCTGTACGATTAATTTCCATACATCCCAGCTCTTTGGTATTCCCGGACGGTTGAGAACCCTCTCGACCGTCCGGGAATTAATTTAATGTCCGTTTTAATTTACCCATTTGGGTAATAGT
>JAXIPJ010000127.1:0-6691 GCA_045402985.1 Anaerolineales bacterium
TTGAATACGTAACCCGCAAGCTGTTGGGGAGTCTGCTTTTCGGTCAACATATTCTGTGACTTTGCCTTCGTCAACGCCGCCACGAATAACTTCTGAATAGACTCAGAATATGTTGTAGCAATCTCCGTTACATCTGGATCATAAGGCACAAGCTCTGCAACCGAATTCACCATAAAGCAACCCAGCGCGCCTGTCTCACTGCCAATGCCAGTCATCAAATCATCGAAAACTTTTTGTATGCCAGCAATCGGCGAGGGCGGCTCATTGAGAGTCCGTGCTGTGACATCAAGCACTCTCTCACTGTAAAACTTGAGCGCTTCGAGAAACAAGGTCCGCTTGTCGCCAAATGTATCGTAAAGGCTGCTGCGGCTCAAGTTCAAAGTCCCAGTCAGGTCTTCAATAGATGTCCCCACATAACCTTTGCGCCAGAAAAGCCTCATCGCCTGGATGAGAGCCTTTTCACGGTCAAATGCTTTGGTACGGGCGATTTTTTCTTACCTCTTATTCCAAGGATGACTAATATTGTACTGATCGTTCCAGAATTCGTCAATATAAATCACGCCATGCTGTTCGGAATTCCGCCGCAAACTCCGTCGCCGCCTCAACAGGCGTTTGACTCCCCCAATCGTCCTCACGCACGCCGAACCGATAATGATTTATTTGGGGTAATCCTGAATCAACTCATAGTGCTCAACTGTCGGAAATGGATCGTAAAAGTGATGCAGGAGCTTTTTCCATTCCTGATATCCTTCCGAGCCGCGAAAGCCGATTATGTGATCTTCTAACTTCTCCCAATTGACCAACAGAATATAACGATTTTGCTTTTCAATACAGCGCTGCAATTGGTGAGAAACATATCCCTGCATGCTCAAAATAATGGGAGATGCATTTGCAAATGCGGCTTGAAACTCACTTTCCTGACCAGGAATAACATCTAATATCGCCACTTCCAATATCATTGACCAATTACCTCTTAGCCTAAGGCAGCTTATTTCCTGCAGCCAAATAAATCTGGTACCACTCCTCGCGCGTAAGGGTAATACCGGATGCCTGGCAGGAATCTTTCACGCGTTGCAAGTTGGTGGTGCCAAGGATGGGCTGCATGTGGGCAGGATGGCGCAGAAGCCAGGCAATCGCAATGGCAGTATTGGTCACGCCCTTGTCTTTTGCGATCGTATCGATCGTTTTGTTGAGTTCGGGGAACTTCGGGTTATCCAGGAAGACGCCTTCGAAGAAGCCATACTGGAATGGGGACCAGGGTTGAATGATAATATCCTTCAGGCGGCAGTAATCCAAAATACTGCCATCCCTGTCAACGGAGTGGTTAATTTGCATATTCACATTGATCCCCGCGTCGATCATGCCCGTATTGGTGATACTGAGCTGGAGCTGGTTGAAGTGGATTTTCTGCTTTACGAATTTACATAGCAATTCGATCTGCATTGGATTCTGGTTGCTGACCCCAAAATATTTAACCTTGCCGCTGGTCTCCAGAATCGTGAACGCCTCTGCAACCTCTTCCGGTTCCACCAGGGCATCCGGGCGATGCAGCAGGACCACGTCAAGATGATCCGTCCTCAACCGCTTCAAGCTGCCATCCACCGCCTCCAAAATGTGTTCCTTGGAAAAGTCAAAACTACCCTGGCGAATACCGACTTTGGTTTGCAGGATCATCTTCTCCCTCAAACTGGAGTTCATATCCAGGGCTTCCGAAAATTTCTCCTCGCATTTTCCACCTCCATAAACGTCGGCATGGTCAAAAAAATTGATGCCTTCATCCATGGCTGTCTGGATCAACGTGGATATTTCTTGATTCGTCATGCTGGAAATGCGCATACATCCCAGCGAGATTTCTGACGCATTCATGTCTGTGTTGGAAACTTTGATGTATTTCATCTTAACGCCTCTCTTTGGTGAACTGTAAGATTTCAAGCATCATCGGTCATGGTTGGAAACAGCAAGTCGTATATGGTTGATATCTGACCATTTTACACCACAACAATCAATCGTCCATTTCACTCAATACGCTTCGGAACTCAGCCGCAAACTGCTTCGCTGTTTCAACAGGCCTTTCACTTCCCCCAATCGTCTTCACACACACCGAACTGACAATGACTTATATAGAGTAATCCTGAATTAACTCATAGTGCTCAACCGTCGGAAACGGATCATAAAAGTGATGCAGGAGTTTTCTCCACTCCTGATATCCTTCCGAGCCACGAAATCTGACGGTGTGATCTTCCAATTTTCCCAATTGACCAGCAAAATATAGCGGCTCTGCTTTTCGACACAGCGCTGTAATTGATGCGAGATATATCCAGGCATGCTGGAAATTATGCCAGATGCCTTTGCAAACGCGGCTTCAAATTCCTTTTCCTGCTGTGGAATGACATCCAAAATAGCAACTTCCAAAATCATGATTCAAATTCCTCTCAGTGATTTCCAAGCACCAGCATCTTATTTCCACCGCGTTGGAACTCGTAATTGACTTTACGGATTTCAAGCTTGTATTCTTGAAAACTCTCCAAAACGCCTTGTAAATAACGCGACTCCTGCGCATTGACATCCAACAATGGAAAGATCCGCACCTCATTGGCTACTCGTAACATCTCGCGAACAGAAGCAATATGAAAATCAAAAGTCAAATTGTCGGTATATAAAAATAGAAAATGAGAACTCAATGCCAGGTCAAAGGATTGATCAGCGAAGGGCAGAGCAGGTAATTCGCCGGGAATATATTTATTCTCCATCCTCCCAACCTCATAGGAGTCGATGAAGCGGCGCATGGCTCCCATCCGAATCTGTCCCAAAGCATCCACAGAAGGGATGGAATCCCAAATGTATTTATCCTGATGGGCACGTGTCTGTGTGATGACATCCTCATAGGTTTCAGCAATCCGTTGCTCGATCTCTGCTCGACTGAAACGATATAACGGATCGATTGAAGTCACATGTCCGCCGAGTTGATTACATTCAATATTGAAACTGGCAGGACCATCGCCACAGCCCAGAATGCGCAATTTCAAATCCGCCTCAGACAGGCTGAACATGCGTGTATATTCGTCGAAATTGCGTCCCCAGGGCACGATATCTTTGTATTGAATCGTCACTCGGATTCACCCTTTGCCGTTGAGCGCTGCATGGAAACCAGCCGCAAACTGTTTTGCTGTTTCCATTGGCTTTTCACTTCCTCCAATCGTTCTCACACAGGCAGTTCCAACTATAACTCCATCCGCCATCTTGCCAACTTCCCTGGCTTGTTCGGGCGTACTGATACCAAACCCTACACACACGGGTGCAGACGTGTGTTCCCGCACCTGTGCAATTAGATCACCAAGTCCTTCCGCCAAAGATTTGCGTTCTCCAGTGATGCCTGTCACTGAAACGAGATAGATAAATCCCTTGGCGTTGCGGGCAATTATTTCCATGCGCTCGGGGGACGATGTCGGGGCAAGCATTGGAATCAACGGCGCATCAACACCGTTCAGCGCGGCATGGAATTCATCCGCTTCCTCCATCGGCAAATCAGGGACGATGAATCCATCCACGCCTGCGTCCACTGCGTCACGGATAAATTTTTCCAATCCATACGCCAGCATGGGATTGTAGTAGCCCATCAGAATCAAAGGGATATCCACGCCGCGCTTGCGTAATTCTTTCACGGCTTCAAGCGATTTCTTGACAGTGATTCCCTTCTCCAACGCGACCTGCGTCGCTTTTTGAATCACAGGTCCATCTGCCAGCGGATCGGAGAAGGACAAGCCCACTTCGATCAAGTCGGCACCGTTTTTGGCAAGCGCTTCGATCACGTTAATGGACGTGTCCAGGTCAGGGTAGCCCAACGGGAAGTAAGGCATGAAGATAGGTTTATTTTTGAAGGCGTTGGCAATTCTGTTCATAGTTAATTCCTATTTCATTCGTACTTCGGTGGTCGAGTAGCCCTGAGCGTTCGTTGCGAAGGGCATATCGAGACCACCAAGTAAGCGAGAGTATTCTCGTAACGAAAATTACTTTGCTTAGATGTGGTCTCGATACGGGCTTCGCCCTACTCGACCGCCGAAATTACCAATTACAAATTTCCCAATTCTTTAATCACCGTATTCAAATCCTTATCCCCTCTGCCCGACAGATTCACCAAAATCACTTGATCCTTCCTCATCGTCGGCGCACGCTTGATGACCTCCGCCACGGCATGGGACGACTCTAGTGCAGGGATAATCCCTTCTGTATGGCACAACGTCTGAAACGCACTCAATGCTTCATCATCCGTTGCAGATGTATAGAACGCTCGCTCATTGTCGCGCATCAGCGCGTGTTCGGGACCAACCGCCGCGTAATCCAAACCTGCCGAGACGGAATGCGTCTCGGCGATCTGACCATCATCATCCTGCAGGACATATGTACGCGTGCCGTGAATGACTCCCACACGCCCCTTTGATGGGTCGCCGAATCGCGCCGCATGTTTGCCTGTTTCAATTCCACTTCCACCCGCTTCCACACCAATCAACTCAACGGCATCATCTTCGACAAATCCGCTAAAGACTCCAATTGCATTCGAGCCGCCACCGACACACGCAATGACCGTATCAGGTAATCGTCCCACTTCCAGCATGATCTGTTCACGCGCTTCACGTCCGATCACAGACTGGAACTCACGCACAATTGTCGGGTATGGATGAGGTCCCAGCGCCGAGCCAAGCAAATAATGCGTATCGCGCACGTTCGTCACCCAATCGCGTATCGCTTCATTGATCGCATCCTTCAACGTCTGCGTGCCCGATGTTACCGGCCGCACCTCCGCGCCGAGCAATTTCATGCGGAAGACATTCGGCTCCTGCCGCGCAATATCCACCACGCCCATGTACACCACACATTCGAGTCCCAACAACGCGGCAACAGTTGCCGATGCCACGCCATGTTGCCCCGCTCCAGTCTCCGCCACGATACGCCCCTTCCCCATCCGCTTCACCAACAACGCTTGTCCCAACGCGTTGTTGATTTTATGCGCGCCCGTGTGTGCCAAGTCTTCACGCTTCAGATAAATCTGTGCGCCGCCCAATTTTTCCGACAATCGTTTTGCATACGTCAGCGGCGTGGGTCGGCCCACAAACGACGCCATCAATTTGTTGAACTCCTCTTGGAATTCAGGGTCGGCCCTCGCCGATACAAATGCCTCTTCCAACTCGATCAACGCGGGCATTAACGTCTCTGGCACAAACTGTCCGCCATACGGACCAAACTTTGAGGGTAATAAAGTTGTCATAAAGCCTCGATAATTAGGGATTAGAGAGTCGAGAATAGTTTTGGATTGAAAGTTTTTACTACTCTCTAATCTCTATTCTCTGATTGAACTGCTCTTACGAAAGCCTCCATCTTGCTCGCATCTTTCTCACCTGGAGTTGATTCAACACCTGACGCCACATCCACGCCCCAGGGCTTGACCTGCCGAATTGCCTCCGCGACATTTTCCGGAGTCAGGCCACCTGCCAGCAACAACGGATATTTCTTCGCCAACTCCGTCGCGCCGTTCCAATCGGCAGTGACACCACTTCCACCATATACGCCCTTGACCACCGCATCCACCAACAAAGCAGGAGATTCACTTCTTGCAAATTCATTTACATCAGCAGGGATTCCACGAAAAGCTTTGAACGCCTTTCCATCCAGAGCAGATAACATCTTGGGTGTCTCATCTCCGTGCAGCTGTGCAAGACTCAATCCACAAGTCTCGATCGTCGCGCGGATTTCTTCAACCAAAGAATTGACAAACACGCCAACGTACGTGATATTCCCATATCTTCGCATCACGGACATGATGTCGCGGCATGTACCAACGTCAATGTAGCGCGGACTCTTCGGATAAAAATTGAATCCGATGAGGTCTGCACCTACATCAATTGCGGCAAGGGCATCCTCTACCGTCTTGATCCCGCAGATTTTTATTTTGGTCATCGTATCAACCATGTCATGCTGAGCCGCGAGCCCCAAAAGGCGAGTGCGGCGAAGCATCTCTTTCACGGAAGGAGAGACCCTTCGTTAAGCTCAGGGTGACACCACTCAATTCGCGTACTTTGGCGGGAATATCTTCCGAAGTGACCAACGCTTCACCCACGAGGATTGCATCCACTTTGGCCTTTGCTAAGCGTTCAACATCATTGGCAGTAAAAATTCCACTCTCAGCGACAACCGCAATTTCAGAAGGAATCATGGGGCGAAGTTTTTCTGTTGTTTCAAGAGTGACATCGAACGTTGCAAGATTGCGATTATTGATACCAATCAATTTCACGCCTTTCAATTTCAATGCCCGTTCAGTCTCTTCTTCGTCGTGGACTTCGACCAAGGCAGTCAATCCGAGACTCAAGGCGCAGGCATGTAAATCAGCGAAGATGGCATCATCGGTCAAGGCGGCAGCGATGAGCAGGGCGGCGTCGGCGCCGTTGGCTTTGGCTTCGTAGAGTTGGACTTCGTCGATGATGAAATCTTTTCTGAGCAAAGGAAGTTCTGATTTTCTTGTAAATCTTAATTCACGCAGGGTTTCGAGTTTGCCCATGAAGAATTTTTCATCGGTGAGCACAGAGATGGCCGATGTACCGTTTTGAGCGTAGATATCTGCCACTTGAAACAGGTCGAGGTGTGGGGCGAGAATCCCTTTGGAGGGAGAAGCACGTTTGAGTTCAGCGATCAGGCTCGG
>JAXIPJ010000203.1:0-27850 GCA_045402985.1 Anaerolineales bacterium
TACAATACGCGCCGGGCACAGATTCCGGGTGAAGTGGTGGCACGTGTATCTGAGTATTTCGGTTTTGACCTGCCTGTAGCCTTCCCCTATTATCAAGGCGCTAATAGTGGCGCGCCTGTCCAGAATCCATTGGCGACGCCACCGACGCCGATACCGTGATATTTGCGCTGCAATAATTCCAAATTACATCAAACACAAATATGACATCTCTGCAGTAAGAGTTTGTAATCTAAAATTTGAGCGGATAGCCTCACAATTCAGAAGGCTCTCGCGGAGGCATGTCAGGCCTTATGAAAATTAATCAAAACCATCACGGTAATCCTCATCCTCCAGCACACTTCCGTACGGATAGACTGGACGGTCCTGCCTGCCAGTGCCATGGAAGATACCTGAGAAAAGAGGATGAGTACACAATTCATCCTCCTGACTTAGGATCAGTTGATGTTGAACTGTATATTCAAAATTTCCCTTGATATATACATCCGTTTCCTTGCCGGGGATCACTCTGCCAATGGCACCGACCTCCAGCAGCATGCGCTGGAAGTCAAAGAGATTGTCACTGCCAAAGACCGCCTTTCCATGGCGGGTAAATACCTTATGCAGATCCGCCTGCGTAAATTTGTGACCAAGCTCAGGCAGGCAGCGTTTACAAGTCTCTTCAGCGTTCGGGTAGATCAGTTTGAATGCCACAAAGATCTCATGCACCATGAACTCTTCCACTCGCCGAATGCCATTGACGATCCTTTCCTGGTTGATGGGAAATGGAGGCGTACGACGCGAGGGATTCTTGAATATCGAATTTAATAACATCAGAAAATGCCGCGGCAAAAGCTGGGTATGCCGCAGGATATAAGATATGGTTTCCTCCTGATATCCAGTCTGGTTCGTGATCCTTTCAGGCAGTACCGCTTGAAAAAGCTTCAAAGCATCGCCGCGCCGCACAAGGTCAAGCGGAAGAATACTCTTTAAGAAATCCGGATAATATAGCGCGAGATAAAACATCAGCCGTTGGGCGCCAAGTAAGATCAATTCTGCTGCTGTCCATTGAAGTTTAAGCGCGCGCCGAAAATCCTTGTTGGGGTTGGATGATAATTTTATGAACCTGGGATACACCTCCGATGGGAGGCAGAAGCGCACATCCACAACATCCCTGGGCTTGTTCATCGAGCCGACAACTTTCAGTAGTCCCTGGAGAGAGCGGGCCACTGAATCAATAT
Source organism: Anaerolineales bacterium (assembly GCA_045402985.1). GTDB lineage: Bacteria > Chloroflexota > Anaerolineae > Anaerolineales > Villigracilaceae > Defluviilinea. Next base: position 1,218 of record JAXIPJ010000203.1, read on the forward strand.
CCAGTTGGAAATCATCCAGTGAATCCATCAATATTACAAAAGTTTTCTTTGATGATTCCAGATTCTTCAGAACTGCGGTTTTTGCATGATCGATGGTAACCCTGTTATATCCCCTAAGGATATCGGAAGCCACTGCCTTCGGATTTTTATTCATTATTTCCTCAAGCATGGCGGCAACGTTCCAAAGCACATCCTCGACGTTGTCATTGTCGATAATACTCATCTTCTCCAAATATGCATTGACCAGATTCAGGTCATTTGTGGACAAGACGGAATATTTTCGAATCTCTGAAAACACAGCGATCCACAATATGGTCTCCCAAAGTTCGGAAACCATTTCCGGGAAAACGACCTCTTTTGTCATTTTTTGGATGACCCTGGCGATATACCCAAGCACCCGCGCAGTTCTGATCTCAACGTAAAAATCGTATTGCTTATCGAAGAAGACACTTCGTAAATAATATGTTTTCCCCGACCCTCTGCGCCCAATAATAATGGACGGCCTGTTGCGCAGATTCTTATAGATCCAGTTATGCTGTTCAAATAAATGCTTTAGGGCCTGAATATCATTTGCATCAATATCCACTGAATCGATTGGGCCAAAAGGTTCGTCCTTGGTAATGTATGGGCGGATCGTATCTAACAATGGGCTATCCTCCTTTGCTGTTCTTCATGAGAAAATTATACAACAAAACAGAGGCATCCAATGGCGCGCCTGTTGCAGGTAAAACTTCGAAAACCAGTTTACTTAAATCTCGGATACGACCCCAGCACGCGCAACGTTAGAGCATATTCGCTTAAGTGGTCAAGCGCTTTACGTGCAGCGCCTTCGTGCGTCGCACCGATGAAATCAATGTAAAACAAATACTCCCAGGGCTTGCCTTGCAATGGACGCGACTCAATCTTGGTTAGGTCAATGTCGCGCAGGGCAAAGACACTCAAGGCCTTGAACAACGCGCCCGGCTGATTCTTCAATGTGAACACTATGGACGTCTTCGCTTCGCCCTCTGGTTTACCCTCTGTCTTTGAGATCGCAAGAAATCTTGTGAAATTCTCAGCATTGTCTTCTATTCCCTCCTCGAGAATTTGCATGCCATACAATTCTGCGGCGCGGCGGGATGCAATCGCGGCGGTATCACGCGCACCTGATTCCTTCAACATCTTCACACTTCCCGCTGTGTCGTAAACAGATTCGGGTTTCACACCCAAACTGCGCAGATAGCCCGCGCATTGCCCGAGTGCCTGAGGATGACTGATAGCTTTTTTAATCTCAGATTTTTTCACATTAGGTAATGCGATCAAACAATGTTGCACTCGCAAGAGATATTCCCCAACGATATACAACTCATGCCGCAACAGCAGATCGTAATTTTGATGGATGCTTCCTGCCAGGGAATTCTCAATTGGGATCAAACCCGCTTCACACGTCCCGGAAGCGACCTCCGCAAAAACAACATCGAACGACTCTGACGGCTGAGTCTCCACATCTCCAAAATAATTGAACACAGCCTGTTCGCTATACGCACCGGGTTCACCCTGGAAAGCCACCTTCAAAATAATGTTCCTCTCTTTGTCAAAGGTCGAAGGTCGAAAGTCAATCGACTTTTGACGTTTGACTTTCGACTATTGCTTCTCCGCCCATTCCACAATCTTTCTGAATCCAGCTTCCACTTCTTCGTCTGAGGCGGCGATCGTCATACGGACAAATCCCTCACCCTGCTCGCCGAACGCGGAGCCAGGGACGAGTCCCACGCCTGCTTCTTCGAGGATGCGCTCGCAGATCTCGAGCGAGGTCATCTTCAATGGACGCAGGTCAAGGAAGAAGTAGAACGCGCCCTGCGGCGGAGTAACCAAAACTTTTTCGCTTTCCAGCTCATGTGAGATCCGCATCACCGTTTCTCTGCGACGTGAGTAGGCGGTGCGCATGTCTTCCACCGCCTGCTGGATCGGTAGATCGGTCAATGCAAAGGCGGCCGCCTTTTGGATGAACGGCGCGACACAGGTAATGGAGTTCTGCCCCGCTTTCAATGCATTCTCAATGACGCGCTCGGGTGCGGCTAGGAAGCCAACTCGCCAGCCTGTCATCGCATACGTCTTTGAAAGACTGTTCACCAGAACCGTCCGTTCCTTTGCGCCGTTAAATACTGCCGCGCTGACCGGCTTCTCACCATAATATAAATTTTCATAAACCGCATCACTGACGATCCATAAATTATTTGCCGCGGCAAAGCCTTGTAATTTTTGCAAGTACTCGCGTGTGGGATACGCGCCCGTCGGGTTTGAGGGATAATTCAACACAATGACCTGTGTCTTTGAAGTCAATGCTTTTTCCCAGGATTCAAAATATGGAATAAAACCATTCTCTGCGGGCGCGGGCACGCGGATCACATTGCCACGCAGCATCGTTGCCATATTGGCATGCGTCCCCCAGCTTGGGTCTGGGATCAAAACATCATCGCCAGGATTCAAGATGGATTGCATTCCAAGATAATAAGCATGGATGCCTCCGTGCGTAATTATTATCTCTTTTTGTGGGTCATAGGAAATGCCATTATCGCGACTCAGCTTGGAAGCAGCAGCCTGCCGCAGGTCCAGAAAGCCGCGGCTCGGTCCATAATGAGTCAGGCCATCGCGCATCGCTTTCATCGCGACATCCAATATGGACTGCGGAGTCGCAAAGTCCGGGTCACCAACTTGAAGGCCAATAATTTTTTTTCCACTGGCCTTCATAGCGCTGACACGGTCACCCATCGCGATGGTGGGAGATTGGCGCAGCTCGTTGAATTGCATATTGAGACTCTGCATGGCACATCCTTAAAAAATATGTGAGTATGATTGCAGTGTATCATGATTTTGTTTCGTGAACCTGCGCGATAACTGGTTACAATTGCCGAAAATGGAAATCATCCAACGCCTTACCAACATCTTTTCCGAAACGTTTGGAGCCGCGCCTGCACACATTGCGCGCGCGCCGGGTCGCGTGAACCTTCTCGGGGAACATGTGGATTACAACGATGGCCTGGTCCTGCCTGCTGCAATCGACCGCGCCACTTACATCGCTTTCTCGCCAGCAGATTCGCCTCAGACCACGCTGGTAGCTGCGGACCTGAACGAACGTGCCTCTTTCTCCCCGCCAACCATTCCGTCAAAAACCCAAACGGATTCCTCTGCCCTGCCGGATTGGGCGCAATATCCCGCCGGTGTGATGTGGGCGTTGCTTGCAGATCGGCTTGCTACTCCCGCGCTGAACGCGGTCTATGCTTCGAATGTGCCGCGCGGTTCGGGCCTGAGTTCATCTGCTTCAGTTGAGATGGCATTCATGATGGCATGGCAGACTCTCGCCAGTTGGACTCTACCTTCCATGCAACGTGCATTGCTGGGACAAAAAGCAGAGAATCAATATGTGGGCGTCAACTGTGGCATCATGGATCAATTTGCATCTGCGTGTGGCGTGGAAAATAATTTACTTTTGCTCGATTGTCGTTCACTGGAATGGAAAACGATCCCATTGCCAGAAGACACTGCCATCGTCATTGCGGATACGACTGTACGACGCAAACTCACATCTGGTGAATACAACAAGCGCCGCGCCGCCTGTGAAGAAGCGGTGCGACTGCTTCAACAGGAATTGCCAAAAATACAATCTCTGCGCGATGTGAGCGTGGAGGATTTCAATCGTTATTCCGAGAAACTTCCACATGAGGTCTCAAAGCGGGCGCGTCACGTGGTGGAAGAGATCGAAAGGTCGAAACAGGCTGAGGCTTTGTTGGAAGCGGGAAACGTCCAAAGATTCGGTGAATTGATGAACGAGTGTCACATCAGTCTGCGCGACTTATATGAAGTCTCATGCCCGGAACTGGACATCATGGTGCGCGTCGCTCAATCGCTTGAAGGATGTTACGGCGCGCGTCTCACGGGAGCGGGCTTCGGAGGCTGCACGGTCAATCTGGTTGCAAGCGACATGGCAGATAAGTTTGCTCAATCACTAGCCAAAGGTTATGAAGCGGACACGGGTCTTACTCCAGAAATCTATATCACCCGCGCATCCAATGGTGCAGAATTGTTGGTTTAAATCAACAGCCCTCGCATATAAGCGAGGGCTGTTTTTGAGTCACTATCAATCACATCAAGCCTTAACTTTCTCCTCTACATATTCACACCAATCCTCATATTTCGCAACCTTGCCGCGGATTAGATCATGATAGACGTTTTGGATGGCGCGCGTAACAGGGCCCGTCGTACCATCGCCGATCTTTCGGAAATCAATTTCACTCAAGCCAATGCATTCAGCGGCGGTACCACAAACGAAAACTTCATCCGCGTTATAGAGTTGGTCGCGTGAAATAGGCTGTTCAACCACTTCATAACCAAGGTCAGTTGCGATCGTATAAATGGAATGACGCGTGATTCCCTCCAGCACGGGCGCAGTGGACGGTGTGAATATCTTCCCTTTTCTCACCATAAAAAGATTCTCGCCTGTGCATTCGCCGACATAACCCTGCGGATCAAGCATGATGGCCTCTTCGAATCCAAGCCGCATCGATTCAGTCTTCGCCAAAATGCTGTTGACATAATTTCCTGCGATCTTCGCCTTGGTCATCGCCACATTGGGATGATGACGCGTATACGAAGATATATTGGCACGAATACCTTTGGCAAGCGCCTCTTCGCCAAGATAATTCGCCCATTCCCATACCGCGATCATCAAAGCAGGCTTGCCCGCGTCGATGTTCAAATTCCATGCGCCGCCTGTCAGATACAACAACGGACGAATATAACATTCAGAGAATCCGTTTGCCTTGACCGTTTCCTTCACAGCCCGCGAGACGTCCTCAACTGTGTATGGCAAATTTCGAAACCCGAAGATCTCTGCTGATTCGATCAAACGCTCGGCATGTTCGCGCAACCGATAGACGGCTGGTCCTTTATCCGTCTTGTATGCGCGAATTCCCTCAAAGACCGCCGCGCCGTAATGCAACGCCGCCGTCAACATATGAACGGTGGCTTTTTCGAATTCCACCAGTTCGCCATCCACCCAGATAAATTTCGATTCCATGCCCATAACATTTCTCCTTATAAGTTTTTGATAATTTCATCCGTCATCTGACGGGTTGATAACTTGCCACCAATGTCTGTAGTGCGCGCACCAGCAGTGATGGTCTCGTCCACTGCTTTTTCAATGGACGCGGCTTCAACTTCCAACTTAAGCGAATGACGCAGCAACATCGCAGATGACAATATTGTACCAACTGGATTTGCGATTCCCGTACCTGCGATATCTGGCGCGGACCCGTGAATCGGTTCGTATAATCCCGCCCGCGTCTGGCGGGACAATCCGACGCTGGATTCCGACAAGCTGGCAGATGGCAACATCCCCATCGAACCCGCCAACACAGATGCCTCATCTGTGAGGATATCGCCAAACATGTTTTCAGTGACGACCACGTCCATCCACGCGGGGCCCGTGATTAGTCGCATGGAGGCGGTATCCACCAGCATATGTTCCAGTTCCACCTCCGGATTCTCTTTTCCAATCCTCGTCGCGATCTGACGCCACAACCGCGATGATTCGAGCACGTTGGCTTTATCGACAGAAGTCACTTTCTTCTTTCGCCCACGAGCAAGATTGAAAGCGAGTTCGACAACGCGCTTGATTTCGTAATCGTAATACTCAAGCGTATCTACCGCGTACTCTTTGCCATCTTTCATTCCGCGCATCTTGGGCTGACCGAAATACAAGCCGCCCGTCAACTCGCGCACCACGAGGATATCCACGTCTTTGAGCTTCTCCGGCTTGAGCGGTGACGCATCGATCAATGCAGGGTGGACTTTAACAGGACGCAAATTGGCGAACACGCCAAGTCCTTTGCGCAGGGCAAGCAGTCCACGTTCGGGGCGCTCCTTGGCGTTTGGGTCATCCCATTTCGGTCCGCCCACCGCGCCCAGCAGAACCGCGTCCGATGCTTTGCAATGGGCGAGCGTTTCATCGGTCAGTGATGAACCGTATTGATCGATCGAACATCCACCCATCAGTCGCTCGGTGAAATTGAAGGCATGATGAAATTTGCTGGCAATTACATCCAGCACGCGCACAGCTTCAGCCACTACTTCCGGCCCGATCCCATCACCTGGGAGGAGGGTTATGTTGAAGTTCAATGTGCCACCATCAAACCGTATTCCATCGAGTCCGCCAGCGCGCGCCAGGAAGCTTCAATAATATTGGTGCTTGCGCCAACAGTACTCCAGCGGGTGGTGCTATTGCGCGTGTCGATCAATACACGCGTGATCGCTTCAGTGCCATGGTCTGAATCCAGAATACGGACTTTGTAATCAGACAGATGAAAATTTACAAGTTGTGGATAATACCCAAGCAGGGCTTTGCGCAAGGCATTATCCAACGCATTGACGGGGCCATTGCCTTCAGCAGCGGTGTGAAGCAATTCACCTTGCACGCGCACTTTGACCATGGCTTCGGCAAAGATTCCGCGTCCCTGCCGATGCTCAACGTTGACGAAAAAATCCACTAGTTCAAAGGGCGGCTTATAACCATATTCCTGTCGCTTTAACATCATGGTGACAGATGCTTCCGCAGCCTCAAAAGAAAAGCCGCGTGATTCAAGTTCCTTGACATCGTTGAGAACAGAGACAACTTCCGCGCCTTCCACTTCCACGCCATGCTCTTCTGCTTTGCTTAACAAATTGCCGCGACCCGATAGATCTGATACAACGACCCTCATTTTGTTGCCAATTTTTTCCGGTTCGATGTGTTGATAGGATTGTGAACTGCGCCTCATCGCTGCAACGTGGACGCCCCCTTTATGTGCGAAGGCAGATTTACCCACGAAAGGCAAATGCTCATCCGGAGTGATGTTCGCAACTTCCGCGACGAAATGCGAAAGATCATATAACTTGCTAATATTTCCCTCTGGCAGACATTGATACCCCATTTTGAGTTCAAGGTCTGCCATAATGGAAATTAAATTTGCGTTCCCGCAGCGTTCGCCGACGCCATTGATGGTTCCCTGCACCTGCATCGCGCCTTCACGTATGGCGGTCAACGAATTGACGACGGCGCACTCAGAGTCGTTGTGCGTATGGATGCCGAATGGATGAGCGAGAGCAGGCTTGAGGTCCCGAATGATCCGTTCCACTTCCCACGGCAATGTGCCGCCGTTGGTGTCACATAGAACGATAGTTTCCGCGCCCCCGCGAATCGCAGAAGATAATGTTTCGAGCGCGTAGGATGGATCAGCTTGGTAGCCGTCGAAGAAATGTTCCGCGTCGTAGATGACACGCTTGCCATTCGCTTTGAGATACGCAACAGATTGCTCGATGATACGTAAATTGTCTTCGAGCGTGGTAAGCAAAACCTCCCTGACGTGCAAAGTCCAGGTTTTGCCGAAGATGGTGCAGACGGGCGTCTGTGAATCGAGCAGGGCTTTGATGTTGGCATCATCTTCGGGCCTGCCTTTGACACGGCAGGTGGAACCGAAGGCGGTGATGAGTGCATTCTTCCATTGCAAATCGCGGGCGCGCTCGAAGAACTCAACATCCTTTGGGTTGGAGCCGGGCCAGCCGCCTTCAATGAACGCGACGCCCAGTTCATCCAGCTTTTGCGCGATGCGGACCTTATCATTACTCGACAGCGTGAAGCCTTCAGATTGAGTTCCATCGCGGAGAGTGGTGTCGTAAATTTGTATGAGGGGTAAATCCATATTGACGCCTTCTGTAATTTGTAAGTGGCAATTTACAAATTACTAATTACATTCTTTCTTCAAACGCGGCGATGTCTTTTTCAAATCCCAAGATGTACCCAAGTTCATCCACACCATTCAGCAAACAGGTTTTATTGAACGGGTCGATCGGGAATTTTACAGAGCCGTTCGGGAGTGTGAGCATTTGCGACTCAAGATCAACGGTGAGTTCGGCATTCGGGATCTCTTCGATCAGATCAAACAACATTTTATGTGTCTCTTCATCTACGATGATTGGGATCAGTCCATTCTTCAGTGAGTTGCTACGAAAAATATCTGCAAAAGATGTGCTGATAACGGCGCGGAATCCATATGCAGTGAGTGCCCACGGCGCATGCTCACGGCTCGAGCCGCACCCGAAGTTGTCACCTGCCAATAAAATTTGCGCGCCCTGCGATATGGGTTTGTTCAGAACGAAATCCGCTTTGGGTGAGCCATCCGGGTTGTAGCGCCAGTCTGCAAAGAGATTATCGCCCATGCCATTTTTGTCGGTGGCCTTAAGAAAGCGCGCCGGGATGATCTGATCTGTGTCAATATCATTGACTGGCAGAGGTGTTACGCGGGAGGTAAGTGATGTAAATTGAGCCATTTTGATTTCCGATTTTAGATTTACGATTTATGATTGGGGCGGCGCCCGCCGAAGACAGCAAGTTCATAGATACGGAAGTAACAATCCACTTCTTCATAGCCGATCTCTCGCAGCCAATCGCATTGTGTGTGGACAGATAAAAGAATATTGGCTTCTTTATCCGGCCGGTTCATGAAAATATCTGAAATTTCCTGGCGCGTTTTTGTGCCGCCATTTTTCTGTTCGATTGCATAACGTGCATCGATGATGTGCTTATTGAACAGGTCCACGGCCAGTTGTGATTCAGCTGCAATGTGTTCGATGTTGATGAACCAGCCACCAGGATTGAGCAGGGAAAAGATTTCTTCATAGATGGGACGCTTGCGCGCATTGGGCTGATGGTGGATGGAATACCCCGACACGATCGCGTCAAACGGGCCCTGAGCCTGCATCCTGTTTACCCAGGCAGGGTCGCCATAATCGAGAGTCTCAAAAACAAGTTGATCAGCATATTCCTTGAGTTGTTCGCGCGCTTGGTCCAGCATTGGCTCGGAGAAATCGGCCAGCACACCGCGGGCGGATGGATATTCACCCAGGATGGCCGCGCCCAGGATGCCATCGCCGCATCCCAGGTCCAAAAAGTTTTCAACAGATCCCGTATGTGACTTGAGAATAGACATCATCACACCTAGCTGCTCCTGCGCCAGCGGAATCGCGGCGCGATAAGAGAGAAAGCGATTCACAATTGCGGGCAGTTTCCAAACTTCGTCTGTTACCATATTTAACTCAACAATGTCCTTACGTCTGTCACTTTACCAGTGAGGGCTGTCGCTGCGGCGGTTAATGGACTTGCAAGGAAGGTGCGCCCACCTTTTCCCTGGCGACCTTCAAAGTTGCGATTGCTTGTAGAAACTGCATATTGACCGGGCTGAAGTTGATCGCCATTCATCGCAATACATAAACTGCAGCCGGCTTCGCGCCACTCACCACCTGCTTCTTTGAAGACTTTATCAAGACCTTCCTGCTCGGCTTGTTTCTTCACATCCTGCGAGCCAGGGACAACCATTAGGCGCACACCATCCGCGACCTTTCTACCCTTAAGAAATGAGGCTGCAAGTCTCAAATCGGAGATGCGCGAGTTCGTGCAGGAGCCGATGAAGACCACATCCACTTTCTGTCCAAGAAGAGACTGACCAGGTTGAAGACCCATATAGTTCATCGCTTTTTCAAATGCAGCTTTTTGGGAGGCTTCGCTGAAGGATTCAACAGTTGGAATTCGATCAGTGATTCTCATGCCCATGCCAGGATTTGTTCCATAAGTGATCATTGGTTCGAGTTCTGAGGCGTTGAGCGTAATGGACTTGTCAAATGTTGCGCCTTCATCACTGGGCAATGACTTCCATTTTGCGACAGCTTTATCCCATTCTTCGCCTTTGGGCGCGAAATCGCGTCCATACAGATATTCAAAAGTGGTGTCATCAGGGGCGATCATGCCTGCTCGCGCGCCGCCCTCGATGGACATGTTGCAGATGGTCATGCGTTGTTCCATGCTGAGTCCACGAATGGCTTCACCCGTGTATTCGAAGACATGCCCCGTTCCCCCACCGACACCGATCCTGGCAATGAGTGCGAGGATGATGTCCTTTGCTGAAACGCCATTGGACAAAGTCCCATTCACGCGCACTTCGTAAGTCTTCGGTTTGTTTTGTAGGAGACATTGAGTGGCAAGCACATGCTCCACTTCAGAGGTGCCGATGCCAAACGCCAGCGCGCCGAATGCACCGTGCGTGGCAGTGTGACTGTCACCGCACACGATCGTCATGCCTGGCTGAGTACGCCCAAGTTCGGGGCCGATAATGTGGACAATGCCACGATGTGGACTGTCCATGCCATGCAAAGTGATCCCGAATTCGGCGGCGTTGACCTCCATTTGTTTGATCTGTGCAGCGGCCATCGCATCTGCAATCGGCACGTCCCGCGGAGTTGTGGGGATGGAGTGGTCCATCGTGGCGAGAGTCTTATCAGGGCGGCGAACTTTGAGTCTACGTTGGCGTAAACCTGTGAAGGCTTGTGGCGAGGTGACTTCGTGCACGAGGTGCAAGTCAATGTAGAGGACGGCCGGGGATTCGGGTTGTTCGGCAACAATGTGCAAGTCCCAGATTTTTTGGAAGAGTGTTTTTGGCATAATATTTTCTTTTGAACCGCTAAGAGCGCGAAGAACGCCAAGAAAAAACTTTTAAATCTTCGCGAACTCCGCGGTTAGCGTGATTCGCTTTCAACTGAGTCAAATGCTCATTAAGTGGGAGCCCATTCAAAGTCACGCGGGAGGCGGTGCACTTCATCCCAACATGACTCCGAAATCATTCTTAACTTTTTCCATTCCTTCAGTCTGCGCGATGATGAGTTTGTTCAATGCGTTGATATATGCCTTTGCGCTGGCGACGATGATATCCGTGTCCGCACCGTGGCCGCCATAAACACGCGGGAATTGCACTTCGCTTTGCGCATCCATCGTTGTGTGACCGTTCGTGGCTTGAATGCGGACGGTGACTTCGCCGAGCGCATCAATGCCTGCAGTAATTGCATGGACGTTGAACTCAAGTAACGTGCAGGGAACATTGACGATAGAGTTAATGGCTTTGTAGGTGGCATCAACCGGACCTGTGCCAAGCGCGGCTTGCGTGTGAACCACGCCATCGGGTCCGCGCAAACGGACAGTTGCAGTGGGCATGCCCATTGTGCCGCACGAAACCTGCAAGCCGTTGAGCAGATAAACATCGCGCGGGCGATAGAATTCATCGGCGATGAGCGCTTCCAGATCGAGATCGGTAATACTTTTCTTGCGGTCGGCAAGTTCCTTGAAACGCGCAAAGGCTTTATCGAGTTCCACTTCATCGAGTGAGTGACCCATTTCGGCGAGCCGATTGCGCAAAGCATGACGACCTGAATGTTTGCCCAATACCAGGTTGGATTGACTGACGCCGACATCTTCAGGCCGCATGATCTCATAGGTGGTCTGATGTTTCAACATTCCATCCTGATGAATGCCTGCTTCATGTGCGAAGGCGTTCGAGCCAACGATGGCTTTATTGGGCTGAACAACGATGCCTGTGTAATTGCTGACGATCTTGCTGATGCGCGCGATCTGCGTCGTTTCGATACCCATTTCGAGATTGAAAATAGGCTTGCGAGTTTTCAATGCCATTACAACTTCTTCAAGGGATGTATTGCCGGCGCGTTCGCCGATGCCATTGACGGTCACTTCCGCTTGACGTGCGCCCGCAAGAATACCCGCCAGCGTATTCGCCGTTGCGAGGCCGAGATCATCGTGGCAATGCACAGAGATGGTAATTCCATCGTGCATGCCAGGCGTATTCTTGATGATGCCATCGATGAGTTTATAAAATTCATCGGGCGTTGTATAACCAACCGTATCGGGAATGTTCAATGTGGTCGCGCCCGCTTTGATGGCTTCGCCCAACACAACGTACAAAAATTCCGGGTCGGAGCGTCCCGCGTCTTCAGGTGAAAATTCAACATCTGCGCATAACGTTTTTGCATAGGCGACCATTTCAGAAACACGTCCGACCACTTCTTCAGGGTCCATCTTTAGCTTGTGCTTCATGTGGATCTGCGATGTGGCAAGAAAGGTATGGATGCGCGGCTTTTGCGCGCCCTGCACGGCTTCCCATGCCTTATCAATATCGGATTTGTTCGCGCGCGCCAGCCCTGCGATGATGGGAACTCTCGCGTCACGCTCGCCTGCGTGCGGATTGCCCACTTCAAGCGCGATCCGTCTGACGGCTTCCAGATCATCCGGCGACGCGGCGGGGAATCCTGCTTCGATGATATCCACGCCCAGTCGCGCCAGATGGTGCGCCACCTCCAGTTTTTCCGCAGAAGTCATTGTCGCACCGGGGGATTGTTCACCGTCTCTCAGAGTTGTGTCGAAAATCCTAACGTAGTTATTGTTTGTCATGGAGTCTTCCTTTCAGGAGGAAAGAGACTAGAGTACTAGATATTAGATGACTAGTAACTACTCTCTGTTCTCTGTTATCTTATTTCTACTTCTGCCAATTCTCCGGTCTCAACGACCTCACCGCCGCGCCTGCCCGCCACATTTCAGAGTCACGGATGGCGGAAAGTTCCTTATCTAGTTGTTCGCGATAATCTGGGCGGCTATTGGCTTCGAGCGTAATGCGCGCTTCGTCGCCGCTGATGACAGATGCATAGAGTTCATCAAAGACAGGCGCCACCGCATCGCGAAAACGCGGGTGCCAGTCCAGCGCGCCGCGTTGTGCGGTGGTGGAGCAATTGGCGTACATGAAGTCCATGCCTTTTTCTCCAACGAGGCGGATCAACGATTGCGTAAGTTCTTCAACAGTTTCGTTGAAGGCTTCACTGGGGCTGTGACCATATTTACGAAGAACGTTGTATTGTGCTTCCATGAGTCCAGATAAAGCACCGATCAAGACACCACGCTCACCCGTCAGGTCACTATGGACTTCGTTCTTGAAGGTGGTTGGGAAAAGATAGCCCGCGCCGATGGCAATTCCCAGGGCGACCGTGCGTTCGTATGCTCGGCCCGTGGCATCCTGGTGAATTGCGAAACTTGCGTTGATCCCGGAACCATCCAAATAATTAAGTCGCACGCTGCGCCCCGAACCTTTCGGTGCGACGAGAGCCACATCCACATGTGGAGGTGGGATAACACCAGTATCATCTTTGAAGGTGACTGAAAATCCATGTGAGAAATACAGCATGTCACCTTCGTTCAAACATTCGACGATCTTTGACCACTGTGAACGCTGACCTGCATCTGAAAGCAAATATTGAACGACCGTTCCACGTTCTGCGGCTTCTTCAACGGAGAACAACGTCTCGCCAGGAACCCAACCATCCGATAGAGCCTTCTCCCAATTTTTCGTACCTTCACGCTGACCGACAATGACCTTGATGCCGTTATCCCGCATGTTCAGCGCCTGCGCAGGCCCCTGCACGCCGTAGCCAAGCACCGCGACGACTTCATCCTTCAAAACATCCCGCGCTTTTTCAAGTGGAAATTCATCGCGCGTGACGACTTCCTCTTCTATTCCGCCGAAATTGATTTTCGTCATAATTACGATTCTCCTCTTTTGATTATCGGTGGTCTCGATACGCCCGTTGCTATCGCTTCGGGCTACTCGACCATCAGGGTATTACGGTGCCATTGCCGCCAGTTGCGACACATCCTCGTAGCGATGACCATTCCCACCAGAGACGCGGCGGACGCCGTCATTCACACCGCGCGTCATGGAGACCTGCCCCGTGCGCACCATTTCCACGATGCCAATCGGACGCAGCAACTCGATCATGCCTTCGATCTTATCTTCTGTGCCGGTGATCTCAACAATGACGGAATCCACAGCCACGTCAACAATGCGAGCGCGGAATATCTCGGCGAGTCCATTCACTTCTGCGCGGCGTTCGGGACCAACCATCACTTTGATCAGAGCCAGGTCGCGGGTGACGGAAGGTTGATGCGTCACATCCTGCACATCGATCACATTGACCAATTTATACAAGTTGGCTTCGATGCGATGCGCGTCATTGTCTCCATTTGGGCAATCCACGACGACAGTCATACGCGAGACTTTAGGATCTTCGGTGCGCCCGACCGCTAGTGACTCGATGTTGAAATTGCGCCGGCGGAACAAAGACGCCACGCGGTTCAACACGCCAGGTTTGTTTTCAACTAATGCGATGAATGTGTAGTTCATTGTCTTCTCCTATTTTCCATTTCTCACAGGGCCTGCCTTCTTTCTTCTTTCATCTTTCGGCGATAAGGAAAAAAGAAAGAGAAAAGGTTTTCGCAGACAAATTGATTTATCCGGCCTGCCGAACCGGTCTCTGTATCATCTGATCCAACGCCGCGCCCTGGGGGACCATCGGGTAGACAGCTTCCTCCTGCTCCACGCGGAACTCGAGCACAACGGGACCTTGAGTCTTGCGCGCCCATTCGATGGCGTCATTCACTTCCTCGCGCTTGGTGACGAGCCGCGCGGGCACTCCGTGCGCCTCAGCGAGTTTGACGAAATCTGGCGTGAGCATGTTCACTGCGGAGTAACGCTTCTCAAAGAAGAACTCCTGCCATTGACGCACCATGCCGAGGAAGTTGTTGTTCATGATCGCAACCTTGACGTTTGCACCCTCCTGAACGGCAGTGGTCAATTCAGCGGCGGTCATCTGGAATCCGCCGTCGCCCGCGATCGTCCAGATCTCCTGATCTTTCGCGGCGAACCACGCGCCGATGGCTGAGGGGAGACCAAAGCCCATTGTCCCCGCGCCGCCCGAAGTCAGCCAGCGATTCGGCTTATCCAGAAAATAATATTGCGCCGCCCACATTTGGTGTTGACCCACATCCGTAGTGACTATCGCGCCGCCGCCGGTTGCCTTCCAAATGTCAGCAATGAGATGCGCCACATATAATTTGCCATCCTCATCCCAATTCATGATACTGCGCGCATCGGCTTCTGTCTTCCAGCCATTGATCTCCTGGAACCATTCCTCGTGATCGTATTCATCCACCAGCGGAATGAGATCGGTCAATACGGTATTCAAATCGCCAACCAATGGAACATCTACAAAAACATTCTTATGAATTTCAGAGGGATCAATTTCAATATGAATTTTCTTCGCGCGCGGCGCGTAGGTCTTCAAAGTCCCAGTGACCCGGTCATCGAAGCGCATGCCAAAAGCAAGAATAAGGTCAGAGTTTTGGATTGCAAGATTCGTATGGACTTCTCCGTGCATGCCCATCATTCCCAGACTCAACGGATGGGAGGCGGGGAACGCACCGAGCCCCAGCAGTGTGCTTGCCACCGGCGTATTCGTCTTCACTGCAAAATTCATCAGGACTTCTTCCGCTTTGGACATCAGCACGCCGTGCCCGCATAAGATGATGGGCCTTTGCGCCTTCTCGATCAATTGCACCGCATCGTCCAGCAAATCTCTGGGCGCATGTGAAACAGGTTGATATCCAGGCAGTTTCACTTCTTCGGGATAAACAAATTCAACTTTCTCCACTTGCGCGTTCTTGCAGATATCGATCAAGACGGGGCCCGGCCGCCCACTGCGGGCGATATAAAAAGCCTCGCGTATCACTTCTGCAATCTGATCGCCCCGCGTCACAAGATAGTTATGTTTCGTGATTGGCAGAGTAATGCCTGTCACATCTGTTTCCTGGAACGCGTCGCCACCGATCAAATGCGCGGCCACCTGCCCTGTGATGAACACAACTGGGACAGAATCCATCATGGCGGTACAAATGCCGGTGACCAAATTTGTGGCACCCGGGCCAGACGTTGCCATTGCCACACCCACTTTCCCCGAGGCACGCGCGTATCCATCTGCCATGTGTGCCGCGCCCTGTTCATGCCGCACCAACACATGATGAACGGGATAACTCAGCATCGCATCATAGATCGGCATGTTCGCGCCGCCTGGATACCCAAAGACGACTTCCACGCCTTCGCGCACCAGGCATTCCCATAAAATTTCTGCACCACTTTTTTTCATAAATTCTCCTTACACATTTTTTGCCACAGAGAGCACAGAGAAATTCTTTTATCTCTGCGGCTGGATGAATTAATTCGTAATCGCACCTTCAGATGCGGATGACACACCGCGGGCGTATTTCGCCATCACACCTCTTTTGTAACGCGGCTCAGGTGCCTGCCAACCCTTTTTGCGTTTCGTCAATTCACTTTTGGAAATGGCCACACGCAGTTCGCGCTGATCCACATCGATCGTGATCAGGTCACCATCTTTGACATAAGCGATCATCCCGCCGACATACGCTTCTGGAGCGATATGCCCCACAGAGATGCCACGCGTCGCACCTGAGAAACGTCCATCCGTCAACAGGGCGACGTTATCGCTCAGACCCGCGCCGGCAATTGCCGCGGTGACCCCCAGCATTTCGCGCATCCCGGGTCCTCCCTTTGGTCCTTCATAGCGGATGACGACCACATCCCCCGCCTGGATCTTTTGCTCAGTGACAGCCAGCATCGCATCTTCTTCACGCTCAAACACACGCGCTGGGCCCGTAAATTGTTTGACATTATTCGCAGCGGCTTTATGCACCCCGCCTTCTTCAGACAAATTACCATGCAAAATAACCAGACCGCCATTGGACTTGAGCGGCTTATCCAGTGGATAGATCACCTGCTGACCCGCGGTCTCCACCCCAGTTTGCGCGGCTTCGGCGATGGTCTTGCCAGTGACAGTGATGCAATCGCCATGCAGGTAACCACCATCCAAGAGGCGCTTCATCAAGAACGGGATGCCGCCCGCCGCATGCATATCCGCTGCCATGTATTTGCCAAACGGCTTGATATCTGTAATGAGAGGCACACGCGAGCAGATTGTATCGAAGTCGTCAATATGCAGGTCAATATTTGCCTCGCGCGCCAAGGCCAAAAGGTGGAGAACTGCATTCGTCGAGCCACCCGTTGCCGCTACAGAGGTGATCGCATTTTCAATCGCTTTTCGTGTGTAAATTTGAGAGGGACGTAAATCTGCCTTAAGCATTTCCATGACCAGTTTCCCCGTTTCAAATGCGACGCGGTCTTTCTCTTCAGACATGGCTGGGACACTGTTGAACCCCACTGGAGAGATGCCAATAAATTCCATAATGGTGGACATGGTGTTGGCAGTGAATTGCCCGCCACATGCACCTGCGCCCGGGCAGGCCAAATTTTCAACATCCATGAATTCCTGTTCGGTCATCCTCCCCGCTGAATATGCACCCACTGCTTCAAATACATCCTGGATCGTCAGAGATTTTTCCCCAAGTTTGCCAGGGTTGATCGAGCCACCGTATAATGCCAGGCCAGGGATATCCAGCCGAGCCAGTGCCATCATCACACCCGGATTCGTTTTGTCGCAACCAGACAGGCAAACGATGGCATCGAAATGGTTTCCGCGCGCTACCAGCTCGATTGAATCGGCAATCACTTCACGGCTGATGAGCGAGGCCTTCATCCCTTCCGCGCCCATCGTGATGCCATCTGAAATGGACACCGTGTTGAATTCCATCGGAGTTCCACCCGCCGCACGGATGCCCTCTTTCACTTTTTGCGAGAGTCGGCGCAAGTGATAATTGCATGGCCCGATCTCTATCCATGTGCTGGCCACACCTATGATGGGTTTGCGCAGATCCTCATCAGTGAACCCCACGGCCTTGAGCATGGAGCGCGCAGGCGCGCGATTGGGTCCGGTGGTAATTGCATGACTGTTCTTTTTCAGGTCTGGCATAAGCTCCTCATAGCTCCCCTCTCCATGACGAAGTCATGGGGAGGGGTTGGGGGTGGGGTAACAAAAGAACCGCCCGTGGTTAGGGCGGCTCTTTGCACTTACTAAGGTGTGTTACTTCGTTCTCACCGTTGCCATCCTAACCGTAGATAATCCTTAATAATAAGGACTACAATAAGGACGACAATAAGTGAGAGGGAAAAGATCAGGTTCATTTGTCTGTGGGTATTTCGCCCGATTATAGGCCGATTCGGAAATAAGTCAAGGGATTGGTGTAGGATTCGGAGAACCTTAACTATTTAATAACACTATTGAGAAGGTGCATTTTAGCTACAATAAGTTTTTCGGATAAAATCGATTTTATCACTATGAAGAAAAATACATCATCCAAATCGATTCAGAGCTACAAAATAGACTTTACAAAGTTTGCTTTTATTACAGTTTTGTTGATAACTCTGACCTCCTGCGCGCCGAGAAACGAATGGATCTCGTTAAAAATTAACGAGCGCCAGTTGTCCTTTCCGCCCGGATATTACAATCATCTTGTTTATATAGATGATCGCATAATTGGGTTTGTCAACAATATTGATGCTCCAAAGGAAGAACAAATTGCCTTTGCTTACGAAGACGATAAAGATATGACTCCCTTCAATCCCGAAGACGACCCTAAATGTGTGAACTACTCTTATTTTCAAGTTGTGAGTCTTTTACCAGATGGAAGGTTAGGGTTGTTAAAAGAATGTGACGACGAATCTGCCGCTACTTCATATCTTTCTACGAACCGCTCCATCTTTGCATATGATTGGCACACAGGCGAACTTGAGCAATTGGTGGCTGGTAAATTAACCCAAGGTAGTAATCCAAAATTCTATACATGGAATCCAGAAATGACGCTTGGAGTACAGGAAACTGGGCCCGGGTATCCAGGAACAATATATTGGATCAAGCCTGATGGAATGTCTTCGATGGATATTGAAATTGAGGATCGTGGATTAACTTGGAATCTAAAAGATTATCTTAATGATAAAGAAAGAACAGGAGCAGCTCGTCATCCAGCATGGTCCCCTGATGGAAAAACAATAGCCTTTTTCGCAACCATATATGGCATTCGAGAAGACTCTGTGCCCAAATTTAATGTTAATTACGATTTGTTTTTGATGGATCCAAATACGTTGAAGCCAGAGCAAGAATTGATGGATGTAGCAGACGCTGGAAAAATCATATGGTCTCCAAACAATGAGAGTTTATTATTTAGAGGGTGCATTGGGCGTAGACTAACATGCGGGCTTTGGAGATACAAGGTCAGTGACAAAACGCTTTCTTTGATTAGAGAAGGTGAATTCGCGGATTACATTTGGATCACAAATGAAAAGATAGTAGTGGCAAAAAACATTGACCTGCCTTATAAAGACAATCAAATTTGGGAGTATTCAATCTCGGAATAAAATTCTCCCTCTTGACCTCTTCTCCACTCTCGCATAGAATATTGCCCAACATGAACTCGGCCCACTTCTCCATGACCATGACCACAACTACCTCCGGTCTTCACCGTGAGGCATTTGTGCATGGATAGAAGTAGCCAACAAACAAGGTACTCTCAAAACACACAACGCCTCACGGAAACGTGGGGCGTTTTTGTTACCCCGCTTCGACTTCGCTAACGCTCCGCTCAGCGCGAAAGCAAGAAGCAACTAAGGAGAATGATATGCCAGAAAAACAAACGCTTGTGATGAAATTTGGAGGTACATCAGTGGGCTCTGTGGATGCGCTCGTTAGCGCGACGCAGATCATACAAGGTGCAAAAAAGGATTGGAGCCGCGTTGTCGTTGTGACCTCTGCAATGTCTGGCGTCACTAATCTCTTACTGGACTCTGCCACGTTCGCTGCGCAGGGGAAAGTGGATACGCTTTCGAATGCAGAGTCCACGCTCAGAGAAAAACACTCCGCCGCTGCGGACGCGCTCATCAAAGATGAGAAATTGCGCGCAGAGACGAAAGCAGAGATCAATGCATTGATCCTTTCATTTGTTGATCTATGCAAAGCGATGGCTGTACTGGGCGAAGCCAGTCCGCGTGCGTTGGATGCGGTGGCATCGCTTGGTGAACGAATGAGTCTGCGATTGTTGACGGCGATTGTCAACGATGCGAGGGTAAAAGCCCAGGCAGTTGAGTCCAGTGAATTTGTCATTACCAATGCACATTACCAGAACGCCCACCCTGATCTAAAGATCACAACCGAAAAGACGCGCGGCATTTTGAATCCATTAATGGATGAAGGAATTATTCCGATCACCACTGGCTTTATTGGTGCAACACCTGAGGGAGTCATCACCACGCTGGGACGCGGCGGCAGCGACTATTCAGCCGCGATCATCGGTTCCGTCTTACCCGCGGACGAGGTCTGGATCTGGACAGACGTGGACGGTGTGATGACCACAGATCCACGTATTGTGAAAGAAGCAAAGACTTTACCTGAGATTAGCTACGGCGAAATCGCTGAACTCGCGTATTACGGGGCAAAAGTTCTGCATCCGAAAACCATCCGCCCTGTTGTGGAAGCGGGTATCAAGCTCCGCATTTGCAACACGTTCAATCCATCTCACCCGGGCACGCGCCTCACCGCAAACGGACATTCCAACGGCAAAGCCAACAAAGGCGATCAAGTCATCAAAGCTGTGACTGCCATCCGAAAACAAAAACTTGTGACCATCGAAGGGCGCGGTATGCTAGGCGTCCCTGGCGTGGCGGCACGCGCGTTTGGCGCAGTGGCTTCCACGGGGACAAGTGTTCCGCTCATTACGCAGGCTTCCTCGGAACAGTCCATTTGTTTTGCCGTGCCGACCGAGTCCGCAAATCAAGTCCTGGATGCCCTGCAAAAGAATTTTGCCCTGGAACTCTCCGAACGTGATATTGACCGTGTCTGGGCAACTGAGGAAGTTGCCATCATTACGGCGGTTGGTTCAGGCACACGCAACACACCCGGAGTCGCGGGTCAGATATTCAGCAAGCTTGGAGATAACAATATCAATGTGCTAGCGATCGCACACGGCTCGTCGGATGTTTCGATCAGTATGGTGGTCGAGACAAAGGATACGGAAGTCGCTGTGAAGGCGCTGCATGAATTAATCGTGGAAAGTAGTCAGATACACAAGTAAACAGGTATGTAGGTCAAACATATTTTTACGTGTCTACGTCTGTACCTGTATACGTTTTTCATCCTCCATCGTTCTTCATCCTTAAGGAGTTTAGCATGTCGTCATCTCAAATCCCCGTGGCAGTGCTCGGTGCGACAGGTTCTGTCGGTCAGCGTTTTATTTCCCTGCTGGATGATCATCCGTGGTTCAAGGTCGTGGCGCTTGCCGCGTCTGATCGTTCTGTGGGGCAAAAATATTCAGATGCCGCGCGCTGGGTACTCGACACTCCAATGCCCTGGTATGCCAGAGATATGATCGTTGTCCCAGCCACGACTGAAGCTGTTCAAGCCAGGATCGTTTTCTCGGCATTGCATAATGAAATTGCCAAAGATCTTGAGCCACAATTTGCTCATGCAGGCATGGCAGTTTGTTCCAATGCTTCTTCATATCGACGCGGCGAGCATGTCCCACTGTTGCTGCCTGAGATCAATGCAGATCATATTCATCTCGTCAAACAACAACGCCTCGATCGCGGCTGGAGCGGATGCATCACCACAAATCCGAATTGCACAAGCACCGGCCTCACGATCGCGCTCAAGGCACTGGATGACGCGTTCGGCGTGAAGAAAGTTTTCGCTGTTTCGTTGCAGGCTCTTTCGGGTGCGGGCTATCCGGGTATTTCGTCGCTGGATATCATGGATAACGTCATTCCCAATGTCGGTAATGGCGGCGAGGAGGAAAAAGTGGAATGGGAACCGCGCAAGATGCTTGGGAAATTGAATGGGGACAAAATTGATTTGGCGGATATCAAATTCAGCGCACACACGAATCGAGTTGCTGTAATCGACGGACATACTGTTTGTGCAAGTGTGGAATTAGGAAAAACTGTTGAGCCTGAAGTTGCCATACAAGCATTACGCGATTATGCTGCACCTCTCTCCGCCAGAGAACTGCCGTCGAGTCCGCGACCAGTTATCGAGGTGCGGAGTGAAGCGGATCGTCCTCAGCCAAGGCTTGACCGGTTAACCGGCAAAGGCATGACAACTGTAGTCGGCCGCGTAAGGCGCGATCCCATTCTTGATCTTAAATTTGTTGTGCTTTCACATAATACGATCCGTGGCGCTGCAGGCGGGTCGATCTATAACGCTGAGCTGCTGGTGAATGAAAATTTATTGTAGGTCGGATTGACAATCCGACTTACGCTATGGTATAAAATGCTCAATTAAATATTCGCTCTTATCCAGAGAGACTGAGGGAACGGCCCTTTGAAGTCTCGGCAACCAAACGAAGGTTATGGTGCCAACTCCGACAGCTGAATGGTAATTGCCATTCAAACACTGGAAGATGAGAGGATGGAATCGTCGCAGATGCCTCTTCTTGTACTTTCAGAAGAGGTTGTTTTTTTGCCCTCATCTCCAGCCCTTCTCAGATTCGGAAGGAGTTCCGTCTCCACCGGGAGAGGATTGGTGTGAGAAAATCTCTTCTGATGAGCGGATAATCACAGTCAAGGAGAGTTCCATGTCCAAAACAGAACATCAATTTGGTTTCGCCACCAGGCAAGTGCATTCAGGATACGATCCCGAAACAACAACGGGAAGCCGCGCGGTGCCGATCTATCAAACTACGGCGTATGACCTGCAAAGCACAGACCGCGCCGCGCGTCTATTTGCATTGCAGGAGACCGGGCATATTTACACTCGCATTTCCAATCCCACCTCAAATATTTTTGAACAACGAATCGCAGACCTTGAAGGCGGAGTGGGCGCCTTGGAGGCCAGTTCAGGCCATGCCGCGCAAATGACAGCCATCTTTGCGATCTGTGAGGCAGGCGATCATATTGTTTCCTCTGCAAGTTTATATGGAGGTACGGTTAGCCAATTCAACTTCACCTTTCCACGTTTGGGGATTAAAGTGACTTTGGTGGACCCCTCTGACCCGGAAAACTTTCGGCGTGCCATTCAACCTAATACAAAAATCATTTATGGTGAGACCATCAGCAACCCATTCGGTAATATTTTTCCACTGGAAGAAGTGGCAAAGATCGCGGAAGAATTTCATATCCCATTGATGATAGACAATACAACTGCCACACCTTATTTATGTCGTCCATTTGAATGGGGCGCGCACATCATTACTCATTCCACTTCCAAATATATTGGTGGACATGGCACGTCGCTTGGCGGTGTGATCGTAGATAGCGGAAAATTCAACTGGGGGAAAAGCACACGTCATAAGAATTTCAATACTCCTGACCCTTCCTATCATGACGTGGTGTATGCCGATGACTTTGGCCCGTTGGCTTTTATTTCAAAAGCACGCGCAGGCATTATGCGGGACCTTGGCGCGACACAATCTCCGTTCAATTCATGGTTGTTCCTGCAAGGCCTGGAGACTTTATCCCTGCGCATGGAGCGCCATTCAAAGAATGCCCAGTCTGTCGCTGAATATTTAAGTGATCATCCCAAAGTGAGCTGGGTCACGCATTCCGGCTTGCCAAATCATCCTGATTATGCACGTACTCAAAAATATCTACCTAAAGGCTCAAGCGCAGTGCTGGGTTTCGGAGTCAAAGGTGGGCGGGAAGCAGGCGCAAAATTTATTGACAATCTAAAGTTATTCAGTCATGTTGCAAATTTTGGTGATGCCAAGTCACTTGCAATTCACCCTGCCAGTACCACGCACTCGCAGCTCTCAGATGAAGAACAAAAAGCCGCAGGCGTCAGCCCCGATTTCATCCGTCTGTCCATAGGACTGGAGGATATCGAAGACATCCTCTGGGATATTGATCAGGCGCTTAACCAATGATGAATTCAGATTGATGAATGAGGAACAAACATGCCGCACGACCCAACTGATCTTAGGAATCGAACCAAGATGTATGCGTTACGTATCATTAAGTTGTTTCAGACTTTGCCGAAAGCAAAATTATGCCTGCCGAACAGCTCGCTAATCTACAGAAAGAGAATGATGAATTGACCGCAATCTTTGTAACATCTGTAAAAACAGCCAAGAGAAATCGTAATGCCTAATTTCATCATTCATAATTCATCATTCACCCTTTAAAAACCATGCCCGTAAAAATTCCCACCACATTGCCCGCACGTGCGACTCTTGAACGCGAAAATATTTTCATTATGGATGAAGAGCGCGCAGTTCATCAGGATATCCGTCCGCTGCGTGTTGCGATACTCAACCTGATGCCAACCAAGATCACGACCGAAACGCAGCTCCTGCGACTGCTTTCCAACTCTGCGCTTCAAGTGGAAGTGACTCTGCTTCACACAGCTACGCACGAATCAAAAAACACAGACGCGGAGCATTTGCTCAATCACTATCTCACCTTCAACGATATCCACCATGAAAAATTTGATGGTCTCATTATCACCGGCGCGCCCGTGGAGCAAATGCCATTTGAAGAAGTGGAGTATTGGGATGAACTGACTCGCATCCTGGATTGGGCCGAGTCGAACGTTGAATCAACATTTCATATTTGCTGGGGAGCGCAGGCTGGGCTCTATCATCGCTACGGCATCCCAAAGTATGACCTTCCCCACAAGATGTTTGGAGTCTATGAGCATCACATCCTATCTCGGACCGAAAGCCTGCTGCGCGGCTTCGACGACATTTTCCTCGCTCCACACTCCCGCCATACTGAGATCCGCCGCGCAGATGTGGAGAAGGTAGACGATCTTCAGATCCTTGCTGAATCAGATGAGGCTGGCATCTACATCGTCGGCACAAAAGATGGACGCCACCTCTTCATCACGGGTCACTCGGAATACGATCCGTTCACACTCAAAGCAGAATATGACCGCGACGTAAATAAAGGATTACCCATCCACGTCCCGCAGAATTATTATCCCAACAATGACCCAACCCAAACGCCGAACGTCCGCTGGCGTGGGCATGCAAATTTATTGTATTCGAACTGGTTGAATTACTACGTCTATCAAGTGACGCCGTATGATGTGAGTCAGATCCCATAACTATGTCAAGCTTTAAGGGTGACTACAGAAACGGCGTTCAATCCTCAAGCCAGTCTGTGATGAACTCCCTATTAACGTGAATGTCAATTTGCTTCAGTTGTCCATCACCGTTGTTCGCGAATTTGTGAGGCACGTCCGCGGGGACAATTACGATCTGCCCTGCAACAGCTTCCAGTGTGGTGGTGTCAACCGTGAAGGTGGATATCCCTTCCTGTATGATAAAGATCTCTTTGTAGGGATGCTTATGGTATCGCACGCTGCCACCTGTAGGCATGTCCACCCAAATAAACGAGACTCCGGTATCTTGAAAATGGAGGCCCTCAAATTCATAAGTATTTCCATCACTTGGTAATTCGTCTTTGTTTAGAACAGTGTAGTTCAAATTGATTATCCTTTCATCACGGCCGCAGCGCGTTCGAGAAGTAACTCGCGTTCGCGCGTATTGCGTGTGAGAGACGCCGCGCGTTTGAACTCTTCACCAGCTTCATTAAAACGACCCAGCTTTGCAAGGAGGTCTCCGCGCACACTCGGGAGGAGGTGATAAGACTTGAGAGATGGTTCTGTAGTCAACGTATCAACGATCTCGAGCCCCGCGGCGGGACCGAACGCCATCGATACTGCAACGGCACGATTCAATTCCACAATGGGCGATGGTGTAAGTTGTACAAGTGCATCATACAACGCGGAGATGCGTTCCCAGTCTGTCGCTTCGGGAGTGCGCGCCTGCGCATGACAGGCGGCGATGGCGGCTTGCAACCTATACGGCCCAAGTGCGCCGCCGACTGCATCAGCGCGCAACAAGGCTGCGAAACCACGTTGGATGAGAAGCTGATCCCAGCGCCCGCGATTTTGTTCAAGTAAGGGAATCGCCTCGCCGGAAGGTCCGACGCGTGCACGTAAACGGGAGGCTTGAATTTCCATCAGCGCAACGAGTCCGTGAACTTCCACTTCATTGGGAACGAGTTCTGCGAGGATGCGACCAAGACGGAGCGCGTCTTCGCACAGCACAGGGCGCATCCAATCATCGCCGGAGGTTGCGGAGTAGCCTTCATTGAAGATCAGATAGATCACTTCCAACACGGATGATAGCCGCGCCTCACGTTCGCTCCCCACTGGCACTTCAAACGGGACTTGCGCTTCGGAGAGAGTCCGCTTGGCGCGGACGATACGTTGTGCAATGGTCGGCTCGGGGACGAGAAAGGCGCGGGCAATCTCGTCGGTCGTTAGTCCACCAAGCAGGCGCAGGGTCAGAGCGAGGCGGGCTTCCTTCGAGAGAACAGGATGGCAGGCGATGAAGATGAGTCGCAGGAGGTCATCCCCCATATCTTCGTCTGAGTCCACATCCAGCTCTGGAACGCCCAGTTCCTGTTCGATCTCAAGGTCACGGCCCATTTCCTCTGTCTTGCGTTCGAGACGGATATTTCGTCGGATCTGGTCAATGGCATGATGTTTAGCGGTTGCCATCAGCCATGCGCCGGGTTTATCTGGAATGCCGGAGTGGGGCCATTGCTCCAACGCAGCAACGAGCGCACTCTGCGCAAGATCCTCCGCAAGTCCCACATCTTGCACGATGCGCGTAAGACTCGCGATGAGTCTGGCGGATTCGATCCGCCAGACTGCATCAATGGTGCGATGGATATCAGGGGTTGCCATGGCAATTTTTGAACCGCTAAGTACGCTAAGAGCGCAAAGAAAATCTTTTAAAAACCTTCGCGTTCTTAGCGGTAAGGCTCTTTGGCTCTCGCGAGTTACCCGCCAAACACTTCGTAAATCTCGCCTGCGCCGTCACCGGCGACCTGCCAGAAGCGCCGCGAGAATTCAATCGCTTCTTCCTTTGATTTGGCTTCGACCAGCGCAAAGCCCACGACCGCCTCTTTCGCCTCAGCGAATGGACCATC
>JAXIPJ010000261.1:0-6172 GCA_045402985.1 Anaerolineales bacterium
GAAAAGATCCCAACTTTGGAAGAAGTCTTCGAAGCGGTGGGGAGGCGTACCTTCATCAATATCGAGTTGACAAACTACAATTCGCCGCGCGATCATCTTGTTGAGGCTGTTTGCATGCTGGTCAAAAAGTTCGAACTGCAGAAACGCGTCATGTTTTCATCTTTCTTCGCCCTGAATCTCTCAAAGGCGCGCGGTTACCTGCCCGAGGTCCCGAGTGGATTGCTTGCCTTTAATGGCGTGCTCGGTGCGTGGGCGCGTTCCTTTGGATTTGCGTTCGGCAAATATCAGGCACTACATCCGCATTTTAATAATACAACGCGTCAGCAGATTCAGCGTGTGCATCGCCTCAATCGACGCGTGCACGTGTGGACGGTCAACGCCGCGCAGGATATGCGCCGACTTTTCAATTGGGGTGTGGATGCGATTTTCACGGATGACCCGCAGCTGGCTGTGCAAGTGCGCGAGGCAGGCAGATGAAGAAACTGACTATTTTCCGATGGCTGACTCTATTAACCGTGGGCGCCTCTTTACTTGGACCTTTGCCTGCCGCGCGTGCCCAAACGCCCGTCCCTGCTTCAAAGATTGAAGATGTGCTCAATGCTATGACACCCGAAGAACGCGTGGGACAATTGTTCCTGGTCACGTTTCGCGGCACAGATATATCGGCTGAATCACAGATCCGTGATCTCATCAGCAATCATCATATCGGTGGAGTGGTGTTACAGGCAGGCAACGATAACTTCATCGCCGAGCAGGATACAGTGACGGGTGCACATCAGCTCATCAATGCCTTGCAGGATCTGGAATGGGAAGCAACGACATCATCGTCCCTGCCTGACCAAAATACTTACGTGCCTTTATTTATCGGCGTCTCACAGGAAGGCGATGGAGCCCCGAACGATCAGATATTAAATGGAATGACAGCATTGCCAAATGAAATGGCCATCGGTGCAACCTGGAACCCGGAACTGGCCCAACAGATGGGCGCAGTGCTCGGCAGCGAATTGAGCGCCCTGGGTTTCAATTTATTTCTTGGCCCTTCGCTGGATGTGGTGGAGTCACCCAACCCGTCCGCGCAAATTGACCTGGGCACGCGCGTCTTTGGCGGTGATCCATTCTGGGTCGGTGAAATGGGGCGTTCCTACATTGCAGGATTGCACACAGGCAGTAATGCGCGCATGATGGTGGTCGCCAAGCATTTCCCCGGGCGCGGCAGTTCAGACCGCCTGCCTGAGCAGGAAATTGCCACGGTTCGCAAATCGCTTGAGCAGTTAAAGCAGATCGAACTGCCTCCGTTTTTTGCTGTAACAAATTCTACAGAGCCTGCCAGTCTTGCGGATGGCCTGCTTGTTTCACATATCCGCTATCAGGGGTTTCAGGGAAACATTCGGGCAACGACCCGACCCGTCAGTTTCGATCAGGTCGCGCTGCCTGCGATCATTGCGTTACCTGAATTTGCGGCCTGGCGTGAGAACGGCGGCTTGATCGTCAGTGATGCTCTAGGCAGCCAGGCAGTACGTGATTTCTATTCACAGGGTGGCGAAAACTTCTCACCGCGTTTGGTGGCGCAGGATGCCTTCCTGGCAGGCAACGACCTTCTATATCTGGGTAATATCACCTCTGATACGGTCGATGGAGATACACATAACACTACCATTGAGATCCTTGATTTTTTTGCTCAGGTCTATCGAAATGATGCTGATTTTGCACGGCGCGTCGATGCTGCAGTCACGAGAGTACTGGCCCAAAAATTCCGCATGTATGATCTGTTTACAGTCGATAATGTTCGCACTCCTGCTAATGGCCTAGCGGACCTGGGTTCATCTCAACAAGCAGTGTTTGAAGTCGCGCGGAATGCGGCTACCCTCATCAGCCCGGCTGCGCAGGACTTGAGCACAGTATTACCCGCCCCACCGAATCAGGGTGACCGTATTGTCTTTCTTACGGATACTTCCAGCTATAAACAATGTGGTGGTTGCCTCCAATATGATGCCATGCCCGCGGACGCGCTTCAGAAGGTTGTGGTCAGCTTGTATGGACCCACTGGCAGTGCCCAGATCTTTGCCAGCCGCATGAATTCTTTCCCGTTCACAGAACTTGAGTTGATGCTGAATGGCGAAACCACGACCGATATTGAATCGTTTTTGAGCAGCGCCGACTGGCTGGTGATTTCCCTCACCGACGTCAGCGACGGCCAAATTGCTTTGTTGCGCCGTTTCTTCTCTGAACGGCCAACCCTGATTCGTAACAAGAATGTGATCCTGTTGGCGTTCACGGCTCCGTACTACCTGGATGCAACGGATATTTCGAAGCTAACGGCTTATTATGCGCTCTATAGCAAACAACCCGCTTTTGTGGAAATGGCGGCGCGTTTGCTATTTCAGCCTCAAGTGCCTTTGCTGGGCGACTCACCAGTGTCGATTCCTGCAATAGAGTATGACCTGATCACGCAGACCTCTCCGGACCCCGCGCAGGTCATTCCGCTAATGGATGAAGACATCTCGCTGATTCCAACGCCCACCAGCGAAGCCACACCTGCTGTCGAAGCTACAGCCACGCCTGCCACGGTGGAGCCAACGCCCATCCCTCTCTATCGCATCGGTGACACGATCTCAGTCCGCGCGGGGCCGATACTGGATCACAATCAGCATATCGTCCCGGATAGGACCATTGCGCGTTTTACAATGAGTACGCGCGAAGAAAGCGGCGAGATCTTCCAACAGATCGAAGCAGAGACAGTGGCTGGCATTGCACGCGCCTCTTTCGACATAAATAAACCTGGCAAGGTTCAAATAAGCGTGATCAGTGAACTGGCGGTAAATTCCGGGCTGCTGCAATTCGATTCTTCCAACGAAGGCGCGGCGGTGACGGTCGTGGTTCCTATGCCTAGCGCTACGCCTACAACACCCATATTGCCAACTTCTACAGCAATTCCTGAAAATGACCTGGTGACGCCTGAAGGGTATCCGCGTGTCGGAGCTTGGCTGCTGGCGCTTTTGGCAGTCTTTGGCGGCGCGTTGTTGATGTTCTGGGCAGTGAGCCGCATCGTTACGCCACGCTGGGGATTGCGCTGGGCATTGTGCTGCTTTGTGGGTGGGCTGGTAGCATACAACTATCTAGCACTGGGAATGCCAGGCGCGGCAGAATGGGTCGCCTCTGGCGCGGGCGCAGTGGGTGTCTTGTTGATGACGTTTATCGGTGAAACGTTGGGAGCGCTGTCTGCCTGGATCTGGATGCAATTCTTCAGCGAACCAGCGTTGCCAGCAGACTAAGCAGTAATAAGACCGTCGCGCCCCATGCCAATGTGGCTTCGGGCTGATTTGATAAATAATCCAAAACAGGTCGGGGGCGTTCGCGCCGACCGGGGATCGGGAGCAATGGAATTTCACGAGAGCCCAGCAGTGATTGACGGAATTCATCAATCGAAGAAGGTCGTTCATCAGGGTGCAGAGACATGGCCCATAACACAGCTCTTTCGGTGCGCGGGGCAATAGCTGGGTTAACCTGTCGTAATGGCACCAAACTGTCTGGTTGAAGGAAGCGTTTGCGTGCATCCGCCGGGGATTCGTTCGTGAGCAGATGATAAAGCGTGGCCCCGAACGAATAGATGTCAGAACGAATATCGGTATGTGAATCACTGCCGCCATATTGCTCGAGCGGCGTATAAAGCGCAGTGCCTTGTCCTTGAATGATGGTGATCGTGATTTCCTCTGGCGCCAGAATCTTGACCAGACCAAAATCCACAAGTTTGATCAGGCCCTGCGGCATGAGTTTCAGGTTGCTGGGTTTAAGATCGCGGTGCACAATGGGTGGATCCTGCATGTGCAAAAATGTGAGGGCGTTCGAGATTTGTTCGGCCCATGCCAGAACTTCCTTTTCTGGCAGAAATTTTTTATTTCGGCGAGCCTGCATCATCAACGTGCGCAGGTCGCTGCCTGGCACATAATCCATTACGAGATAGTCACGGGCACCATGCGAGAAGAAATCAGAGACCTTTGGCAGGTTGGGGTGATCGAGACGCGCCAACACAGTGGCCTCGCGCAGGAATTGATCGCGGGCTTCATCTCGAATTTTTTCCGGGAGGGCGCGGTCGTATTCGACTTCCTTCAGAGCGCATTCGCGACCCTTGAGGCGGGTGTCATCGGCCAGATAGATGGAACCCATTCCGCCCTGACCGATCCGCTCACGGATCTTGTAGCGCCCGCGCAAGACCTCCCCGCTTTTGAGGGGTGGGAGCACCATTCTCCTTTTGGAACATCATTGGCTTTTCGCGCATCCGGCAATTTTGTTTCGGCGTTGGTTCTGCACAGAAACGCGTGTTTATGCTATATTACCAAGTGCCGCATGGATCTCTAAACCAGTATTTATTTTTGCTTGTAATTTCATCCGAAAGTTTAGTAATTTATGCAACAAGCGGTATTATACTGCCAGTTGGATTATACACAAACTTGAAATTGTCATTATGAGGCACGCTGTGCGCGGCTCGCAATGACAAACTGCTTGTTGGGAACTTCATGAATAAAATACAGGAAGATTATCCATTACTCGTGGCACAAGAGGGACCTCTTAAGGGCCAACGCTGGCCGCTGAGTCAAACAATTGTGCTTGGGCGCGAGCCAACCTGTGACATCGTCGTCGCGGACCGTCAGATCTCGCGCTTTCATGCGCGTCTCACGCCAACTCCTGAGGGCGTCATATTTGAGGATCTGGGGAGCAAGAACGGGACGCATCACAACGGGGTTACCTTAACTTCCCCCGTTGTATTGCAGGATGGCGATCTGCTATCGGTGGCGCTGGCGCAGCAATTTCTCTTTCTTACTTCAGATGCAACCATGCCTTTGCTGGAGGGCGGCAAGCCCGGCCGTTTGATGATGGATCAGAAATCACGTCTCGTTTGGGTGAAACAACAGCAACTCAACCCGCCGCTCTCGGCGCAACAATTCAAAATGTTATGGCTGCTCTATGAAAGCAAGGGACAGGTTGTTACCCGGCCCGATCTTGTTACTGTCGTCTGGGGTGATGACCAGGCCGCCGGCGTCTCAGACCAGGCCTTGGATGCATTGATCCGCCGCCTGCGCGACCGCCTCGCCGCCCTCGACCCAACCCATCAATACATTGTTACCGTGCGTGGTCACGGGATAAGGCTGGATAACCCGCCTTTGTGACAAGTCATAAATCCAATTCCATTCCTTGTCCTGCTCCCATCGAGCTTGATTTTCTTGACCAGGATACTATTGCCATTACGAATAAACTGCGGGGTCTGCCTGCTAACTACAACAGAATTAATCGGTTTTCGGCATCGAAAGTTTGGGTATAAGTTAATCCACCTTGCACGCGTGGGGTCACCCGTGCATATACGCCAAGTGCAAGTGTAGCTCCGCCTCTGGTGGATTACATGGTGGTTGTGCCGAACGGGGTGCGGCCTGCCCCGTGTGCTCTTCCGGGGGTCGGGTGCATTATCCCGGCGCACTTCCGGGACGCTGTACGGGCTTCAATTGCGAACGACTACGGAGGCTGACATGCAAATGAGGTTATCATGCCAGATATAAGCTCATGGGGTTTTATGATTTTTTTCTTGAGTTCAATTCTATACTTTGTAATCAAGAAGCCAGAGTTGAAGGCATTATTTCTGTTTCTCAGCGGTGTGGGACTTGGGATGTTTATCGGCACGATTTTTAGCAGCTTTCAGCCTTACATTCCCTAACTCATAGCGCTCCTACCACAAATAAAATTTTTTGCGTTTCAAATTAGGACACTACCGACCGCCCAAACGGTTTGCGGCCTGCCCCGTGTGCTCTTCACGGGGTACCTGCAGGTGGGCGGGCGTGGACTCTGCTTCGGAGCAGAAAAAAAACGAAGCCAGCCTGTCCCGGCGGTTCAGGCCGGGGAAAATTGCTCAAAATGGCGATGAATCCCACCTGTCTATTGCACGTCGTAGATCCCGAGAAGCGGGGCTTTGTTGGGCATTTTATCCAAAGTTACCCATTAATTTTGGAATCTCCGACATATCGCTAAATGTAATTGCGCCAGGAAACCTAGGGCAATCTTCGTTTGGTCGATATTGTAGGGCGAACATTTTCGCGGCTAATGCAGCCTCAATGCCTATATTGCTGTCATCAATTACAACGCACTGTTGAGGGGCGAACCCCATTGCTTTTGCGGCGTGTTGAAA
>JAXIPJ010000154.1:0-2372 GCA_045402985.1 Anaerolineales bacterium
TGCTTCCCATCGTCAATAATATGAAAGCCATAACCATAACTTACACCTGATTGTTCCGCTGAAGCATGTGGGGTAAAACAAAGTTCCGTGTGGTAAGTATCTAGCAAGCGTTGAGACTGGAGTGCTTCGAAGAAGAGAAAAAGATCATGCACTGTGGAAAAACAATGCTCAGAAGGACTGCCTTTAACTCCATATATAAAATGATTATTGCGAAGTTGTCCATCAATCGGTCCAAACCAATTTTCGCGGGTATACCCAACTGCACAATTTGTAATAGGTAAGTCCATCTCGTGAAAGTCAGTATCTTTCATGCCCACCAGCTGAAAAATTTCTCGTCGCATATATTCGTAGTATGAAATTCCCGTAACCTGCTCAATCAACGCTCCAAGTATGACATAGCCAGAATTACCATAATGATGGCGTGTCCCAGGTGGAAATTCAAGAGGCGTATCGGCAAATAATTTTAGATAGTTGGCTATTGTGCGTAAGTCAGAGCGTGCGGCCCGATAGGCGTCATTCCAATATTCATCAAACCCTGCAGTATGTGTTAAGAGTTGATGAATCGTAATTTGGTCAGCATGTGGCAGGTCGCGGTTGTATATCGCGATTGGCACATGAAGTTCTAGTTTCCCATTTGCTACCAATTGCATTACTGCTACTGCTGTGAGCATTTTGGTGACGGAAGCAATGTTAAATTTAGTGTTGAGCTGGTTGCGCAATACTTCAGGATGAATCGCGTAACCGCGTGCAGTCGTCAGAATTGGCTGGTTATCATGGGCGATAAGCACGGCTCCAGAAAAGCGGTCGGCTGATTCTTCCTCGTCTAATAGAATATGTGCTTTTTTGACTAACTCATTGTCAATCAATACAACTCTCCGTTTTTTGTAAATGTATATGAAGGAACCGCCGAACGGAATGGCTCACCTGCCGCCAGGATACGCGAGACGCCAAAGCCATAATAGCACGCTATTTCGCGGATTTTACGCCGCCGTACCCACGGCGTCCCCGAAGCGTAGCGGAGGGGAAGGCGGTCAGGTGCAGTCGGTGTTGGGCGCGTTTTAAATACTAAAGCAAGCATTATCTACTTCCAGGGTCAAGCTCGCACAAATCTTACCCACCTGGCTTGTTGGTCAAATTCCGCCACCATCCAACCATTGTTAAGCCAGGCCGTGCGATGACTCTGAATCTTGGGTTGGACATTTGTCCACCAGGTTGTCAGCTTTGTTGCCGATGCAGGCAATGGGGTTCCCAGAATCGCTTCGACTTGGTCAAAAGTCATCTCGATCTGTTCTACCGTAGTCGGCTGCTTGCGAAACCACTCCTCCAAGGGTAGATACTTGCTAAACTCGGGTTGCTTGGCCATAGATGTTTCCTCCAAAGTAGTATTGATCTGCCCTTGGAATGAGTCGCCGAATCCAGGGTTGGCGGGGCTGCACGCCGTGTTAGCTCGCTGCTACGCGTCGGCGCAGCAGCGGTTCGCGAATCGCTTTTGCATCCAGTTTGCTCGCACCGAGAAAAGTAACGAATCGGGCAAACCCGCGAGCCAATGCCTCCGCAAATGCCTCATCTTTGGCGAGGGCCTTATTTTCCAACCACAAGCCCAGGATGACGAACGTGTTGGTCGTCCGGTCGAGTTTGCTGTCGAAGCGGCCAACGAACTGGTCGCCCCACAAGATCGGCAGGGCGTAATAGCCGAACTTGCGTTGGTGCGCAGGCTTGTATATTTCCAACACGTAGTTGAAGCCAAATACAACTTTGGCGCGCCCGCGGGCGACGGTTTGATCGAATGGGCCAAGGAAGATGACCTCTTCGGTCGTGGTCGTCTCCAACGGCGTCCAAGCCTTGGGTACCCGCCCTGCGATCAAGTCACGTAGTAGCTTCGTGTCGCTAGTCAGCGCGTAGTGCACCGCCTTCCAGCCTTCAACTTTTACCTCGATGATTTCGCCATCAGCGAGCAGATCTTCAGTGACCTTCTTGTAGGCATTGCCATGTGGCAGTCCACGTAGAAACGTATCTAATGCGCCCGGCCGCGAGAGACCGGAGAAGCTGACTTCCTTTTTGACCAAGAAGCGGTCCGTTTCGGCTCCGTCGTTTTCACGAATCAGGTGGGCCGGGGCGACCGCTTCGGTGAGTGCATAGACGCGTTCGAAGCCCTCCCGGTGGTGCGTCATGACTTCGCCAGTGATCCACAAGTAGTACAAAGCCAATGCACTGTCTTTGCGGCCGCGATAATTTTGCGTTCGAGTGCGGGCCGCCATCTCAAAGTCGCGGTTTCTCAAGATGCCGCGCTCACGCAAGAGGGCGCGCATCTCGGCGATGGCCTCCGCATGCTCGCGGGCCATCTTGGGAGCGCGCGACCAGCGCAGCTCGCC
>JAXIPJ010000111.1:0-43964 GCA_045402985.1 Anaerolineales bacterium
TGATGACCAACTCTGCAAAGTTCGCTTACTATGCGCCGGGCTTGCTCGAAAGAAAAATTGCGTTCGGCAGTTTGAAAGATTGTGTTAATTCTGCTATTGAAGGCAAGGTCATACGGGATGATTCGTTATGGCAAAACTGACCATCTCCGGAAAGCCGATCATCGCGGGTCCAGCAAAAGGAGTGGCGCTTGTGAGCAGCGAACCGCTTTCGTTCTGGGGTGGTTATGATTGGAAGAGCGGCGAGATCACTGATCGCAGGCATCCGCTTTCGGGGTCAAATGCAAAAGGAAGAGTGCTTGCCATTCCATTCTCACGCGGCTCATCTACAACCACCGCTGTTTTACTGGAAGCCATTCGCGCGAAGACTGCGCCCAGTGCCATCATCACCACCTCAACGGATTTTTTCTTCGCGCTCGCATCCATCGTCGCGGATGAACTCTATGCCCAGCCATTGCCATTGGTTGCCGTTTCAGAATCAGATTTTGCAAGCTTACAAACAGGCGATCAAATTGAAATTGACGATGAAGGAATTATCGTAGTTCAACAATAAAGGAAAACACGAATGCTTAAATTTGAGTCGGCATTGAACTTTACGCCCCCATCCGATTGGCTCAAAATAACAACCATCGATGCACACACAGGCGGCGAACCCTTCCGCGTGATCGTGGATGGCTTCCCTGAATTGAAAGGGAGCACGATCCTCGAACGCAGACGTTATGCAAAAGAACATTACGACAATTTACGCACCGCGTTAATGTGGGAACCGCGCGGGCACCCCGACATGTACGGCTGCATCCTTACACCGCCTGTAACACCTGCTGCAGATTTTGGAATCCTGTTCATCCATAACGAAGGCTTTAGCACCATGTGTGGACATGGCATCATCGGCATTGTAACGGTCGTACTTGAAACGGGAATGATGCGGATTGTTTCCCCAACTACAACGATTAAGATTGACAGCCCAGCGGGGTTGATCACTGCCTACGCACATATTGAACATGATCATGTCAGGAGCGTCTCGTTCCACAATGTTCCATCCTTTGTCGCCGCGCTGAATGAAATGGTCGATGTGCCCGAATTGGGAAAAGTGAGATACGATCTGGCATTCGGCGGCGCGTTCTACGCCTATGTCAATGCAAGCGATGTCGACGTCACCTGTACACCCAAAGATTATCGTCCGCTAATCGAAAAAGGAATGGCGATCAAAAACGCTGTGATGAAAAACAAACCCATTGTGCATCCTTTTGAAAAAGATTTGGGATTTCTTTATGGAACTATTTTTATTGGTGCTCCAACACAACAAGGTTCACACAGCCAGAACGTGTGTATCTTCGCAGAGGGTGAAGTGGATCGGAGTCCCACAGGCACCGGCGTCAGCGGTCGCTTGGCGATCCATTACCGCCGCGGGGAAATCAAGGCGAATCAATCAATTGTCATCGAGAGTATCATCGGCAGTAAGTTCGCGGGTAAGGTTGTTCGAGAAACAACATTTGGCACCTACACTGCCATCATTCCTGAAGTGCAAGGGCAGGCACACATCATCGGAAGAAATGAACTTTGGATCAACCCGAAAGACCCGCTCAAAGATGGATTCATCCTGAGGTAACATTATGGCAGTCAGACTCAGCCCGCGCACAAAGCAATTGGTCGAATTATTCTTTAGCCCAAAAAATATAGCCGAAGCAACCCAATGGCTGGAGGAGGAGTGTGGGGACAACCTGCCTTCTTGCGAACATCATGACGAATATGACATGGAACGCATCCGATTTGCCGCGATCAAAATAAGCAGAGGAAATGTGCTCAGGCTATTAAAGGCTATCGATGAGGCGCGAATGGATTGGCGTGACCTGCTGATGGCGGCGGATTTTGGTTACAATATCAATGCACATGAAGAATGGGTAAAGGACGTCCTGGGAAAATCATGAATCTCTCCTCTCATCTCTATCTTGATCAACATGGCATTCCATACGAACGCAAAAGTTTTCCGCCCGAAACCGAAAAGGGCGCGGCAAACGTGGCGCGCGTGCTTGGTTTTTCCGAAAGACAGGCCGTCAAAACTCTTATCTTTCAAATGGATACCGGCGAGCATGTATTGGTCATGTTGGGTGGCGATCAAAATGCAATTTCAGGGAATCTCAAAAAAGCGATCGGATCGCGTAACATCAAGATGGCCGCGCCGGAAGTAGTCAAAGAAACGACGGGATACGTCATCGGCTCCATCCCCGCTTTTGGCTGGCAGCCGTCTGGATTCCGTTCCTTCCTGGAGGCGAGCCTCGTTAACGAACCCATCCTTGGCACCGGTGCAGGTCAATGGGGCGAAGAGATCATGATCACTCCTGAGAATCTGATCAAAGCGAGTGAGGCCATCGTAGTGAATCTGACGGATAGAGATAAACCCGTAATCCCCAATTAGGATGGATACTAAACTATCATGTTTGCTCGGGCCGCCGAGAGAATTATTTTCGAGCAATCACTTAAAACCAAACTCAACAAACGCAAAGGGAATTTCTATTATGGTCATGGCAATCAGCAGTAGTCATACTGGCACACATAGCGTACCTCTTGCAATCAGCTGTATGAATACAACCGGACCTGTTTTGGAGATGGGATGCGGACTCTATTCAACCCTCATGCTTCATACAATATGTGAGAAACAGGGGCGACGACTTCATACAGTTGACCATACCTTATCATGGCTCAAAAAATTCATGCACCTGGAGACGCAGTCACATACTTTCGAGTATCTTAAATGTGGCTCACTAAACGTAACTATATATGAATTCATGTATAGACTTTCTCCTCACTGGTCCAAAAAGATCGATGAATCCTGGGATCAAGTAGGCAATGGAGATCGCTGGGGACTGGTTTTTCTTGATCAACTTCCCCTGAGCAGACGAGTGAAGGACATAAAAAGGCTCCGAGCATCTACAGATGTTTTTGTCATACATAACACCAACACGCTGGGCAACTGGCTATTTGGATTCTGGCCCTACCTGAAAACATTTCCCTACCTTTACATCTTCCCCGCATTCCCGGCGACCGTCGTATGCAGTGATAAAACCGATGTTAGATTGTTCTTCCCGTAATTGTTGCTCAAGCCCGTCCCATGTATAGCCGTCCTTTGGACGTGGGCGCCGAGAGCAAACTCAAACAACATATTTTCAATCCATCCAACAAAATACCACTCTCGCATCTGAGTACATATTCCTTTATAATCCTGTTATTACATAGTACCGTATAAATAACTAAACCAGAAGTTCGAATTTGCCCGTAAATTATTCCGAAAAGTTTAGTAATTTATGACATAAGCGGTGGTTCCCTTGTTCTTTTCGTTTCGTTGGAGGTGTAAACATGGCAGAATATGATTACGACCTGCTTGTGATCGGTTCCGGTCCTGCTGGTCAACGAGCAGCCATTCAGGCGGCAAAGCTTCATAAGCATGTTGCCATCGTCGAACGTCGCACAGTGATCGGAGGCGTGTGCATTAACACCGGCACCATCCCCAGTAAAACTTTGCGCGAAGCTGTGATGCATCTCTCAGGCTATCGCGAACGCGGTATTTATGGTTCGTCGTACGCAGTCAAACAAAACATCACTATGGATGACCTGCTCTTCCGCGCCGACCACGTCATGCGTCATGAGATCGATGTGACACGTCATCAGCTCATGCGCAACCGCGTGGAATTGCTTTCCGCCGATGCCTCATTCGTGGACGCGCATACAGTCCGAATCAATTATCTGGATGGACGCGGTCAACGATTGGTGACGGCTGCCAACGTCGTTATCGCCACAGGGACGATGGCCACCAAAGACGAACGCGTCCCTCTCGACAGCCAACACATCTTTCTTAGCGACGATATCCTACACCTTAGCAGTTTGCCGCGCACGCTGACAGTTGTCGGCGCGGGCGTGATCGGCCTGGAGTATGCCAGCATGTTCGCCGCGCTGGGCGTCCGCGTCACACTGATCGACAAGCGCAATCGTCTCCTCCCGTTTGTAGATGGGGAAATCATTGAGGCACTGGAATATCATCTCCGCCAGAACCGGATGACGATCCGTTTGGGTGAGGAGGTCAGTAGTTTAGAGCCAATCCACGATGAGAAGGGCGAGCGGGTACGCATCTGTCTCACCAGCGGTAAACAGATCATTACCGAGCAAGCGTTATATAGCATCGGGCGGACAGGGGCGACAGCGACACTCAATCTACCGGATGCAGGCATCACTGCGGACCCGCGTGGCTATCTAAAAGTCAATGAGCATTATCAAACTGAAACGCCACATATCTACGCCGTTGGGGATGTGATCGGATTCCCCAGCCTTGCCTCCACTTCGATGGAACAGGGACGGCTGGCAGCCTGTCACGCGTTTGGCATCGAAGCGAAAAGCGTACCTGAACTATTCCCATACGGAATTTATGCAGTGCCAGAAATTTCAATGGTTGGGCGGACCGAGGAAGATCTAACGCATCAGGGCATTCCCTACGAAGTGGGCAAAGCCAATTACCGCGAGATCGCACGCGGACAGATTATCGGCGATAGCACCGGCTTGCTCAAACTGATCTTTCATCTCGAAACTCATGAACTGCTCGGTGTGCATATTTTGGGCGAGGGCGCGAGTGAGTTGATCCACATCGGCCAGGCGGTCAGGGCTTTCGGCGGCCCTGTGGATTATTTCATCAACACGGTTTTCAACTACCCCACTCTGGCTGAATGCTATAAGACTGCTGCGTTTGACGGCATCAATCGTCTGGGATGAGAACACAACACCTGGATGCAATCCTTATCCATGGAATGGGTCGTACACCGATCGCCATGTCCATTTTAGCGGCGCGGTTGCGGGCATCGGATATTCGACCACATCTCTTTGGCTATTCAGTCACATTTGAACGATGGGATGAATGCCTTCAAAGGCTTGAAAAATTCATAGCGAAGCGCGTCATGTCAGATGACTATATTGTTATTGGGCATTCACTTGGAACGGTTTTGACGCGCGCCACCCTACCGGGATTAATCCACAAACCAATAGCGTGTTTCTTTCTGGCGCCCCCGACCCAGGTATGTAAAGTTGCTCGCAACTTTGCTCATCGGCGTTTAGTTCAATTCCTTACGGGTGAAATAGGACAACTCCTTGCCAGCAAACAATTCATGGAATCATTACCTATGCCTGGCGTACCCACCAAAATCTATGCTGGAATCGCAGGGCCGCGTGGGCGTTACTCACCTTTTGGAGAAGAACCAAATGACGGTGTCTTGACAGTTAAAGAGACTCTTTTGCCGAATGTTCCCATACAAACGATTCCTTCGATCCATACCTTCATCATGAACTCAAAGGTCGTTACTCAAGATATTGTAAGAATAGCAAAATCACGTTCAATATCTGATATCTAATGCTGCGCAATACCATCTGCACTTGACTTTCCCCATTTCTTACATAAATCTTAACAGAACCCACAAACGGCCGATCTTTTATGTTTTTTTAACACAGGGGAGATAGAATACAGAAACGATCAACTTTTACCAATTGGAGGTCAAATGAATACTTTCACCAAACCATCAGAGGACGAACTTCGACAGAAGTTATCGCCGATGCA
Source organism: Anaerolineales bacterium (assembly GCA_045402985.1). Taxonomy (GTDB): domain Bacteria; phylum Chloroflexota; class Anaerolineae; order Anaerolineales; family Villigracilaceae; genus Defluviilinea. The sequence goes on from JAXIPJ010000111.1 coordinate 5,591, forward strand.
ATACAAGGTCACTCAGCATGAGGGCACTGAGCCGCCCTATGGAAATGAATACTGGAATAACAAAAAAGATGGGATCTATGTAGACGTGGTCTCAGGCGAACCGTTATTCAGTTCGCTCGATAAATATGACTCAGGCACAGGTTGGCCCAGTTTCACCAAGCCCCTCGAGCCAGCCAATGTTTCCACCCACACCGATTACAAACTGTTTATGGCGCGCAACGAAGTGCGCTCGAAGCATGCGGATTCGCATTTGGGACATGTCTTCGATGATGGTCCTGCTCCAACAGGTCTGCGTTACTGCATGAACTCAGCTTCGTTGAGGTTTATTCCGGTGGAGAAGTTGGAAGAGGAAGGCTACGCCGAGTATCTGAAATTGTTTCAGGGATAATAGCCTTGCTCAAGCCGCCGATAGCATAGAAATAATTTCAGCGATAGTACAACTCGTTCAACTCGCGCAAACGACTGGCAAGCGCTTCGTTCAAATCCGATTCTTGCATCCGCCACTCCCAGTTGCCCCCAAGCCGACTCGGAAAGTTCATGCGCGCTTCGGTGCCCAGGCTCAACAAATCCTGCATCGGCGCGAGGGCATAGACTGCAACCGAGGACCACACACCGCGGATCAAATCCCAGGCAAAATCACTGCCGTCAGTATTCAAATATCGAAGTGCAAACTTGCGTTCCACTTCCGGCGCTGATTCAAACCAACCGCAGGCGGTATCATTGTCATGTGTCCCGGTGTAAGCCACACAATGTGCAGGATAATTATGGGGCAGGAAGGGATCCCTTGGACTGACAAATCCAAACTGCAATATCTTCATACCCGGCAGTCGAAATTCATCGCGCAATGCAACTACATCAGGCGTGATAAGTCCGAGATCCTCTGCGATGATAGGTAGTTCGATTTCAGGTGTTGACGAGCCATCACTTAATCGCTGATCCATTACTTTGAAAAAACCACTTCCAGGACCGGGAACCCAGCGTCCTTGCTCTGCAGTTGGCTGCCCAGCTTGGATTTCAAAGTATCCGGCGAAACCGCGGAAATGGTCAAGGCGCACAATATCAACGAGATTCAATACTGCACGAAACCTTTCAAGCCACCAGGCGTAATCGGTCTCTTTGTGAACATCCCAGCGATAGAGCGGATTTCCCCACAACTGTCCAGTCGGTGAAAAATAATCCGGCGGGACACCGGCCACAACCGTGGGCAGACTATTTTCATCGAGGTAGAAAAGCTCAGGGTTCGCCCAGGCATCCGCGCTATCGTATGCAATGAAGATCGGAATATCTCCAATGATCTGGATCTCTCGTTCATTGGCATACGCGCGCAATTGGTTCCACTGTCGGAAGAAAAGGAATTGATAGAATGAAAACCGCAAAACACTTTCTGTATGTTCCTTGCGCGCCTTGTCCATTGTAGTTTTCTTCCGCGTGCGAATGCTTTTTTTCCAATCGCTCCAGGCACCGCCGCCATTTGCTTCTTTTAGAGCCATGAACAACGCGTAGTCGTCGAGCCAGGAGGCGTTTTCAGCAGAGAAGTATTCAAAGCCTTTGCGAAGGTCTTCAGACGCGGAGGGAAAACGGGAAAAAGCTTTTTGCAGAAGATCAAGCTTCCAGGGGATGAGCCCGCCAAAGTCCACGCGCGAAGCGGAGAAGTCTGGCGTATCGGCAAAGTCATCCTTCGTCAACAATCCATCTTCGATCAGCGCGTCGAAACTGATCAGATATGGATTTCCCGCAAAGGCCGAGAAACATTGATACGGCGAATCGCCGTAACCGGTGGGGCCAAGCGGAAGCACCTGCCAAAGCTTACAGCCAGCGGACTCGAGCCAATCGACGAAACGATATGCCTGCGGACCAAGATCACCGATGCCATACGGACCGGGTAAACTGGTGGGGTGAAGAAGGATGCCACCGGCCCGACTAAATTTCATTGGGCAATCTCCTGGTCCGAATAAATTGACCCGCACGCACAACCGAGTCGTCGTAATCGGATGGAATGACATCGGTTCCAACTTCGCCATTTGGTTCAATAATATATCCTGCGGGCAGGACGCTTTTTTTGCCGACCAATGCAAGTTTTACTTCCAGGTCAGAAATTCCACCGCCTACGCGTGCATTCTGCCCAATGTGAACCTGCTTGTCAAGAATCGCGCGTTCGACGACTGCTCCGCTTTCAATCACTGTATCGGTAAGGATGATCGATTCGCGCACCACTGCGCCCGGTTTGATGATGACCCCGGGCGAGAGCACGCAGCTTTCAACGCGCGCACCTGATTCGATAAAACATCCGCCTGAGATCATGCTGGCATATACATGCGCATTTGCAGGGATGCGGGCAGGCGGCCGCTCTTCTGTGCGGGTATGCATGACCCAACTGCGATCATATAGTTTTAACGGCGGCGAGGGAGATAATAGATCCATGTGTGCCTGCCAGTAGGATTGCACGGTTCCCACATCCATCCAATAGCCTGAGTAGGGGAATGCAAATACACGCGCCTTGGATTTGACCAGCAGAGGAATAATGTCTTTACCGAAATCATGCGATGACTTCTTGTGGGTATGGTCCTCCCACAAGACACGGTCCAGCAGATCACGGTTAAATAAATATACGCCCATATTTGCGAGATTCGATGGAGGCTTGGCGGGTTTTTCAACGAACGCAGTAATTTCATAATCATCATTTGCAGCCAGGATGCCAAAGCGTGAGGCTTGCTCCATGGGAACGCGTATCGTACCAACTGTCAGGTCTGCCTGGTGATCGAGATGGAATGCGATCATTGGCTCATAATCCATTGTGTAAATATGATCGCCAGAAAGAACTAACACAAGGTCAGGCAAACCTTGTTTGATAAAGCTAAAATTCTGCTGGACAGCATCTGCCGTACCAGCATACCAGTCTGAATTACTGCGGCCCTTGTAAGGCGTGAGGATTTTGATGCCGCCTGTGAAATCACGGTTCAAGTCCCACGGCGCGCCAGAGCCGATATGCTCGATCAGGGACTGCGGCCGATATTGCGCGAGAACCATCAAATCGAGGATGCCCGAGTTGACGCAATTCGACAAGGGAAAATCAATAATGCGATATTTACCGGCAAAAGGGACAGCAGGTTTCGTTCGTTTTTGCGTAAGTACGCTCAACCGGGAACCTTCACCACCTGCAAGTATGACCGCACGCGTTTTCATTGAGTATCCTTTAATCGTTCGCGGAGTATGCCATCTGCAACCGGGGTTAACGACTGCTCTACCAGTTTCTTGTAAAGCTCGAAATATTTCCTTGCGGAAGTGGGCCACGAGAAATCCCGTGCCATGCCTGCCTTTTGTAGATTCAGCCAGCGTGAATGATATGGATATAGAGTGAGAGAGCGCTTCACAGCGTCGTTGAAGGATTTTACTTTGGCATCAACGAAGACAAATCCCGTTTCGCCATCGGTGACAGTATCACGTAAACCGCCCACCGCCCGCACAAGCGGCACACATCCATAGCGCATGGCGATCATCTGTGAGATTCCGCACGGCTCGTAACGTGATGGCATGAGCAGAATATCTGCGCCGCCATAAATTTGACGCGCCAGTTTTGCGTCGTAACGAGTTTCCACGCGAACACGGTCTGGTAGTTCCTCCTGTAATTTCCGTGCCATGGCTTCAAGCTTGGGGTCGCCAGCACCTAGAACCACTAATTGCCAATTCTGCTTCCGCAACATCTTCAGGCCTTTGAGCGCGATATCAATACCTTTGGCCTGATCCATGCGCGAGACCATGCCCAGCAGAGGGATATCAGGATCAAGGGGCAGACCCACTCGTTCCTGCAATGCCGACTTATTGCGCGTGCGGACGGCGAGACTATCAGCGTTGAAATTCGCGGCGAGCGCGGAATCTGTTTGAGGGTCGAATGAGGCGGTATCCAGACCGTTCAATATTCCATGCAAGCTATCTGTGCGATTCTTGAGGAAGTCCTGCAAGCCACATCCAAATTCGGGTTGCAAAATTTCTTTTGCATAACTCGGCGAAACCGCAACAATCGCGTCGGATGCCCACAGACCCAGCGGCATCGGCCTGACGCGCCCCCAGGTGGGCAGGTCTGTATTTGCGAGTGGCAAACTGTAGGCAGCCAGCGCTTCTTTTACATCTGGGCCAAGAAAGGGCAGGTTGTGAATTGTGACAACCGAGGCAGTCCGATTCTTCTTGTCTTCCCAGCGCCTCGCAAGATTGCCATACGACGCAAGCGCCGTGTGCCAGTCGTTCGCATGGATGATGTTCGGGATCCAATTGATCTGGCGCGGCAGTTCAAGCGCGGCCAGTGAAAAGAATGTATATTTCTCTCCATCGAGTTTATTGTTGGATGAATAGACAGAGCCGCTGGCGCGGATGGCCTGGCCATTGATGAAATAAACGGGCATGCCATCCAGCACGCCCTCGAACGCCTCCACCTGGACCTCGGACTCGCCGCGCGGGATCGAATAGATTCCCACAGGCCTGAGCGAGTCTTGTCGTATGACAGAGTGCAGAGGCAACACAAGGCGCACATCCAGTTTGGTGTCGCCAGTGACTTCGGCTGTAAGCGCGCGCAATGCGCGCGGCAGGGTTCCTGCCACATCGCCCAGCCCGCCGACTTTTACAAAAGGTTCCGCCTCTGCGGCGAGGAATAAGATGTTGATGGTTTGGGACATGTCGCAATTGTACATCGAAAATCAAGAGACCCATAAGTCAATTTTTTATGATGACATCAGCATTTATTTTTTCATAAAAGGTTTGCGTGGTAATTCTCAAAAATTGCCCGTTGATTTTTTTGGATCCTGGTATACAATGTTTTTATACTTACCCCAAAGGAGATGCCATGAAAGCTTTGATTCACCCATCCCGCCCGATGAAACTCTTTCTGTTCGTTTTGCTGGCGCTCGCGCTGACGGTCAGCGTCGCAAGTGCGTGGGGAAATTATCAGCAGGATGAGTTTCTAAAAACCATCAAAGGCAAGGCACCCACGCGCAAAGGCGAAGTAAAGACAGAAGTCATCAACGCTTCACCGATTCGACCTGTGTCTGTCCCCGCAGCGCCGCCAGGCGGATTCACACCACAAATCCGTCTGGGTTTCGATGTCGGCGATCAATGGGAGCCAGCCATCGCCGCAGATCGATTCGGTCATGTCTATATGTTGTATGCTCAATATGAAGGTGTACCTGGCTGTCCTGCTTGCTCAAACCCCACACAAATCGTGCAGATCAGCAACGATCATGGTCAGACCTGGGGCTCACCTACTGTCATCTATCCCGCGGGCGCTACCACAGGCGGACAATGGGATTCGCAAATTGCGGTGGATCCTGCTGATGGTGAAACAGTCTATGCATCATTTATGCAAAACAACAAAAGCGATATCATCGTTGCCAAATCCACAGATTTCGGTGTGACATGGTCATTTGTCACATCAGATGCGACCAACGCGGGAACAGATAAACCTATCTTGGCTGTGCGCGGGCAGGATGTGTACGTCGTCTATACTCACGCGCAAACTACTTTTGCGGCTTATTCTCATGATAGCGGCGCGTCTTTCACCGAAGTCAAAGTAAGCAAGGGCGGTAAGCTAGGCTGGGCACTTGCAGGTGGCGGAACAGTTACGCCCAATGGAGATGTATATTTCTCCTGGGCTGGTTATGAAGGAAATGGCGGCGCAAGTGGGAATGTGAATCTATACGTTAGCAAATCAACGAATGGTGGCGCCACGTGGACCTCGAAGGTCATTGATATATCTTCATCCCCTCCCCAATGTCCGGAATTCTTGTGCGGGTGGGCATATCTCGGCGCGCAAATGGTAATGGCCTCAGACGACAATGGCACGCTTTATCTCTTGTGGAACGCAGGCTCATCGCCCACTGGTCCAGAGAGAGTTTACTTTTCCAAATCCACGAATGCTGGCAATACTTGGTCTGCGAAGGCAGATATTTCCACCGCAGCGGCAGGAACACATCATGCCTTCCCTGCGATTGCTGCTGTCGGAAATGGCGACGTCCGCATCTCGTGGATGGATGCGCGCGCCCATACCGCCGAATCAGACAAGGATCGCTGGAACGTCTATTATCGCAGTTCAACTAACGGCGGCTCCACGTGGAGTAACGAAGTTGTTCTTTCAACATTCGTGAGTGGATTCACCTACATATTCACAGATGGTTTCCGCTTCCCATTCGGCGATTACTATGAGATAGATATTGACGACCAGGGTACAAACCATGTCATCTTCGGGATAGGATTCGATTACAACGCACCTGGCTCAGTTTGGTATGTGAAAGGGGAGTAAATGACAAAGAACTCGGAGGTCGGTAAGACCTCCGAGTTTCTTATTCATTGAAGCAAGTCATCGCAGCCCTTGACCATCAGACAACAGAGACTTGCGTGCTCTCTATAAGCCGGTTTTTCTATGCATTAAAGATTCTGAATTAACGACAAAAACCCGCCGATGTTCTAGTGGGTCTTTGTTTATGATGTTATCTTTATAACTTGATAATGACTGTTCGGATAAAACAATGTATTACGAGAACCACACAAATTGAGTTACAATCCGAACTATGAGCGCACCTACAATCCTTCTCAATAACGGCAAGACCATCCCCCAGATAGGTTTTGGCACCTCGCCCCTCAATGATAAAGAGGTGGTACCTGCTGTCATCGCTGCAATAGAGGCCGGGTACCGGCACATTGACACCGCCTACAAGTATAACAACGAGCGCGGTGTGGGGCAGGGAATCCGAGATGGCGGAATTGAACGCGAAAGCCTATTTGTTACCACAAAGCTAGACGGTCAGTTCCAGGGAGATGATCGCGCCATCGGTGGCTTGGACGAATCCCTACAACGACTAGGTTTGGACTATGTGGATCTGCTCCTGATCCACTGGCCCTTGCCTCAGCGTGATGAATACGTTTCTACCTGGAAGACTTTCGAGAAGCTTGTCGCAGCCGGCAAGGCGCGCTCGATCGGGCTGTCCAACTTCAAACCAGCTCACATCGATAGACTCCTTGCTGAAGCCACAATCCGACCTACCGTCAACCAAATCCAGTTGAACCCGCGCATCACGCGGCCTGAGCAGCGCGCATACAACCTCGAGCACGGGATCGCCACGGAAGCATGGAGTCCTCTGGGCGCGGGGAGTGACCTACTGGAAAATCCCACTTTAGCGGCCATCGCCGCGAAGTACGGCAAGACTCCCGGGCAGGTTGTGCTCCGTTGGCATATTGAACTTGGCATCGTGGCAATTCCCAGATCAGCCAGCCCAGGCCGTATCGCTCAGAACATCGACATCTTCGACTTTGAACTAACCAAAGATGAGATTGCTAATATTTCGGCGCTCGATACCGGAGAAGAACAGGGTGTGGACTCCGACAAGTCAGGTCATTGATTCGAGTTGTTATATTTTCTGTTTATTAGTGATCGTGAATTAAATCAAAACCCGCCAGAAGATTGGCTTGCAGCAACGGCGACGCAGAGCAGCATTGGCACGTTTCGCGATGCAGAAGTTAATTAGTCCGAAAGGTGTTCAGCGAGGCCGGGTTCAGTGGCATAGCGGACGACGACCTGCGGTGTCTTGTGCCATGCGGCGCAGGCTTGTAAGGCGGATTTAACCTCGGCCACCAGGGCATCGTCGACTACAACGCCCGGTTCGAGGTGTAGCGACTTGACCTCAAAAATGCGTTCTTTACGGTGAGCTTTTGGATCGAGACGGCCAATCAGTGCATTATTATACAGAATTGGCAGAGTAAAATAGCCATATTTGCGCCTAGGCTCGGGCGTATAAACCTCAATTTTATAGTCTAAGTTGAACAGGTCAAGCGCTCGCTTACGATCCCACACGAGCGGATCGAACGGTGATAGAAAGGTCGTTTTCGAGTGGGGAATGCTGCCCTTCGCAGCGGCTTCAACGCGTTTGCGGTGATCAGGATGGATGTAGCCAGGGGTTTTCCAGCCTTCGACCTCGACGGTCATCACGCGATCCTGTTTTTCCAGACGTATGAGGGCAGCTTTGGCATCGGTCCTGTTGAGACGGAAATAATCGGGAATCCATTCTGCCTTTGTCACACCCAGTGCCTGGATGGTGTTGAGCACGAATTGGTCATGAGCATCGGCCATGGAGATATCGGCTCGGCCATCTAGGTTAGCAAGCACGCGCTCGCGCAAGTCATAGATCCGTTGGAAGTTGTGGCGCTTGCGAACCATCAATTCGCCGGCATAGAACAGATACTCCAGCGCAATCTTCTCATCCTTCCAGTTAAACCAATTGGTCTTCTGGCCGTCGGTGCGCTCAAAATCGGAAGAGCGCGCTTCCCCGTGTGCCCGGATGTGATTCAGCACTGTTTCGGCGACAGCGGGATTCTCATCCAACCATTTATGGGCGCGCCCACCCAGCCAGCTATCATACAGATGACGATACAGCGGATAATCTTCAATTGGCAGGAAACAGGCTGCGTGTGACCAGTACTCAAACAACGCGCCTTCGGCTAATAAATCTTCCAGCCAGCGCGGATTATAGTCACCGAGGCGACTCCATAACACAAGATAAGGGCTGCGGGCGATGACATTGATCGTATCAATTTGCAAAAGGTGCATCTGGCGAATTATTGAGCGAACAGCTTTTTTAGTGGCGGGTGGCTGTAGGCGATCCTGCAGCCCTTGCGCGGCGATCATCAGCCCGCGTACTGCGTCCAGCGAGAGGGTTTTCATCGGCATCCCTTTCTTAATAAGAAATGATTTAGAGTATGTTAATTATAGCAATGAGAACTTTCATTTCAACTCTAGTTCCGTCTGTATTCCATTTCTTAGACAAAATCGGGTGATTTTAAAATCAAAACCACCTTCGTTTTTTTGAAGATAGTTGATCCAGGGGAAATATTCTGATTTTTAGGGAGCCTGATGGGTTTCGACCCACAACATCTACAGCCACAGAAGAGAGGTATATTGTCCATCCTGTGTTACTCCTGTAATTGCCTTTGAAGACCTTAGAAACAAAAACACTCTGGCACACTACTCACTATTTCCTGATGAGTACGGTATCTTGGGAAAGATTACATTCAATACTCAGTGGTATATAGACGTAGATGACAAGAAGGAATGGGAACTAGGCCGATATTCACCAGGCGAGACTTTGTGCGATGAGTATGTACATCTGTATCAGCAAATAGGACGGGGTAAAGATCCCTACAAGCAGGAGAAGCACGGTAGAGTATTTCACAACAAAGAGTTTGTTGAGTTTTGCAATAGGTTAGGTATTCACCCAGCACTTGTCACAGGGCAGCATACACAAATTGCAGGTTGTGACGCACCTACTGACGTGCTACTTAGAGATATGGGTATTCCTAGGCCTGATGGAGCTGATGACGTACCAGATGACAACAAAAAGAATTGGGCTGCATGGATAATTGGAAAAGACAAAGTGAAAGGCAGATCAACTTTAAGTAAGTGGGTATGCCCCGCTTGTAATTTCAACGTCAGAGTAGGAGTCAAGACCGATCCAGAGCTAATTCACAAGCGGTGTGGTGAACTTTTAGTAAGGGCTGAGAGTGGAACTGTATACAAAGCATAACTGATTGACTACTCATAGGTCGTATCAGCAGTTGATTTATATAGACTCTCAAGAGCTTCGATTTGTCTTTGCAACTGTAAAGTCACTGCAGCCAAAAAAGTTCGTGGTGTATGGAAGTTTTCAATCTCTATTTCCATCTCATCATCCAGATTGCTTTTTTCCACAAAAGACGATACAGCCTCGAAGTCATCTAAGCTTCTATATATGTAGGCTACATCGGCTTGTGCTGACCCGCTTTTAAGAACAATATCCATTATCTTTTCATTTTGACTATTTGACAAAAACAGTCGGTTAGATTGAGAGAAATCTACGAAGTCGCTGATCGACGCAAATACTGGATCATATCTTTCGTGGTATTCCCCAGGTTTTAAAGTTGTTTTTTCTCTTAGATGCTCTTGTACGTCATCAATGAGAGTGTTACACAATCTGTAAAATGCTGAGAACTTTTGAAATAAGGTTCCTAGAGTTTCTATCCTCTTCTCGTGGAGCATTCTAAACTTTGTTTGGTCTTCAAACATTTTTTGTGCAAATTTATTTTCTAATCGCCTTTGAAAATAGAAGATGAGGACACCTGTAACCAGCGCATTTAGTGTAACTGTAAGGATTAGGGAAGTCAGATCCATGCGGCAATTGTAATTCGGAAAAGCCTAAGCCTTTAGTGTATTTTCCTGTAGATTGCTTCCACCTGTTCAACTAATATTCTGGTTTGATTGTAGATACCAACAGCCAGCGCAACATATTTTGGATCTTTTGGGTTTACTGGCTTTATCTCAGGCAAGCGTTTTATAAGGTCGTTTGCTATTTCGATTGTATCTTCTGTTACCTTGTGAGGGTCAACATATAGAAACGAGATGATTGCGTGAATGCTATGAAATGACCAATAGATATTGTGTAAGTCGTAAGCTTCTTTAGTTTCTAAAAGTATTTTGTTGTCATCCAGATACTGTCCAAAGATTTGCATGTTTTTCTTGATATCTTCTAAAACCGCAGGGTCTACTTCAAACTCATTTGTCCCAATAAAAGCCACCTGAAGTAAATTATTTAGTTCATCGGAAAAGAGACGGAACTTAGGGTACAAAGCCTCAAGCGTTTCGGCACGCTTTTCATGAAATCTTTTAAACTTTGTTTGTTCTTGAAATGCCTTTGTTGCCTCTCTCCTCTCCACTCGCTTTTGAAAAAGAAAGATGATAACCCCTGTAACTAGGGCGTTGATGGTAACCGTTAGTATCAATGAAGTGGTGGTGTCCATTTTCAGATCAATAACTAGTCCATTTATTTATGTCTACGTCTTGAGCCGCAAGAGTCAATTCGGTCATTTCCCTTTTTTCCCACTTCCTAACTAAATCTTGTTTATAGGATTGAAGATCTCCCTCAATCCTCACAAATCTTTCTTCTGACTCGCCTCCTATCCGCTTTGTCTTGTAAACCAATAAGAAAGCGTAGCTTGATGGATCGACTAGCTTTGACGCCAACTCTTTAGGATCTTCTATCTTCAGTTTGAGAGGGAGTTTCCACCACCCCTCCCATCTACTTCTATCATCTATTTGCATAGTCTTCTTATCTCTATCCTCGTCAAAATAGCCGTTGACACTATTACTATAAAGCTCAAAGAACTCGGGGGAATCTGATTTAGATAAGTCGATTGCCCAGGTAAGGACGCCTTTTTCATGACCGGTATTTTCAATTTCAAATTTTGCATAAAGTGTATGATAAATTGGCAGGCCATTATCATCTAGTCCGTCTTCAGATCGAGAATTCTTTACTCGATTTGTTTCCAATAGCAATATTGGCGCATCAACAGCAACTTTAGTTTCCAAAACTTTTATTCTAATGTTTGCTTCCTGCGACTCATATCCATCCAACTCCTCTTGAAGTCTTGAATATATTCTGAAGTTGGCAATTAGAAATGCAAAAACAGCAACTACCCAGTAAAATGCGGAGGGCAGGACAAATTTTTGTGTTGTAGAACTTAAAACAAATATGAACGCATCTGCCGCTAGCAGAGCAACTCCAAACCATTCACTGATAAGCTCTTTTAAGTATTTGAATAACATCGTGTCCGTCTGCCTTCTTTCCATTTTACCTAAATGTAGGGTGTTTGAGTAAAATAGAGGTGTGGATCCTCTTGCTCCTCTAATTAATTTTACCTCCCCAGAAGGCATAGTTTCACTAATAGCTTTCAATACTCCAAGAGTATTGGCTGATGTCGTGTACTGCTCCACATTTGCTACAAGCTTTATCAGTCATGGTTTTACTGCAGTTCCTGTCTGATTCCTGACTATTCGCTACACGCTTAAGACTTTAAAATCGAAAGACCCAGGCTTTTTTTTTAACCTGAGTCCTTGATTTGTGGAAAGTACTTAATTTGTAGGGTGCCTGACGGGGAACGATCCCGCAACATTCGCCTCCACAGGGCGACGCTCTGCCAATTGAGCTACAGGCACCATATGAAATTGTCTTGAGCACTACATCCACAGGGAAGCGCTCTGCCATTGAGCTACAACCACCAAGGAAGCCTCTACAAACTCCATACTTACCCCGATGAAAATTGGGGAAGCGGAGAAAATTTTACCATAAATTATCTCAACTTCAATACCGCCAGCGTCTCGCCTTCGATCATTTCGCCAGGTTCAGTAAACCCCAAACTCGCATATAACTTTCGTGCGCCTTCATTCTCGGGTTCATAGCTGATGCCAACCACCCGAATGTGTTCATCGGCGCGAAAAATTTCAAGCAGCTTTTCCATTCCAAAAAGCCCATAGCCTTTGCCCTGAAACTTTTCATCCACCATCAGGCGAATGATAAAGGCTTGTTGCTTCGGGTGTGAGAAATTAAATCCATACATCAAAAAGCCGACAGGCACACCGTGATCATCGTAGATGCCAAATGGATGAAAATCCCAATGACCAAAGTCAGGCTCATCATAACCAAACTGAGATTCGGCAATGGATTTTACGTTGGATGCAACAAAACCTTTTTGATCCTCGCGCACTTCAAGCTTGATCAACTCACGCCAATTATCTTTCGTAACAGGACGGATCTCAGGCACTCTTCAACAACCCTTTCACGGCCTGGACCAACGCTTCACGCCTCACTTGAACCTGCTCGCCGTTTAATAAATTTTTCACCACCACCTGACCTTTCTCCGCTTCGTCTGGCCCCAGAACGAGAGCGACCTTCAGCTTCATCTTGTCTGCAAATTTGAATTGCTTTTGAAGTTTGGCTGTCTCAGGATAAATCATCGTATTCAAACCGGCATTTCGCAGTTCAGCCGCCAGCGCATACGATTGCATGGATAATGCCTCGTCAAACACTGTCACCAGCACCTGCGCGGGCGTTGCCTGAAACTCAGGCAAGAGATTTGTTTCCTGCAAAATGATGCCGATCACCACATCGCCCATCGCGAATCCAACACCCGGCAAAGGCTGTCCACCCACATCCGCGAGTAAATTGTCATAACGCCCACCACCAAGAATTGAGCGCTTCACAGAACCACTAGTGTCAAACGCCTCAAAGACTGTGCCTGTGTAATACAAGAGTCCGCGCATGATGCTCGGGTTAAACTTGACATATTCTTTCACGCCCAGTGCTTCCAGCGCTGCAAAGGTGCGTGTTAGTTCAATACTTTGTTTCCACAAATCATTATTGTTTAAAATATTTTTCAAGCCATCCAGTTGACTTTGAGTCAAGCCAATTTCAAGCGCGTACTCCTCCCACTTGGCAGGTTCCATCTTCGAGCGGCGGTCCACTAGGTTCGATACATCCAAGCGTTTATCGGGAGCAATACCGAGCGCGTCAAACTCGGATTCCATCAAACGGCGATTATTCACATAGATCAGAGCCCGCTCCGGGCTGAGTCCGACCGAGCGCAGAAATGTCGCAGCGACCGCGATCAGTTCCGCATCCGCTTCCGGCGAAGCCACACCCAACATGTCTATATTCCACTGAAAGAATTCGCGCGTGCGTCCCTTCTGCGGCGACTCATATCTCCAGAATGGACCGAACGACCACCAGCGCACAGGATAAGTTAATTCGTTTTGTTTGGCGGCGATCATGCGCGCAAACGACGGCGTGAGTTCGGGGCGAAGCGTGACAAGGTCCCCCCCTCGATCTTCAAATGTGAACGATTGCTTTTTGACCAGTTCTTCCCCAGATTTTGCCGCGTAAAGTTCAATAGTCTCGAGGAATGGGCCATCCCATTCCTGATAGCCGAAAGCCTGCGATGCGTTTCGCACTTTATCGTAAAGATAATTACGCAGCGCCATCTCTTCAGGATAAAACTCGCGCGTGCCTTTTACGGTTTTGATCTTGCTCATCTATCAAACTCCATTCAAAATTCAGTCATTGAATTTTGATTTGTTTTTGGTATAATTTTCTCATTCAACCACAAGGAGAACCAAATGGAAATCAATTATCAGGAAACTTCAAAAGACCTGCTTGTGCGCATTGACATTCACGAGCGCTATGGCTCTGCCAACATTGACGAATGGACAAACAATTTGCTTAAACCCCAGGCTGGCATGAACATCCTGGATGTGGGTTGCGGCGCGGGCAAGCTTTCATTCCTGTTCAACGATTATACTAAAGGTGCAGCAAAAATCACGGGCGGCGATTTCTCGGAAGAATTACTTGCGAAGGCGCGCACAAAGAACAAGGAACTTGCTGCGAATATTGATTTCCAATTTTTGGATTTCAACAAGCCGTTCAATTTTGCGGACAACACTTTTGACCTGGTCACCAGCGCATTTGCGATTTACTACGCCTCCGATCTGGACTTTACGTTTGGTGAGGCGCACCGCGTCTTAAAACCTGGCGGACGGCTTTTTGTGTCCGGTCCACTTCCGGAAAACAAGCAGATGTTCTACGACATCATTAAAGAAGCGACGAATTCCACCATCCCTCCGATGCCCGGGTCGTCGCGTTTCAAAGGCGACATCTTCAATACAATTGACAGGATCTTCGCCAAAACCGAATTACACAAATTTGAGAATCATCTCACCTTCCCAGAGGTGGCCCCGTTCATTGACTATGTGCGCGCATCCCTGAGCGAAGACCGCAAGTTGTGGACTTCCATGTTCAATGGGCATGAAGAATATGAAGCGCTAATCAAATCCATTGAGGAAGTGGCTACACGCTGGTTTAACCGCAATGGGAAATTGGTGATGACAAAGGTTGTTGGTGGGATTTTGGCCACAAAGTAATTAACATATCATTTTGACCTTCGAGCATCAGAGATCGAGAATTAGAGATTGGAGGTAACGCGATGAGTAAGAATCTTCTTGACCTCAGCCATACAATCGAAGATGGCATGATTACCTATAAAGGACTTCCCGCGCCGATCATCTGTGATTTTCTTTCCAGAGAGGATTCTCGCAAACATTACGCTGAAGGGACTGAGTTCAATATTGGCAAGATCGAGATGGTCGCCAATACCGGGACTTATGTGGACAGTCCGTTTCACCGCTTTGCAGATGGCCTGGATCTATCGGAACTTCCGTTGGAGTCGCTGGCTGATCTTGAAGGAATAGTCCTGCGCGCACAAAACATGGGCCGCGCGGTTACGGCAGAAGCATTTAAGGGTACCAACATAAAGGGGAAGGCAGTTCTTATTCACACAGATTGGGCACGTCACTGGCGCACTGACCAATACTTTGAGGGTCATACTTTTCTCACAAAAGATGCGGCAGAATTTCTTGTCGAGGGAGGCGCGGCGTTTGTTGGGATCGATACTTATAACATTGACGATACAACAGACGGAACGCGTCCTGTTCACACCACATTGCTGGGAAACCGAATTCCGATTTGCGAACACATGTGTGGGTTTGATTCACTTCCCGATATGGGCTTTCGCGTCCACGCCGCGCCCGTGAAGGTGAAAGCAATGGGAACATTCCCAGTAAGGGCGTATGCGGTTTTGGATAAATAACTCACTTATCGTTATTGCGAGCCTACGGGAAGCGCTCCCCCATCCAACAAGGAGATTGCTCACCTGCACTGCACCGAACGCAGTGCGGTGCAAGTGTCGTCGGGATCCCGAAAAATCATCGGAACGGGCGAACGCCCTCCTCGCAATGACATGGACAAAATATGAATTTCTTCGGCAAAAGAGTCTTGTTCCTCGGCGCGCACCCTGATGACATCGAGCTGGGATGCGGTGCTCTCCTCCATCACATTGTGGGGCAAACGGATGTGCTGTGTGTCACGCTTTCTGATAATCAATCCAACCCCGATCTGAAGAATGTGCGGGACGAACACTACAAGTCGATGGTTGTGTTGGGTATATCGAAGGAAAAGATCGTCCTGGGTCCGTTCACCACACGGATCTTTCCAAATGCGCGCCAGGAAATCCTCGAATATTTTCTCAAAATTCGCAAGGACTTCCAGCCCGACCTGATATTCACGCATTCCAGGCAGGATGTTCACCAGGACCACAATACCATGACCGATGAAGCCCTACGCGCATTTCGCGGCATTACCGTATTGGGTTTTGACGTGGTGCGCTCATCGTACGGTTTCTTCCCACACTTCCTGGTTGAGGTCACCGAGGAAAACGTGAGCAAGAAAATCGAAGCCCTGGCCGAATACGAAACTTATCGCGACCGCTATTACTTCAACAGCGAACTGACACGCTCCATTATGGTGAGGCACGGCGCGCTGGCGGAATGCGCCTTTGCGGAGGGGTTTGATATATTGAGGATTGTTGGGAAATTCAATAGCGGAGAATAGACGCTTCGCGGGAGATTAGAATGGAATTCAAGACTCTATATCAAGAACTCAATCACAGCACGGAAATGATCAGGGCGTTGCTGGCAGGCATCAGTCAGGAAGAGGCGCAGATAAAGCCCAACGCTGAGTCGTGGTCTATTTTGGAAGTCGTTTGTCATTTATATGACGAGGAACGTGAGGATTTCCGCGAACATCTCGATTTCATCCTGCATCGTCAAAATGAAAAATGGCACGGAATTGATCCAGATGCGTGGGTATTAGAACGCGAATACAACAAGCAAAACCTCACTGAGATGCATGGTAAATTCTTGGCCGAACGCCGAAAGTCATTGGAGTGGCTCGAGGGATTATCCGATGCGGATTGGGAAACAACATACACATCACAATATGGTTCCATGAAGGCAGGGGAGATGTTTGCCTGCTGGGTCGCGCATGATAACTTGCACGTCCGCCAGCTCACTGAACTCCGGCGAAAATGGATCGAGAGAATCACACAGCCGTACGATATCCAATATGCGGGTGATTGGTAGCAAATCGGTAGGTGCAAATTACTTCCAATCAACAAGCAATAAGCATTACAATATGGGTCTGAGAACTAAGAATCAAACAAACAGGAGGAAATGATGAAAAGGCATGAGGAGGTTCCACATGCAAGATTATGAACAGACCATTTTTATTTCTTATGCATGGGGCGGTGAGCGTGAGGAAATTGTCAACCAAATTGACCAGGCCCTGCAAAAACGCGGAATCAAGATCACGCGTGACAAACGCGACCTGGGCTATAAAGGCTCCATCAAGGAATTCATGGAGCGCATCGGGCAGGGAAATTGTGTGATTGTAGTCGTCAGCGATAAATATCTGCGTTCCCCAAACTGCATGTTCGAACTGGTCGAAATTGCTGAAAACAAACAATTCCATGATCGCATCTTCCCGATTGTTTTGGCAGATGCAGATATCTACGATCCCATGAAACGACTTGGCTACGTAAAATACTGGGAAGTAAAACGAAATGAACTTGCCGCGGAAATGAAAACTGTCGACCCGGCGAATTTACAAGGCATCCGGGAGGATATGGATTTGTATGATCGCATACGGGACAAGATTTCAGGGCTGGCCAGTATTTTGAAGGATATGAACACCATCACGCCGGAGATGCACCAGGATTCGAATTTCAGCGTTTTATATGATGCGATTGAAAAACGAATGAAAGACAGCCCGGCGACCTCTCCCATTGAAACGACAAAAGATGCGAAATCTGCAGAAGGTACTGCCAAGTCTGGAGATAATGTCACAGCCACGAACGGAAGTGTCGGCGTCGGCAAAATTAATATTGGCGGGAATGTGGACGGGAATATAGTGATCGGCAATAAAAAGCAGGTCAACAACAAAAAGTAATTATTTACCTATTAGGGTTGATTGACTATGGATGACGAGAGCAAAAAAAACGACCCGAAGGTTCAAGCCGAGGACAATAGTATTGCTGTCGGTGGAATAAATATTGGCGGCAACATCAGCGGAAATATCACCATTGGACATAGCGGGTACACTTCTGATGAAGTATCTGTTCTCATTACACAGATCAAATCTACATTTCAACCCAAACCATTTGACGGACGTTCTCCGTATAAAGGGCTGGATGTCTTTGATGAGGAAGATGCCGAGTTGTTCTTTGGGCGCGAGAAGTTGGTGGAAGATCTCGTCAGCCGGGTAAAGGACTCTCGGACGGTATTCGTTACCGGTCCATCAGGAAGCGGAAAGTCATCGCTTGTGCGGGCAGGGTTGATCCATTCCTTGAAAGTTGGTGGACTTAACGCTTTGCGTAGCGAACGCTGGTTGTATGAAACCATGAA
Organism: Anaerolineales bacterium; assembly: GCA_045402985.1. GTDB lineage: Bacteria > Chloroflexota > Anaerolineae > Anaerolineales > Villigracilaceae > Defluviilinea. The sequence goes on from JAXIPJ010000111.1 coordinate 23,727, forward strand.
ACCCACGCGTGAACCCTTCATTGAACTGGCGCGCGTGGCATCAAGTTTTGCAGGGACACTCACTGCAGGGGAAGACATTCGCACAAAGGGACTCACTGATGCGACCGTTCTGACACAATGGTGCGAGATTTCGCTCAAAGATAGCCGTGACAAACGCGCTGTGATCTTCATCGACCAATTCGAGGAGGTCTTCACGCAGATCAGCAAAGAAGAAGAGCGCGTGGCTTTTCTAAATTTGCTCACCCACGCCGCAACAGTCGCGGACGGACGCGTTATCCTACTGTTCTCCATGCGCTCAGACTTTGTCTCGAATTGCGCCACTTATCCACAACTCAATGCATTGCTCAACCAGCAGTTTCTGCAGATCGGAGCGATGCAGCCTGATGAGTTGGTAAGCGCCATGGCCCAGCCTGCTTTGCGCGTGGGTTTAAGTATTGATCCTGACCTGATTGCGCAGATCATCAACGATATGAAAGGCGAACCCGGCGCATTGCCATTGATGCAATTTACATTGAAGGACTTATTTGATGCACAGCAAGCCAAAGGCGGCATGATCGCCCTGACGCTCACCGATTACCTTCAGCATGGCGGGATTCGTAAATCGCTGGAGCGCCATGCCGATGCGGCGTTCGCAAAGTTAAGCGAGAGCGAACAGGAATTGGCGCGCTCCATTTTTAGTGGATTGATTGAGATCGGCCGCGGCACACAGGATACCAAGCGCACGGCCTTGTTCGATGAACTGATCCCGGCCAATACAAAAGCAGAAGACGTGGAAATCATTGTGCGAAAGCTGGCCGATGCGCGTTTGATCACGACCGATGAACAAGCGGGCAGGGATACCGTCACGATATCGCATGAGAAGCTAATTGATGCCTGGCCCTGGCTGAAGAAACTGGTGAATGAAAACCGGGATGTAATTGCCCTGCAAAATGAAATTGCCAGTGATGCAAAGGAATGGAATGAGCACAAGCGAGACACAAGTTATTTATATACGGGCGCACGATTGATTAATGTGCGAGAAAAGCTTGGTACAGAGAAACTTGTGCTAAGCGACATGGCGCAGGAATTCATTCAGGAAGCAACTACAAGAAGACGCAAGAGCCAAGCAGCTTTGGTCGGAGGAGTATCTGCGATTATTGCTTTGCTAGTGGTTGCAGTAATTGTGTTTAGTTACCAATCTAATAGATATCTTCAAATAGCAAGCACTGCGCAAGCGGCTAACACGGAGGCCGTTGCACAAAAAGCTACAGCATTGGCAAATGCTGAAGAGGCAGACCGTCAAACAAACAAAGCACATGTCAGAGAGCTTACGGCACAATCGATAGCATGGCGTGAAAGGAATTTGCCACTATCTTTACTGCTGGGAATCGAAGCCTTTAAGAAGGAAAATAACGATCAGACCCATGGCCTTTTGTTGGACAATATTCAGTTTAAACCACATCTACTTGAATTCCTTGGAGGACACACCGATACCATTAACAGCGTCGCGTTCAGTCCTGATGGCAAGGTGTTTGCATCGGGTAGTAGTGACAAAACGATTTTGTTGCGGGATGCAAGCACCCATGAAATAATCGGCCAGCCGCTTAAAGGGTCGAGTTCAGTAAATAACATAGCGTTCAGTCCGGACGGCCAGATACTTGCTTCTGGCAACGAGGATAAAACCATCTTATTGTGGAATATGACCACTTATGAAAGGATCGGTCCACCTCTTGTGGAACATACAGGTCAGGTTAGAACAGTCGCTTTCAGCCCGGATGGCACGATGCTGGCTTCTGGGAGTGATGACAACACGATACTCCTATGGGACATGGCTACCTACCGACCAATTGGCCAGCCATTATCAGGACATGCAGGAGCAGTGTATAGTGTAGCTTTCGGCCCAGATGGGAGGATACTTGTTTCGGGGAGTGATGACAAAACCATAATGTTGTGGGATGTAACTAATAACCAACCAATCGGCGAGCCTCTAACAGGACACTTGGGTCCGGTGCATACTGTCGCTTTTAGCCCCGATGGGAACATGCTGGCTTCAGGGAGTGCGGACCAAACTATTCGCTTGTGGGATGTGGCTACACATCAACCAATTGACCAACCTCTGGGACAGCATTCAAGTCTGGTATCCAGTGTCGCTTTTAGCCCAGATGGGAAAACCCTTGCTTCCGGGGGCTATGACAACACCATCATGCTATGGGATGTGGCGACTCGCAAGCGTATCGTACAGCCGCTCACGGGGCATGCAGATTGGCTGCTCAGCCTGGCATTCAGTCCGGACGGTAAGACAATTGCATCAGGGAGCGCGGACAAAACAGTAGTATTTTGGGATACGTCTGGGGGCAAACGGATTGATCAACTCATACTGGGACAGTCACGATCCGTAAACAGTGTGGCTTTCAGTCCAAACGGGAAAACCCTGGCGTCAGGGAGTCATAATAATACAATCATGCTTTGGGATGTCAGCACCCATGAACCGATAGGACAGCCACTTCGGGGTCATAAAGAACCCGTGCGGACTGTAGCTTTCAGTCCTGATGGCAACACGCTTGCTTCTGGGAGTGATGACAGCACTGTTATCCTGTGGAACGTGGCTTCTCCGCCGCCTGTTGGACAACTACTCACTGGACATACAAGTGCAGTATATGGCGTTGCATTTAGCCCCGATGGGAACATGCTGGCTTCAGGGAGTGCGGACCAAACTATTCGCTTGTGGGATGTGGCTACACATCAACCAATCGGTCAGCCACTAACAGGCCAAGCAGGTCCAGTATACAGCGTAGCCTTCAGTCCGGATGGGAAATTGCTCGCCTCGGGAAGCGCCGACAAAACGATCATCTTGTGGGATGTGGTTACCTACCAACCAATTGGCCAGCCGCTTACAGATCATCTAGATCAGGTAACAGCCGTTGCCTTCAGCCCGAATGGAAAGATGTTTGTGTCTGGCAGCGCTGACGGCACTGTCATTCTTTGGGATTTGACTACCCAACCGCCGCTCGGCCATGCACTTTCGGGGGCTTCAAGCTTAGTAGCTGGAGTAGCTTTTAGTCCCGATGGGAAAATCCTTGCCGCAGGCCTTTATGATACAACCATCATATTGTGGGATGTAGCTGCTCGCCAGCGCATCGGCCAACCTCTCACTGGACATACCGGTTCGATTCATAGCATCGCCTTCAGCCCGGATGGAATGATGCTTGCATCAGGGAGTGTTGATAATAATATCATCCTATGGGATATGGATCCACGATCATGGCTCACTAAATCGTGCCAGCGGGCTGGTAGAAATCTCAACCGCCTTGAATGGGCGCAATATTTCCTAAAAGAAGAATATCGTAAAACTTGTGATCAGTGGCCGCTGGAGCTGGAACTATCACCAAGTCCCAGCCCCACGCCATAAACTTTTGTTGGGTATATAGAGTCAGAGAATCTCAATCTGATACGCGTAGTTACGTACATTCGCAAGTAGCAGGATCGTAATAAGGATTGCCATTTGGATCTAGGCCACAAGATTCTGGAGGATATGCAGGTATGCAAGCCAGCGGCTCATCGACTGATGGTTCGATAGGTTCGATAATAGGGGTTGGCTGCAAAATGGGCTGGCATAACTTTGGCTCATAGCCTGTAGTCAGCACACCATATGCTTCCCAGCAAGTGTTATCGACCGCATAGAGTGATCCTAATGGATAATATTGATTGTCCTTTACAGGGGAGCCAGAATCAGCTTCTTTGACATGGTCGTTGTAATCGAATTTGGAGATATCCTTGAGACCTGCGTCAGAAACAACGCCTAACATAAAGAAACTACCTGTCAAAGATTTTTTGAATGCAAATTGAACGACCGCTCTCGGATCCTCATTTGCACGCACCCATGCCAAATCAGGGTCCTCAGTTTGGCTGGCTCCGCCATCAAAAACCAGCGTATCATAACCATTTCCGTCAGAAACCGTGTCTGATTGCAAACTGGACAGTCCAGCTGAATCGCGGTCTGAATCCTTGATTACCTGAACCGTATTTGTTTCCCATGTGGTCCTGTAAGGCGGGTGTGCCCATATGATGAAATCACCATAACCATCGAAATCCAGGTCGATTTCAACACCGTAATTAATTCCTATGGGATTGTTGGGATCATTCCCACGCAACTCAACAGAAACATAATACCAGTCTGCATCCTCGCTCAAGTTGAAGGTTGCGATATCAATGTCAGAAACATAAGTCATATCCTTTAGGAACGGTCGCTCAAAGCGATTGAGCTTATACGAATCGCCATAAGGAGCAGCGACTCCTGAAGATTCCACATCATAAGTCAGCTTCCCTGACACTGGAGCAACCTCCGCTGGTTTCATAAGATGACCCGTAACAGGGATAACCTCTGTGATGATTAGCGCTGGCGTAGATGCCTTAGTAGCCTCACTTGGGGGTGTTAACGACACAAGAGTAGTAGATGTAGCTGTTTGCATGACGGGCGTGCTAGTAATAGATTGGGGGGTACAAGACACATTGATAGCCAGAGTGGATACGATACATAGATAGAGTATTTGATTTTTGTTCATTCTTGCTCCTTAAAATTTATCGCGAATACTTCCTATTACAATAAACGATAATTTGAAGGATTTTCCAGCATGAAGTGTTGTAATAAGATATTTTGACAACCGGCTCAGGAGAGAAACACTCCAGCGGACCTGCATAGTATGATCGCGTCTGGCTATGGCTTATTGGCAATATACTATCTTATTAGTCAGGTTACGCAAATTTGGCGATCGAGCCAGAAGTTGCACCAGTAATAATGCTTTGACAAGATCAGAAAACTGCAAAGTAGCATATTTTGATGTCGGGGCTAAAGTGAATGCTTTATTGTCTATTATAAGACGATTTCAAGATCATCCTCACAAATGGGATTATTCAACAGGTTCTCCAGGCGGGTAAGGATTTATTCATTTCATGTTAGACTCCTGAATACATGCTCATGCCCATCCCCAAGACAAAACTTCGCCCGCCTACTCTGCGCCAGCCGATCGTGCCACGCCCGCGCCTGACAAGCTTTTTCACAGACAGGCGCCCGTTGACGGTTGTCTCTGCGCCGGCTGGCTCAGGCAAAACAAGAAATGCCTTCTGGTGCAACAGAAGGCATTTGATACTCATCCACAAATAGTTTACGCTTTCGGCAGGCCGATGTAAATATTTCCATCTCTTACTTGAACAGGATAGGCGGGAATGTCCACCACCGCAGGCATTTGCGTCACCTTCCCCGTGCGCACATCAAACTCAGCTCCGTGGCGCGGGCAGGTGATGTTATAGTCTTCGATATCGCCCTCTCCCACTGGGCCGTCATCATGCGAACAGACGTCTGCAATCGAAAAAAACTGACCAGCAATGTTGAAGATCACAATAGATTGTCCTTCGATCTCGACAAACAATCGTTCGCCGGGTGGCAACTCACTTGCTGGAACAATTTCATAATATTCGATTTTGGATTCTTCAAAGGTTGTGTAGTTGAACATGGGGGGATGCTCTGGATAAACAAGTACACCTGTAGACACGTACATATCAGTATATTGTTTAGTTGTTTACCTGTTTCCTTGTATACGTGTTTACTCTACAAGCTCATCGCTCGCTTCACCCAACCCATACACCCCAGCCTTCAACACTTTCAGCGAAAGCAATGCACACTTTAAACGGACAGGTCCAAGTTCAATTCCAAGCATGTCAAGGATATATTCCTTGTTTAATTTTTTAACTTCTTCGAGAGGCTTCCCAATAACCGATTCAACCAGCAAATCTGCGGAGGCCTGTGAAATGGCGCAGCCGCGACCGTCGAAGCGCGCATCAGTGATGTGACCATTCGCGCCTGTTCGCAGAGTGATCTCAATATGATCGCCACACAACGGATTGCTATCCTCAAATGAAATGTCATGTGGGTCGAGATGCCCCTTATAAGATGGGTTTTTATAATGCTCGATGATGACCTCGCGATAAAGGTCGTCCATCTATCCGAACATCTCTCTGACCTTATAAATCCCATTAACCAACATATCCACTTCGTCCTTCGTATTATACAAATAGAACGAAGCGCGGCTAGTGGCGGGAATTCCAAATTTCTCGTGTAAGGGTTGCGCACAGTGATGCCCGGCGCGGATCGCAATTCCATCACGATCAAGGATTTGCGCAACGTCATGCGGATGGATGCCATCAAAAGTAAATGCGGCCACGCCGCCCTTCTTATCTGCTGAAGGTCCAAATAACCTTACGCCTGGAACCTCTTCCAGTTTCTCAAGAGCATATTCAGTGATCTCGTGTTCATGTGCCGCGATGGTTTCCATACCCAGGGAAGTCAAATAATCCACTGCTGCGCCAAAGCCCACAGCTTCCGCGATCGCAGGAGTCCCCGCTTCGAATTTGTGTGGAAGCGTATTCGTGCGGAAGGAACGCAGGTGTACTTCCTTGATCATGTCGCCACCGCCTAAAAACGGAGGCATCGATTCAAGTAGTTCAGCTTTGCCATACAAGGCGCCGATGCCTGTTGGCCCACACATCTTGTGCGCGGAGAATGCCAGGAAATCCGCGTCGAGGGCCTGCACATCTACTTTGAGATGTGGGACCGATTGAGCCGCGTCAACGAGAGTGATTGCGCCCGCAGCGTGGGCAAGGTGAATAATCTCAGCTGCCGGGTTGATCGTGCCGAGGACGTTGGACATGTGCGTAAACGAGACCAGTTTGGGGCTTCGCGAAAGAAGCGATTTGTAGGCATCGAGATCCAGCAGGCCGTCTTCGGTCACAGGGATGAAATCGAGTTCGAGGCCGCGTTCCATTTGTAACATCTGCCACGGCACAAGATTGGAGTGATGCTCCATCTCGGTCAGAATAACCAGATCGCCCGCCTTTAAATTTGCGCGCGCCCACGTGTATGCAACCAGGTTGATTGATTCAGTCGTATTGCGTGTGTAAATGATCTGGCGCGCTGACGGCGCGTTGATGAATTTTGCAATTTTCTCGCGTGCCTGTTCATAAAGTGTAGTAGCCTCTTCGGCAAGTGTATGCACGCCGCGATGGATGTTGGCGTTCGAGCAGCGATAATAATTGTCCATTGCATCGAGGACCGAAAGGGGCTTTTGTGATGTTGCAGTGGAATCAAGATAGACCAGCCGAGTACCTGGTTGGGTCTCACGCTGAAAAATAGGAAAATCTTTTCGAACTTCGTTTACGTTTAACATGGGAAATTAGACATCTAAACATGTCCACTTGTTTACCTGTATACCTATTAATATTCTGGGATTATCTTATCTCTCCTGTTCTTCTTTAGAACAGGACGAATATGTACAGAGTTCAATGGATACCAAAGAATTCGGTCAGGAACCATCCAGCCATCTGTAAGAAAGACGTTCGAGCGGAATTGCACTGCGACCATTTTGTTATCCACCTGGACGACAGTGCCGCGAATCCAACCGCGCACACGTTCCTTGTCTTTTTCATGATCGCAATATACTTCAACTGTATCGCCCACCTGAAAATCATGCGCGAGTCCAGGCGCCTTCATATAAGCGAACTGCGGCATGCGCAGGGCCTTTGACAATTTACGTTCCTCACTTTTCGATGGGATGCGAGGTGGCGAGATCTTATTAACCACCTGCACCTTCTCGTTCAAGCGCGGCTTTTCCTTGATGCTGCTTCCAGTTTTTGCTTTTGCCTGAATGCCAGGTCTTGATTTTGCTTGGTTTTTAGTAGCCATCAATATTCTCATTTCTTTCAATTCTTTTTATTTTATTCAACTAAGCCATCTTATCTGCAATATATTGTTGGAAACGTTCACGCACTCCTTCAAAAGGGATCCGTTGGAAAATGGGGTCAAAAAACCCTTCGACAACGATCTTTTCTGCCTCTGCCTGGGGAATGCCACGCGACTTGAGATAGAACAACGGCTCCTGTTCCAACTTGCCAACAGTCGCACCGTGCGTGCAGCGGACATCATCGGCGAGGATCTCCAGGCCGGGGATCGAATCCGCGCGCGCCCCATCACTCAGGACCAGATTCCTGTTTGCCTGATAGCCGTCAGTTTTCTGCGCTCCGGGTGCGACGTAGATCATGCCCTGCCAGACCGAGCGGCTCCTGCCTTTCAACGCCCCCTTGAACAGCAGATCGCTGGTCGTGTGTTGGGCAAGATGATTCTGCTGCGTATCATGATCAAGGTGCTGGTTGCCATCTGTGAAATAAAAACCAGACATGCGCCCCTGGGCACCTTCGCCGACAAGGTCAAGTTCCGAAAAATTCTTGGTAAGGCGCGAACCGATCGCGCCGAAGATCCAATCCAGTTTGCCGCCACGGTCAACGCGGGCGCGTTCGTGACTGAAATTCCAAACGTGACGCCCCCAGGATTGCAGTTCGACGAATTTCAGCGACGCGTCCTGCATCACCTGGATCTCCACGATTCCCGCGTGCATCGAATTGGATCCCGTTTCGTCAGGCGAGGCCGACTCGTGAACATACGTCACCGACGCGCGGTCGTCCACCAGAACCAGAATATGTGAAACATGCGCCAAATCCGCGCCCGGGCCCCACAGCACCGAATGAAGCGGTTCTTCAACAATTACACCCTTGGGAACATACAGCACAACACCGTTCTGTGCGAACGCGCCAGCCAATGCAGAAAATTTACCTTCTTCAGCATTAACTGTCTTGCCGATCATCTTCGCAAGCAACTCAGGATGCTTCTGTTCAGCAGTTTTTAAGTCTGTGAAAATGACACCCTGTTTGGAAAGTTTTTCTTCGAGTTCAATTGTTGCGCCACCCGCGGTGAGCACGATCTGCCCGCCATGCTGATTACCTGTGAGCGGCTTGAGCAAGTCCTCGCGGACTGATGGCAGGTCGTTGAAAGCGCCATCGCCTGCGAACTTGAATTTGTCCACTGGCAGGTTGTGGATGTCGGTGCGGCGCCAGGCCTCCTCAGTGGTAACAGGGAGGGAAAGCCGTTTAAACGCGTTCCAGGCTAGGGCGCGATATGAAGCGACTGAGTCGCCTGCTGCGCGGATATCTGCTTCTGAAAAGTTAAATTCCTTTGCGGCGGAATCAGCACGTCGAGTCTTTGAAACGACTACTTTAGGTTTTTCCTGCATGTTAGCCTATCGATCCTTCCATCTGTAGTTGGATCAGGCGATTCATTTCGACCGCGTATTCCATCGGCAATTCCTTAATGAGCGGCTCGATGAAACCGGAGACGACCATGGTAGTGGATTCTTCTTGGCTGAGACCGCGCGACATGAGGTAGAAGAGTTGCTCCTCACCCACTTTGCTCACCGAAGCCTCATGACCGATGCTGACATCATCTTCATCAATTTCGATGTAGGGATAGGTATCTGAGCGGGACTTTGGATCGAGCAAAAGCGCATCGCAGACCGTGTTGGATTTCACGCCTTTCGAGCCTTTGTAAACTTTGAGCAAACCGCGGAAGGAAGCGCGCCCGCCACCCATACTGATGGATTTGGACGTGACCTTGCTCGTTGTGTTCGGCGCGAAGTGGTACATCTTGCCACCCGCATCCTGAGTTTGACCGGGTCCCGCAAATGCCATGGAAAGCATTTCGCCGCGTGCACCTGGTTCCATGAGATAACAGGATGGATATTTCATCGTGACCTTTGAACCAATGTTCGCATCCACCCATTCGTGCGAAGCATTCTCAAAGACCTTGGCGCGTTGCGTGACGAGATTGTAAACATTGGTGGACCAGTTTTGAATGGTTGAATAGCGCGAGCGCGCGCCCTTCTTCACGATGATCTCGATCACACCACTATGGAAGGAATCAGTAGTGTATTGCGGCGCAGTACAGCCTTCCACATAATGCACCGAGGCACCTTCATCCACAATGATGAGTGTGCGCTCAAACTGCCCAACGTTGGCGGTATTCAAACGGAAGTAAGCCTGAAGAGGTAGATCAACCTTTACGTTTTTTGGCACATAGACGAACGAACCGCCTGACCAGACTGCGCTATTTAGCGCAGCAAATTTATTGTCTTCAGGTGGAATGACTGTACCAAAATATTCACGGAACAGATCGGGGTATTGCTTGAGGCCATCTTCAATCGACAGGAAGATGACACCCTGCTTTTCAAGATGCTCCTGAATCGAGTGATAGACCATTTCCGATTCGTATTGCGCGCCTACGCCAGCCAAAAATTTTCTCTCAGCTTCGGGGATGCCCAATTTATCGAAAGTCTTCTTGATATCATCGGGAACATCATCCCATGATTTTTCGCTTTTTTCGGTCGGCTTGACGTAGTAATAAATATTTTCGAAATCGAGCGCTTTCAGCGATGGGCCCCAGTTTGGCATAGGGCGGGTGCGATAATGCTCAAGCGCCTTGAGGCGGAATTCGAGCATCCATTGCGGCTCTTTCTTCATACGCGAAATATTTTCCACCACTTCGCGCGAAAGTCCGCGTTCAGATTTGAAAACATAATTGTCATCGCGGTCATGGAAACCGTATTTGTATTGACCGATATCTTCCAGGATTTTAGTATCTTCACTCATGATATTCACCTTTCACAGATGACCCTCTGGCCATGTCTTTCCGGGCCGACACCTGTTACCGTTTTATGAATCGACGCTTAGCCGTTGCCTGTTACCCTTCGACCACAGTGTCGTGCTTCTCGCGTACCCAATCGTATCCCTGATCTTCGAGATGCAATGCCAGGTCGGGCCCGCCAGATTCAACAATGCGGCCATCCAGCATCACATGGACATAGTCCGGTTTGATGTAGTTCAACAGGCGCTGATAATGTGTGATCACCAGCATACCCATGTCGTTGCTCATCAGCGCGTTGACTCCGTCTGCAACGATGCGCAGCGCGTCGATATCCAGGCCTGAATCGGTCTCATCCAGTATGGCGATCTCAGGTTTGAGTGTTGCCAACTGCAAGATCTCAGCGCGCTTTTTTTCTCCACCTGAGAAACCTTCATTGAGATAGCGGCCTGCAAAGGTGTGATCCATGTGCAGGAGATCCATCTTCTCTTTGAGAAGCTTGCGGAACTCCGGGATGGGCATGCCTTTGTCTTCTGCGTTGACCGCGCGGCGCCGCGCATTAATGGCGGTGCGCAAGAAGTTGGCAACCGTCACGCCAGGGATGGCAACAGGATACTGAAAAGCCAAAAACAGGCCAAGGCGAGACCGTTCATCTGGTTTTAGTTCAAGAACATTCTGTTCTTTGAAAAAGACTTCGCCTTCGGTTACCATATAGTTGGGGTGCCCCAGCAATGTATATGCCAGCGTGGATTTCCCTGTCCCGTTGGGTCCCATAATGGCATGGATTTTGCCCTGCTCTACGGTCAGGTCGACTCCTTTGAGGATTTCCTTTCCGTCAATGCTGACATGCAGGTTCTTGATTTCGAGTTGCGTCATTGATTCTCCTGACAAATTCGTGTTATTGTCAGACAATTAAGCCTGGACGACAGTTCTTCGCCCATCTTCTGCCTGACGGCAGCATTATAGCAGAGTCAGGGGTAAAAGTCAATATTTATGAGAAATATCATAAATATTGACAGAGTCTTGCCACACTGATATACTCTTGGGCATGAAAAGCATGAAAGACAAGATTCTTCAGGTGCTTCTTCGCAAGCCGAAGATCGCCATAAACGACCTGGCTGAAGCTGTGGGTATAAATCCCATCTCTGTGCGGCATCATCTGACGAATTTACAGATGGAAGGCCTGGTGATGGCAGATGAGAAGCGGCACGGCGTGGGACGCCCACGGCTCGTGTACTCTCTCACCGAAGATGGGATGGAAAAATTCCCCACGAAATATCTACGCCTTACCACGCGTCTACTGACACAGATGAAAGAAACTATGCCAGCGCCGATGGTGAGCAAGTTGTTCGGCCAGATCGCTGAAGACATGGCAAATGAATACTCTAGCCAAATTGAAGGCTTGAGCATGGAAGAACGCCTCGATTTCGTCAAAGAACTACTGGCACAGGAAGGCTTTACCGTTGAATGGGAAAAGAAAGATGGCCAATACCAGATCCATGAAATATCCTGCCCCTACTATCAGATCGGTATTGCACATCCCGAAGTTTGCACGGTAGATCAAACTTTGATCTCGAAAATGCTGGCGTTACCGGCCAATAAAGTGCAATGCATTCTTGATGGTGACGCATTCTGCACTTATGTTGTACAGCCAGCAACTGTAAAAAACTAGGTCTCGATACGAGCGTGTCGAAAGCCAACACACTCCACTCGACCACCAATTTACTAAGAGGAAAAATGACCGAAGAAACTGTTAATCCGATCAAGTGGACAATTCACGAAACACATCCAGACAAAGTGCAAATTGCACGCGAAAAACTTTCAGAAGTTGTTGACCCCGAAATTGGGATGAACATCATACAGCTTGGATTGGTGCGCGATGTCTCGATTGACAATGACATTGCACACCTGAAGATGATCCTCACCACCCCATTCTGCCCATACGGACCAGCCATGATCGAAATGACCAAAGCCAAAGCCGTTGAAGGCCTTGATATGCCGGTGACAATTGAGATGGGTATGGATATGTGGGACTTCTCCATGATGGAGGATCCGTCCGCGCTCGATTGGGGAATGTACGCGTAATTAGTTTGGTAGTTTTGTTAGTTCGTTAGTTGAATAGCTGGGTAGTTAAGAACAAAGGACGCCATCCATTTGGATGGCGTCCTTTTTTTAGCAGACATCTCTGTTTTATTTATTGTTCAGTAATCGTGACACTTTCCATGGCATCGCCGACAAAAGAGGGATTTGTATCAGGATCACGTTTTGTAATTGCATTGACCACATCCATACCATCAATGACTTGTCCAAAAATGGTGTATCCACCATTGAGTTGTGGCGTCGGTCCAAAAGTTATGAAAAACTGACTACCATTTGTATCGGGTCCCGCATTCGCCATCGCTACAACGCCTTCTTTATCGAAGGTTAAGTCACTGTTTTCGTTTTCAAACTCATACCCTGGGCCGCCTCCACCTGTGCCGGTCGGGTCACCGCCTTGTGCCATGAAACCGTCCAGCACGCGATGAAAGGTCACTCCGTTGAAATAGCCTTCACGCGCCAGAAAGACAAAACTGTTGACCGTTTTCGGAGCCTTATCGGGGAAGAGCTGAATGGTAAACTCACCGCCGTTCGCCATTTTGACCGTAGCGAAGTATTTCTTATTGACATCAATTGTTATGGGGGGATAGGCATCATATTGCAAGCTTGTTGATTGTGGTGGTTCGATAGCGGCAGGCTCCTGAGCAGCAGGTTCCCGATTGGAAAGATACATAAAAGCCAGCACCGCAAGGATAAGCAAAACGATGCCTCCTCCAACCATTTGGATCCTGCGCTCGGTCTGTTTGGCCCGTCGTAGCTTTTCACGCTCTTCGATCTGCTTTTTACTTGCCATATTAATCTTCTCCTTTGGTTCATCTTGAGTTTCGTTAAAAGTTTTCAATAAATTGCGTGCCTTCTTGATATTTTCCTTGGGAACAAAGATCTTAACAGGAGCGAATGAAGTTGTGTGAGTTAAATGTGAAACACCATCTTGAACGAGTACTACATCAATCTCTTCAGAGTGTAAGAAGTTTTCAAGTATATCTGCTTTCCAACGACCGGTTACTTCAGTAAGCAGGGCATATTTCATTTGATCCATTTTATGTTTCCTGTGGCATTGTTACATTTTACCTTTGATCCGAATGAACAGCCTCAGACAACCATCCTGCCACGCCCATTAGCAGAATTCTAGCATAATCTCAAGGTCCAGGTCGTAAAATTGTCACGCAGTGGTCACGCGGTTTCATCCGATTTACTCTTCTCACACTTGGTACAATGGGTCAAAAGGACTCAGCGCAGGTAAATATGGACGAATGCAGGACTAATTCCATATTGCCGAGCAGAAATCAAATAAAGGAAAAATAAAATGAACTTTGACCTAACCGAAGAGCAAAAGCTCTGGCAAAAAACTGTTCATGATTTTGTTGCAAAGGAAGTGCAGCCCAAAGCCCATGAAGTGGATGTCACCAGCGAGTTCAACTGGAACGCAACGCGCAAGATGGGCCCTCTTGGTCTGCTGAGTTTGAACATCCCTGAAGAATATGACGGCGCGGGAGTGGACGCCGTCAGCGCGGCGATTGCGATTGCAGAGCTCGGCTGGGGCTGCGGCTCGACCGCGCTTGCCATCGCCGCGCACAATGGGCTCGGCACCACGCCCATCGTCATTTATGGCAGCGAAGAACTCAAGCGAAAATGGTTACCACTCGTTGCCAGTGGAAAAAATAGACTCGCCGCGCTCGCTCTTACGGAGCCTGGAGCGGGTTCCGATTTACAAGGCGGAGTCGTCACCAAAGCAGTCAAAGACGGCAACGACTGGCTGATCAACGGTGCGAAGATGTGGTGCACGAACGCATCCATTGCGGAATATATCATCACCCTCGTTCGCACAGACCCGAAAGGCGGCTCCCGTTCATTGAGCCAGATCCTGATCCCAACCGACACGCCGGGCGTGAAGATAGGGCCCGCCGAAAAGAAAATGGGACTACACGGCTCCCCCACGCATGCAGTGACTTTTGAAGATGTGCGGGTACCCTGGGAGAATCTGATCGGTGAAGAAGGCAATGGATTGCAGCAAACCCTCTCCACGCTGGATGGTGGGCGGATCGGCATCGGCGCGCTATCGATTGGCCTGGCCCAGGCCGCATTTGAACACGCCGTCAACTATGCAAGAGAACGCAAAGCCTTTGGGAAACCGATCGCGGAACAACAAGCCATTCAATGGATGTTAGCCGACGCGGCCACCGAGATCGAAGTGGCGCGCACCATGCTGTATAAAACTGCGTGGTTAAAGGAACAAAAACGCCCCTACAACAAGGAAGCAGCGATTGCGAAGATGTTCGCCACTGAAATGGCGGAACGCGTCTGTCGAAACGCAATCCAAATCCACGGCGGATATGGCTATTCCAGCGAATATCCCGTCGAAAGAATTTATCGCGATGCGCGCCTGATGACTATCGGCGAAGGAACGAGCGAAATACAACGAATCGTCATCGCGCGACATGTGCTGGCAATGGAGTAAGCTACACTTGGCACAGCGAAATTTGGATTATTTCATCTGGGTAAGTGGACGGTGAACGTGGTTCCCGCTCCAGACTTACTACGAACTTCGAGCCTGCCCCCGTGTGCTTGAACGACCTGCCTGGCAATTGCCAGACCCAGGCCTGTCCCACCAGATGAACGGGCGGACTCTACGCGGTAGAACCGATCGAAAATATGTGGCAGATGCTCCAATGGAATGCCGATACCCGTATCTGCGATTTCGATCAGAGCGGCTCCATCGGCTCTTTGCGCAGACAATGTAATCGAGCCGCGTTCGGTGTACTTAATGGCGTTATCCAGTAGATTGACCAGCAAACGGATCAATTGATCGGTATCGCCGGAAATGATGAGTTCAGGAGGCAGGTCACAGGTCAGAGAGAGTCCTTTTGTTTCCGCCAACGGCCGCAATGAATCTGCCACGTCCGTAAGAAGGTTTGACAGGTCAATAGATTCCCGTTGCAGGGTCAGGCCGCCTTCACCGCGCGCCAGATCCAGCAAAGCTTCAACTAAACCTTGCAAGCGATTGGTCTCTTCGGCCAGGTCATCCAGCGCCAGTCGGTATTCCTGCACCGGGCGCTCTCCTTCGCGGACGAGGCTCAGGATCGTTTGTATAGCGGTCAGCGGGGTGCGCAATTCATGTGATGCATTTGCGGTGAACTGACGCTCGCGATCAAAACCGCTCTCAACACGCTCGAGCATCTCATCAAAGGTGCTGGCCAGGCGGCTGACTTCGTCGCCATGATCAGGCAGGTTCAGTCGGGCAGACAGATCTTCAGTGGAGATACGCCGGGCTGTATTGGTGATCTCATCTATGGGAGCAAGCGCACGCGCGGCGAGGAAATAGCCTGCAAAGCCCGCCAGAAGAGCAAGCAAAGCACTGCCGAGCAGCAACGCGGTCCTCAATTGATCGAGTGACTCCTCCGCATTGGTAAGACTCTGCATCGTCTGCACCCAACCGATGACTTGATCTCCTGCCTGCACGGGCAGGGTATAGACGCGGATCCGGTCGATCTCTTTCGCTTCAGGAAGGGTTTCGAATTGGGGACCTGTGCCAGAGTCGGCGAGCCGGCCTGGGTCTAAACGATAAGGCCCCACAGCCTGCAACACATCACCTTCTTTCGAGAGGATGATCAGCGTGATGCCGCGCTGCGCGAAGGCCTGAAAAGGGTCCTGGTCTGGTGAATCAGATTCAGGCGCGAGAATGCGTCCGTTGACGATGTCCAGGCTGGCCAGTACCTGGTCAGCACTCAGGACAAGAGAATCGTCCACCGCGGCATGCAGGCTCTGGCTGAGGTCCAAATAGACGAATCCCCCAAAGGCGGCGAGAAAGGCCAATATAAGGATAGTGGCCCAAAGTGCAAAACGAGTCCGAATTGTCCTAATCCATTTCATCGAGCGACAGGCAGTAACCCGCTCCACGAATGGTATGAAAAAGCTTTTTTTCGAAAGGGTCGTCAATCTTGCGGCGCAAATTGCGGAGGTAAACATCCACCACGTTGGACTGGTTGAAGGTATCGTAGTTCCAGACGTGTTCAGCGATCTGCGTACGAGTCAAAACGCGCTCAGGTTCGCGCAAGAGACATTCGAGCACGGCATACTCCTTGGCGGCTAATTCGATGAGATGCCCAGCACGCCTGACTTGATGGGTGCGAGTGTCGAGCATCAGGTCGGCATATTCGATGATGGGGGATCTGGGCTGGTCATTGCCCCGCCGGGTGAGGGCGCGCAGGCGGGCGAGCAATTCTTTCATGGCAAAAGGCTTGACGAGGTAATCGTCTGCCCCAGCATCCAACCCCCTCACGCGGTCATCCACAGCATCACGGGCGGTGAGCATCAACACGGGCGTGCGGTCGCCGCGCCGGCGCAGTTCACCACAAACGGTCAGGCCATCTAATTCGGGGAGCAGAATATCCAGGATGATGACATCGTAGGAAGCAGCTTCGGCATAGTCGAGGGCTTCCCTGCCGGTGTATGCAGCGTCCACAGCGTAATTGGATTCTTCCAACCCACGTTTGACGTAAGCCGATATTTTGTGTTCGTCTTCTACAAGAAGTACGCGCATAACAATAGTAGATGTTGAAAAGAAATGGATGGATGAAGTTATTCCAATTTTACGATAGCCTGCCAATCCGCGTAAAATGCGACGCGGTCAGGTTCCAAAGCGAAACGCTTCGACTGGTTCCAGGCGAGCTGCACGCATCGCCGGATAAGTACCCGATACCAGGCCAATCAGCCCGCCGACTAACGGTGCGAGGAAAGGAGCCAATGGATCCAGCACCGGAGTCCAGACCTGGTAGACAGAGACCGCTACAATGATCAGCACTCCAAAGCTGGCGCCAATAACGCCTCCGATAACACCGAGGGAGGTACTTTCGAGCAGGAATTGCGCGGCGATATGCCTGCGATTTGCTCCGATCGCCCGGCGCAAGCCAATTTCACCAGTACGCTCGATCACCGATACAAGCGTAATATTGCCAATGCCAATCGCTCCTACAACCAAGGATAAGCCACCCAGCAAAAGAAACAGAACATTCAGGTCACTCTGCACCGCGTCGCGTACGCGTTGTGGCTCCGGGAGATATTCCATTTTTAGGGCGGAGGGGTCATCCGGCCGCAACGCATATGGAGACTGTTGGGCGATGAGAGATGTCGCGCCGATGCGGGTTTCGACAATTACCTTGCCAGGCCCGATGAGGCCGAAATCGTGCCGGGCGGCGCCTTCTGGAATCATCACTGCGCCAAGCAGGTCTGGCTGGCGGGCCACATCGCGCAGGATACCGATGACCAGGTAAAGATGATCTCCAATGGCGATCGCCGGAAGATGCTCAACACCTACAATACCGAGCCTGAGGGCGGCATTTGGGCCAAGGACAGCCACCCGATCCATACGGTCAGAATGGCCCAGGTCAGGGAAACGTCCGGTTTCCAGGTCCGCCCTGACTGCCGTAAACAGGCCCGGAGAAGCAGCTTGAACCGAAAGATTGAAAGCGGTCTGGCTCTGAGGGTCTTTCACGGGTGACGACCGGATAAGGGCATCGCCGATTTCAACCTCGCTCAATGTTCCGGCGGCCACTACACCGTTCAATGGGAGCAGACGAGCCGGCGCATCCCACGGAATGGCTTTGGGATCCGCGCCGGTGAGGCCGGATTTTCCAGTAATGGTAATTTCTGTCGCGGCAAGCTCATCGAATTGGCTAATGATCTGGTTGCTGGCGGTGCGAGAGAGTCCCAGCGTAGCTACGAGCGCCGTAAGCCCAATGACGATCCCCAAAATAGTTAGTGCCATGCGCCCTGGCCGAGCAAACATCCCGGCGAGCACTTCCTCGAATAGGTCACGGGTCGTGATCCCCGAACGCGCAACAACGTTTGGCGTCACGATTGCCTTCGACACGCGCGCGGTTTTCCTCCTTCTTTCTCCGTTGGGAATCTCAGACAGGGTGCCATCGATAATATGCACGCGACGGCCAGCCCGCCTGGCGATGCTTTCATCATGAGTAACGATGATCAGCGTCAGCCCCTGATTGTTCAAAGCCGCGAAGAGATCGAGGATATCGGCGCCCGATTTTGAATCCAGGTTGCCGGTCGGTTCATCACATAACAGCAGGCTGGGAGATCCCACAAGGGCGCGTGCAATAGCGACCCGTTGTTTTTCTCCACCAGAAAGCTTGGTTGGCAGAAAATCTACACGATGACTTAGCCCCACCCGCTCCAATGCCGCCAGTGCACGTTCCTTCCTGCCAAGCTGAGATTGCTCGCGATATACCTCAGCCAGCATCACATTTTCTAATACAGAGCGATGTGGCAGTAGGTGATAGGATTGGAACACAAATCCAATTCGCCGACTCCGTAGACCGGCGCGTTCTTCGTCGCTCAGAGTTGCGGCGTCTATACCCTCGAAAAAATAATTCCCACTGGTTGGACGGTCGAGACAGCCAAGAATATTCAGCAGGGTTGATTTCCCGGCCCCCGATGGACCCGTGATCGCAAGCCATTCGCCGGTCTCCAGACGAAGATCCACGTCAACGAGTGCATGGACTGCGGGTTCGCTTCCGAATTGCCGGCCCACCTTACTGAGTTCAAGCACATAGGTGCCGGTCTTTTTCCTTGCCGCCATCATTGGCCTTTCTCGTACCCGATCACCACGAACTGGCCGGGCGTCAGCTCCCCATCAACGGGGGTCACTTCGACGAAACCGTCTGCAGACAGCCCCGGCTCAACTACTACGAACTCAAGTGTCCCGTTGTTATCCACCTGAACGCGTGAAGTCCCATCGGCGGCGAGAGAGAGCGCGCTAATCGGTACAACGGTAACCGCTTCACCGGTTGATTCGACCGGGATTGTGAGGCGCAGAGAAAACCCCTCCAGCTCAATAGCGGTTTCATCTACAAGAATTTCGAAATAGATGTGGAAGCCATCCACCCCGTCAGTACCAGGGGTTTCAGCTACCCTGGAAACGACGCCGCTTGCTTTGATCCCAAGGTCGGGTTCATCGATCGTCACTGGCAATCCAACCTTAACCAAAGGTGCTTCGGCGAGAGGCAGTGATGAATCGATCAACAGCTGGTTGTCCGTCAGGATCACTACTTCGCCGCTGACGGGCTCGCCGATATCCACGTTGAGCTGAGAAACGCGCACGGGCAAAATCGGAATGAATACGATCTCGTCGATCGGTATCTGCACGCCAACCCGCAGCCTTGAATTATCAACTTCGGCGGAGATGACTTCGACAAGTGTCGTGAGTCTTTTCACCTCGCTCTCTGCGGCTTTCTGTGCATCCAGGGGCGCAGCTGCGAGGGCCTCCTCTGCGGCTAATCTTTCGTTTGTGGCTAGGGCCAGTTCATTTTCCAGCGAACGTAAAGCGGCAAGTTGATCCTGTGTAGGACAGAGGAACGCATCGAAGCCCGCCGAGGTATACCAATCAGCCACGGCCTCGCTGGTGCTCTCATCATAGGTGCCATCCACCTGACCGGGATTGAACCCAAGCCGCTTGAGCGCGGCTTCCAGCTGGAGAACATCGTCACCTGAAATGCCGGGGACGAGGTCACGATATACGGGGATCTCGCCCTGGAGAATGAATACCGGACGACCTGAAGCGATGAGCAGTACGTCACCTTCATCCAAAGCACCACCGCGTTCAGGCACCATTGTGATGATCCCGGGCCCAG
>JAXIPJ010000238.1:0-4571 GCA_045402985.1 Anaerolineales bacterium
TACATCAGCTGTGTGGTGAGAAATCATTCCAGTCACAACCCCAGGAATCAACCAGATATTGGGCGTGGCAAATGAATCTTGAGTATTATTATACAGGGCAATCGCGATCAACGAGAACAGACCTGCAATACCGAGATAACGAACAAAAAGTTTTCTACCCTGTAATCCCATCAACGAGTCGCCCAGCACGGAAAATAAGAATGCGAAATAAAGGACAAAGCCGAACAGACCCGTCTCTGCCAGTAATCGCGCATACATATTTTTAGGAGTCGGATATAAACGATTTTCAGGGCTGAGTTGACGCGCGATCTCCGGCACGCTTGTCATTGCCCAATCTGGCAGGTTGTCATAAATATAAAGACCGCTGGCGCCGAGCCCTACGCCTGTCATTGGACTTTGCTCATAAGCGCCCAACGCCCCAAAAGTATAGGCCGCGCGCGCACCCGCAGAATTCTTGATAATGAACTCTTCAAGGCTATCTGCCTGTGTATCGAAGAGCCGCGTGATATAGCCCTTCTGACCCAGGAATAATCCCGCCCCTGCAAGCGCGACGATCGCCAGAGCAACAATCCCAACTCGCAATATCCAATTGCCGCCGTGTTGAAAGCCTGAAATGAACCAGCTTGATAGAACGCGCAATTCGGCGCGGCCCGCGATAAGAATTGTCAGGGCAGATGCTACGACCGCGATGAGCAAGCCGCCGCGCGAGAAGGTGGCAAGCAATAAGAGGACCGTCAGACCAAACAGCGTGATCTCAAGCCATTTGAAACGCGTCACTCGGACGCGGGTCAGGAGAGAGGCGAGCAGCCAGGGCAAATAAACGGTCACGAGTTGTCCCGCGAGCCAGGCAGGCTCATATGCCATCCCGGAAACGCGATTGGTCCTCACCAGCTCACGCATCGAAAAGGCGCGCTGCCAGTGCGTTACGGTCACTTTTTCAAGCAGCGGCGTATAGAATGCCAGCAACTGAACCCCGCTCCACAACACATCCATCACCAAACCAGCCATCAGCCATCGCACCGTGAATCGCAGATCATCTTCATTGCGATTCATCCAAACTGCGGAAATAAAAAAGGATAAGCCGATGATGAGAGTCGCCCAGGCACGGATTGTGCGGCCCATGTATTCCTGCCCGCGCAACGGGAGCGGATCCAACAACGCCCCGAAGCTGGTGGCCGTTAAAATGAACAACACAAACACGGTAAGCGGAGTCACCGCGCCCGCGCGCGGCAGGGATGCCCTTCCTCGTAGGGTTTGAATGAGCAAAAGTGGAATAAGAAAAGCGATGGGATAAAAAGCAAGCGGCCGAACGTAGGTGGTATCTCCCAGGAATGGAAAATAACGAAAACTTGTGACAGGCAAGGTGAACAAAGCCGCGCCCCAAAGAAAGCGCGACAAATTACCTGAAGATAATATAGAGTCTTTCATTTGTGCTTTTACTCCCTCTCACTTCGGGAGAGGGTTGGGGTGAGAGAAAAGAACAGGATAAAGAGGGAGCTCAGAAAAAGAAAACTTATTGCGCCCGCAAAAAGATATACGCTCAAAGATACACTACTTTCGACAGGCAGGTTTTCCGTCTGTGTGGCATCCACTTCAATGAACGAATTCATTCCACCGGAATTTGCGACATTCTCTTTAACTTTCTCCGTAAATATCAGTGCCCAGGCAGATGCAAGTTCCTGCGCGCGTTCAGGGTTCAGGTCTTCTGCATAAAAGTGCCAGCCTGCTTCCACGGGTTGGCTGAGCTTTAATTTCCCGGCGCGCAGTTCTTCCACTGGGACGATCAAACCTGAGGAGAGCGCTTGCAACACATCATCAGACCAGGCCATCTCTTTGAGCTTACGCGTTTCGCGTTCGAGATAGAAAAACTGCTGACGGTCCGACTCCTGCGGCCAGGCTTCCTCGAGATTGAAATCCACGAGAACGGTGGCGCGTGCGCTATAGGGCGGCGGGATGATATAAAATACCGCCGCGCCGATCAATGCCCCGACCAGGGCGCCGAGAGTCCAAAACCGCCAGGCTTTGAGCAGGCGAATGAGGTCATCGAGGGAGGGAGTGGAGAATAGCCAGGTCATGTTGAGGATAGAGGATTAGAGATTAGCGACTAGAGTTCGTTTAGCGTAACATCATTCTTCGCCGCCAATTCCATACAGGGGCGATCAATTTGCGGATGTAATACTTTGCTACGATGGTGGAGAAGAACGAACCACCATCGCGATAATGGACTCTTATCATTTCGGGCCAGCAACGGTCATCAGCTATGATGGTCTTGCCTGATGTGTGTAATCTAAAGTTCGCCCATGTTTGCGGTATATATTTTATTTCTGTGCGCGCGGCGATGCGAGTCCACAGATCATAATCCATCGCAAAATAAAATGACGGATCCAATGGACCAGCCTGTTTCCACAAATCTGCACGAAAAAACATCGTCTGTTGCGGGATGTGGACATACCCCTGACGGAGCAGACGGTAACTTGTTTGAGCAGAATTAAATTTGCCGATCACACGTCCAGATTCGTTGATGAAGTTGCAATCGCCATACACCATTCCGACCTCAGGATGCTCCTGCAAATATTTTACTGCCGCACTGACGGCGCCAGGCTCATAGGTATCATCCGAGTTTATCCATGCCAGGATCTCTCCGTTGGAGCGCGCAAATCCCTTGTTGATCGCGTCGGTTTGACCTTTGTCTTTTTTGCTCACCCACCAGGCTAGTTTGCTTTCATGCTTTTTGATAATCTCAACAGTCTCATCTTTCGAGCCACCGTCCACGATCATATATTCGATGCGCGGATAATTCTGCGAAAGCACGGATTGGATCGTCGCTTCGAGATAACGCGCCTGATTGAAGGATGGCGTGATGATGGAAACTAAAGGAAGAGTGGTAGACATTAGGCAGCAGTGATCAGTAATTGGTTACCAGTTGGCTTCGGGGTAATAGAGTTGCGAAACTTCTTCGGTCATTTTACGGACACGCTTGATTTCTTCCTCGCTCAAACGCTTTTTCCAATTGTCCACGTTGGCGCGGCTATCCAGCTTTACTTCATGCCTCTTATTGCGAGATAATTCCTTGGGGTTTTCGGAACTGCTGGAATTCAAAATAATTTTCTGCACATGCGAAGTATAGTCCAGCCCCAGGGACCCATAGAGATCGCGAAATCCGTTGACGGGATCGCGCGAAAGGTCCTCGTGACGGACGATCATCAGATCGGGATTCAGCTCACGGTCCGCGTGGACGACGCGATAAATCAGCATCCATAGCAAAGCGGATTGCCCAATCACATCCTCCGATTTGGCAGACTCCATTTGAGAACGAAAAGGTTCAAGATGGTCGCGCATCAGCAGGGGTTGATCCAATAGATCCTGAAAATCGAAAGGCCAGTTGAGGCGTTTGAGGCTGCTCACAAAAGCCAGCGGATGCCGCACCGCGATCACCACTTTGAAATTCAACTTCCGTGCGAACCATACCGTTGAAAATACAGCGAAAGGATCTTTGATCAGGGTACGTCGTCCTTCCTCCAGACCATAGTAGAAGGTCCTGAAGTCGCGTCCCATGCGCAGGAAATCTTTCAGCGAACGGATCGAACGAAGCTCCGTCCAGAAATGGTATTCATATTCCAGCAGTTCATTGAACGCAGACAGATATTCGCTCTCGTTCTGCTCACATATATACTGATACCAACGGTCCATTTTCAAACGAAAAATACCCGGTCGATGCAATACATTTAACGGCTCGCTGATATAGGCAGTGTAAGGATTTGCCGCGAGCATTTTGCCTATCCAGGTGGTGCCACTTCGATGGGTGCCAGTGACAAGGATCGGAGGCGGTGCCAGGTTATCCATCTTGCTTATTCATCTCCCATGGGGAAGGCTACAATCGAATCCACATTGTAGAGGGCGGCGGCACAGCGGTTGAGCCTGAAGCCTGTATGGTCGCCCAGATCCTGGATCTGCTCCTCTGATAAAAAGCGTACAACCAGGTCGCGAGCACCCTGCGCCTCGAGAGCGCGGATCTCGGAATCGCGTGTATCCCAGGCAGCGGCACGCTGTTGATAAGCGGGGATGTGCATCGAAGTAAGCCAGGCTGTCCGCAGAGGATAAAGCGCAAGGAACATAAGTGCAAGTATTGCCAAGCCACGAACATGGACGGATCGAAATAATCGCGTTCTTATCTGTGCGACCAGTATACCCAGCAAAGCGCCCTCCAGTACGAAAGCGCTGGTTAGCAGCAACCTGCCGATAAAACGAGCTCGCGCAACCGGGTAAGACTGTCCATAGGCACTGGGCGCGAAACTTGCGGCGATCAGTAAATATGCAAGCAGGGGTATAAGGAACAAAAGAATTCCGAGACGGTTGCGCGTCTCTTTGGAAAGTTCCGGGGAATAAAAAGCAAACTTCACGTAAAACAATGCCGCTGGTACCGCGATGGAAATAAGCGTGGGAGTAGGAAGTGATTTAAATGTATCGGCAATAAAATCAAACGGGAATTGGATGATCCTGGAAATGAGTTCCAATAAACCGGGAGGTGGTGTTTGTAAACGGATCGAATTAGCAGGAGCCAGCCCCATTAC
>JAXIPJ010000239.1:0-9200 GCA_045402985.1 Anaerolineales bacterium
GAGCGCTTGTTTGCCTGGTTGCAAAACTTTCGAAGAATTCAGGTTCGGCATGATCGTAGTCTCGAAAACTATCTCGCCTTCGTTTTGCTCGGTTGCATGATTATCTTCCTACGAAACCGTTTTTGAGATGACTTGTAGTAACATTGGCATGTATTCAGGCGTGCTCCGCCTTTCGGATATCTCCAATATCGTCGCTGTAATAAGTGGAACATAGCCCCATCAAGCGCTTCCCACTCAAATTCAATATGCCGGCGAGAAGAAATCTCATTTGAAACACCACGCTTATTTCCCTTCTTCCTCCGCAAGCGGGTCGAAGCCGCCTCCTAAAATCTCCTGCGTAGGAGAAACAATGACCAGCGCACGGGGATCTTCTTTTGCAACAGCCGTTTTTAGGTTATGTACCTCTGTAACCGTCAGCGCGCACATGAGAACGGTGCGGTCTTCGCCAGTATACATGCCCCGTCCATCAATTGCGGTGACGCCGCGCCCGAGGTCCGAGAGGATGCGGTTTGAAACTTCGTGTGCCTTACCAGTGATGATCAGTGCCAGGAATTTTCGTCGGCGCTGGCGTGATGCAAGCCACGACCGCAATCCCTTTGAAGTTCTGTTTGTAAGACGCGCTGCCGCAGTAGTTTCATCGCCAAAGCGCGGAAGCACTTCACCTGAGGCGTGCATCATGTTTATGGTGGCGATGGCAATGAGCGCAAGGGAGGTATAAAAAAGAAAACCCAGCCCGATCATGATTTGACCTGATATGGGTCCTACAGCGCTTCGTGTGATAAATTCCTCAACGGTGGCAGGAGGTGTGGGGAAGAGCCAGATCTTTGCGATCCATGACGCATACAGGATCAGGAAGATCCAAAAATAATTTCGGCGCAGACGGCGGCCAAAAGCTTCCCACATCGAGATCGGGAAACTTGGCGAAAGCAGGTTCTCAGCCAGACTCTCCGCCCATTCTGGGGAGGGATGAAATGGTGGAACAAGCATGGCTGCGTAGAAGTCCGTCTCCATGAGGCGCACCCGGTAACTCCATAATTCATAATAACGATAACGACGCGCTTCAATAAAGAGGAACCACATTACCAACAGTGTATTGAGAATGATGATCCCATGATGAATATCGGGCTGGCTAAAAGCAACGGAAAGCGTTGCGCCGGTTGCGACAACCGCCCAATTGGTGGTGGTATCCAGGCGCTGACGCCAGACGTTGGCGCGCTGAACTTCAGCCCGGAAGAAGTGTACCATCGCCGTGACAAATTCACTTGTCCCGAGTTTATATCCTCGGTAGGTCCAGACGGGATCTGGAGGCGCTTCTTCCGGCCGTGCAGACTGTGGTGGCCTTTTTTGTTTTGTAGTTCGTCTAACAGCCATAAGCTTTAATCGAAATAAGTGCCTGATCTATTTCATCCCCGCTAATACGCGCGTGATCACTGCGTCCAACAGCGTTGCATCCACCTGTCCATTCAGGCGTGCCAGCACTGCGGCCTTGATCTTTTCCTTCAATTCGCCGTCTACTGGCGCAGAATTCGATTCCCTTGGATATGCCGCGTATGTATTTACGGATGGACTGAATTGCAATGGCGCTGAACGGTGCTCAATTCTGTTTAACTTTATCCCATGTTTCATGGCGCGTTCAATGCCCAGATCGGTGACAATAATGTTATCTGTCACGTCCAGGCTGGTGACCCCACGCGCTTTCATATCGTCTATGTCACGTTCAGTATAGAAGATTTTTGCCATCCAAGATCTCCAGTTTCCAAATCTTCCTGCACCACTTATCCAATCTCTAATTCTCTAATCTCGTTCTTTACTTCTCTGGTCTTCCATCCAGTTCCTCCAGTGCCTTCACTGCTGCGTTGCGTGCGGTGAGAATCTCCGCTTCAGAGCCTGAGAGCCACATGCGACCGAATCGACCTACCGATGAAACATGTAGTATCTTGATGTTCGCACCCTTTTCGGCTTCATTGCACGCGTAGTTGATATATGCAGCGGGCGCGCACTCCAACACAAGCATTGTCTCACCGGGGACAAGCATCGAGCCGCGGCGGAAACGGTTCAATAATTGCGCCTGATAAGGATCCACGTTTGTAATGATCTGCACTGAAGCGATGAAAGGCTTGATGCGCTCTTCGGGCTTCAAACCGAGACGATCCAACACGATGCGCCCCGCTTCCAGCACTTCTGATTGTGACCTTGAGTGCACCTCGAACATGCCAAACTCCCGTTCCACCAACTGTGCGCCCGGCTTGGCTTCAGTGGACTTTACAGCGATGTCCACCAAACGAAAGACCTCATTGCCTGGTGCCACTTCCACGTAGAGCGATGCCATTCCTTCCGTGGGTAGGTCTCCCTGTGTGATAGTGCCGACGAAGGCCGCGTACTGCGGCTGCATTCGGTCGAGATAAGAGTAAACGCGTAATGAAAATTTTTCTGATGCCATGGTTCTCCGTTGTCCCATGTCAATGCGCGCTAGAGACGCGAGCGTGGCAATCTCAAGTAACCTTCAAATGTGAGATTGCTTCCCGAAGGTTCGCAATGACAGTCAATAGGATTTAATTATTCATCGCAATTCCAAGTGGCGTTACGAATAGAGGATTGCCTGGTAAAAATGTTTCGATGCCAGTCATCTCCTGTATGACCTCGTCCATACCAGGGTATGAACACGTGCCGCCTACTAAATATAACTTGTCAACTCTATAGCCTTCAACGTGACGGTTTATGATGGTCGCGACCTTTTCCATCACAGGGCGGATCACGGGAAACAAGCGCGCCTGCTCTTTAGGATCCTTCTTGAGCGTCTCAGCTTCTTCAAATCTCAATCCAGTGGAGCCAGCGATGACCAGCGAGAAGTGGGTGCCACCTGTCGGCTCATCGGCGGTATACACGGCTTTGCCATCTTTGAAGATCGCAATGCCTGTTGTACCACCGCCCACATCCACGATGGCGCCATCCTTAATCTGCAAAACGTTATTCGCCGCGCTCGGCTCGTCGATCAGGCTTGAGCAATCCAGATCTGCACCGTTCAAAACATTGGCAGTGGCGCGTACTTCCACCTGTGCCACGCCAGGCGGATAGGCCGTAGCGGCGGAGGTCAACTTGAATCCCAATTTCGATTCAACTTCTGATTTCATCCTGCGTAACAGATCCACCGCGCCGACGAAGTCCACTACGAGTCCATCACGCACAACTTGTGCAAATTCATATTTGCCCGCAATGGGTTGAAAGTTTTCATCCAACACGATCAGCACTGTATATGCCGTACCAAGATCAACACCCACGTGCACGATGCCGCGGTATAAACCTGAGGCTTGGATCAGGCCTGGGTCGGCGTGCCAGCCATTAGATCCGGACATGACGCGGTCGGTTTGAGTCAATAGGTCAGAGAGGTTTGAATTCATCAGATCATTTCTCATTCCAATTCACAGGGAACGTCACATACACAAATCGTGTCCAGTTCGGAGTGCCAAAGGTAATGCTCGAACCTTTGGGGATGTAGATCACATCACCGGTTTTGCCGCGCACCTGCTCACTGCCGCGCGTGATCACGAGTTCACCTTCCAGCACGATATCGATCTCGTCATATGTAAGCGTCCATTGCATTTCACCTTTATCGAGCGACATATATCCCGCGCCCATTGGCGAACGATCCTGCGTCAGCACCACATCCTTCAGCCAGACATTCATGCCGGGCGTAGTCTTGCCCTCAAGAAATGCATCCACCTGGACGTTTGCCAGACGGACAACTTTCAACGGTGGCAGATTCGGGATGACGGGCGGCCTGGCCTGAGCTGTTCCGAAGGGCGCTTCTCTTCCCAAGCCGGCAGTGGATTCCGTTTCGCGGATCAACTTCACCCCGAGCGCGATCGCTACATCCATTGCCTCGTGCGTGACGATATCATCCGGCGCGATCAAAAGAGTCTCTGCACGCTCACGCGCGAGACGGCGGATATCTTCCGCAGTGAATAATTGACGCGTCATGGGCATAAGTAGACACGTAAATATGTAAACAGGTAAACACGTTTCCGTGTCCACATGTCTCCTAATTTACCTGGATACCGTCTACCTATTTCTCTTTAGCACCACCAGAGCGACCGCCGAAGGAGCCGCGTGTATTCTGCGGCAGGATCATCTCAACGTCCGTATGCGGGCGCGGGATCACATGCACCGACGCCAGCTCACCCACACGCTTGGCAGCCGCGGCACCTGCATCTGTCGCAGCTTTGACCGCGCCCACGTCACCGCGCACCATTACAGTTACGAATCCGCCGCCGACGTACTCACTGCCGATCAGCGTCACGTTTGCGGCTTTGACCATCGCGTCCGCGGCTTCAATCGCGCCGACCAGTCCTTTGGTCTCGACCATTCCTAAAGCGATCATTGCAACATCTACGGGCATGGCTTACTTCTCCTTTTGAATAAGTATTCCGATTAGATATCGGACATCAAGGTTGAAGGATTTTCAATCCCTGAGGTCTGAGTTCTAAGCTTCATGTCATTGCGAGGAGCGTTCGTTGCGGCGACACTTGCACCGTACGCTCCTCGCAATGACATGGTTGTAATTACTTTTTCAACTCCGACAACACCTTCCTCACGATCTCTGCCACTTGTGAGTCTACATTGCTCGATAGTGCTGGCGCGGACGAAGCGTGAGGCGCTCCACCAGAAAATGCACTGCGCGCGGCTTGTGTATCTGTTGAACCTGGTGTAAATGCCGCGTCAGGTGCAGTGCGGATTTCATATGCGAGTTTCTTTACATTATACAGGTGATGCACTGTAATATTATCACCAGTGATGGCGCCACCCACGCCGCCTGAGCCGAGCGTCATTGAAGGCATCACGCCTGTTGTATAGCCTGTCGTTCCGAGTGTGCCCAAAGTGTTGACTACGATGCGGAAGACTGGCTTCTCCAACCCAAACTGCATAATGACATTTTCGTCCTGAGCATGAATGACAAGCGAGTGGCCGCGTCCCCCATAATAAATTAGCTCAATGCATCTCTCACAGCCCGCCTCCCAGCCGTCCGCTTCATACCAGCCCAGCACAGTGGTCAACTTTTCCCCAGAGAGAGGTTCATCGCGCCCGACACTATTGAGTCTCACAACGAGAATGCGCGCCCAATCAGGAACACTGAATCCGTACATTTGTGCCAATTGTTGCGGACTCTTGCCCACGCCTTTTGGATTCGGCAAATGCCCGACGAATAAATTCTTCGCGAGAATGCTCTTGATATCATCACCGACAAAATAAGCGCCTTCCGCTTTCATCAACTCTTCAAGCTTTGCAGCGACGGGTTTGTCTGCAACCACAGCTTGTTCCGTAGCACAGATCACAGAATGGTCGAAGGCCTTGGATGCAACAATATACTTGGCCGCGCGCTGGACATCTGCCGAACGATCCACATAGACAGGCACATTACCGGGGCCAACTCCATAGGCGGGCTTGCCAACGGAATGTGCGGCGCGTACCATGTCAGAACCGCCCGTGGCAAGGATGACTGCCACATACTTGTGCTTCATCAATTCCTGCGTGCCAGGCAACGTGATCCTGCTCATGCAGTTGACCAATGCCTTAGGCATGCCTGCGCGTTCGCCAGCCTCTGCCATGATGCGCGCCGTCTCAACGCAACATTTTGCCGCGAATGGGTGCGGCGCAACGACGATGCCATTCCGAGCTTTGACGGATATCAGGATCTTGAACATCGTCGTGGAGGTGGGGTTGGTGCTGGGCGTTAGCGCTGCCACAACACCCATAGGCCATGCAATATCGTACGTCCGTTTTTGCGGATCACTGCGGATCACTCCAACCGTTGGAATATCCTTGATCGCTTCCCATAATAACTTCGATGACAATAAATTCTTGAGGGTCTTATGTTCGGGGACGCCGTAACCCGTCTCTTCGCTTGCCATCTTGCCAAGTGACTGCGACGCGTCCTCGGCAGCTTGTGCCATCGCCGCGCAGATGCGGTCCACTTCGGCTTGTGTGGCGCGCATAAACTTCCGCTGTGCATCACGCGCCTGAGTTGCGAGCGTGCGGGCTTCTTGAATGGATTGAAGATCGTTATCAAAGTCGGTCATAGTTTATGTCCATCTCGGTGGTCGAGTAGAGCAAATGTTTTTCTCGCTCATATCGAGACCACATTATATAATCTCAAGTTTACTTGTTATTGCTAGTTTCGACTGCTTGCGCTCAACCAGCGGTTGCCTCTAATAATTCATCGGGTTATTTGCAACTTCCAACACTTTATTCTGAAATGCAACCACCGCGGCATGACAGGCAGGCTGATCGCCTGTGAGCATCACGCCCATGTAATTTGTTTCTGAAGGTGGCATGGTCAATGCAACTATTTCAACAACAGCGGCTTTGAGCGCGGCATCTAACGCCACCAGACCTTCCATCGGTGGTGCAACCAGATAAGCGATCGGCGAGCCAACCGGGATGTTACACGTCTTCGAGAGATACGTCCCGGTGCGTGAAATCAGATGCGGAAAAAATGCAATGGATGCGTCGTCATTTGCGGAATACCAGATGGCGCGCGTTTTGATGTAATCCACCGCGGAGTTAAGCCCGGCTCTCACTTCGGCGGGGTCTGGTCCCGCCAAAATCGCCATGATCTCACCTGACAACAATCCCGATGAATGCTTTGCACCCGCATAGAACGAACGCGCGTACACCACTTCAACGTCCGCCATTTTGGTAGCTTCGTCAATTGCCACATAGGTCGCGTCATCATTATCCACGCTAAGTAGACCGATCGAGCGCTGGTCATCGCGCAGCTTGAGTTGTTCCGCGAATCCACGATCCACCTGCGGGATGAGTTGGACAGAGAGTGGCGTGCCGTAGATTTGATCGAGGATTGCCATAATCTTTTATTCCTCAGTGGTTGAGTAGCCATGAGCGGTTGTCGCGAAGGGCGTATCGAAACCACCATATTGCAAAAATACTTCTAAATCATAAAATCGCCTTGCTTACTTGCTGGTTTCGATACGGCGGACGAACACCACCTACTCAACCAGCGGATTATCTTATTACTTTATCATTTTCAGCTTCACACCAGAAGCCTGATTTTTGCGCATCTTCTGGGCGATTTGCACAACGAAAGCACCTGCCTCAAGCGGATTCGTTCCGCCGTTTTCAAAGATGTTGCAGACAACATCGCGGTCCGCATCGGTATCTCCGTATTTCGGTTTATAACCCATGTATGCGCTCATAGATTCCGCGCGGCCCAGACCTGGGCGTTCACCAATCAATAGGACAACGACATCTGGCTTGATAATATCACCGACTTCATTCATCACCCCCACACGGGCATACTTAATAAAGAACGGAGTCCCTAATGTAAGATTTGCGGATTGCAATCCCTGTTTGATGACGGGGAATATCTGACGCAGGTTCGCTTCAATGGCCGCGGCTGAGAGCCCATCCCCAACGACAAGCTGGACGTTGACATTCTTCTGACACTTTTCGTTGATGGTGCGTTTGGCATCATCATTGAGCAAACGTCCAAGATCGGGGCGGAGCAAATATTCCTGTTTGCCACCAGTCACTTTGGTCTGAACTGTGAAGAGATTGAATTCATCAAGAAGCTTCTGTTCAACATCTCGGTAGAGCGCATCCTGTGTAATGGCATGGTCACCTTGAAATAATAACAATGAGGCCGTGCTATAACGCGGACCCGCGCGCCCGACACCGATCCGTGCAGTGGTGGACGCCATCAATGCATTCAGTCCCTGTGCATCTTTTGGATTCTTGACGCGCGCTTTGTTGCGGAATTCAGGAAGAGTGGGGTCGGGGAGGTCAATGTTGAGATTGCCGCCAAAAGTAGGCGGCCGGATATTAACGGGAAGAACTGAGGATGGCGATAATGCTTGCGAAACGGGAACTGGCGCGTTATTTGAGTCTGAAGTGGGAGATTGCTTCACGGCTCCAGAATCTTTCAGTTCGCGTACAATCGCGTCTATGATTGCGGCAAGTTTGGCATCATCCATAAATAGTTCTCCAGTTTGTGTCATTGCGAGGAGCGCTCGTTGCGACGAAGCAATCTCCTGTTGGCGAGGGGATTGCTTCGCTTCGCTCGCAATGACATCATCTCTTCAGGAAGATGGTGGGGTCGCCTGCCTTTTCGGTGAGGATGCCGTTTTTGATCAGACCGAGTTCTTCCATCCATTTCTCGAATTCTGGCGCCGGACGCAGGTTGAAGAGTTGACGCAAGGTGGGCGCGTCGTGATAAGACGTGGATTGATACGAAAGCATGGAGTCGTCGCCCATCGGCAAGCCCATGAAATAATTGCAACCCGCAGCGGTGAGCATGACAGCGAGATTCTCGATCGCGTTTTGATCGGCGCGCGCATGATTTGTATAGCAGGCATCCACACCCATCGAAATACCCGAGAGCTTGCCCATGAAATGATCTTCGAGGCCTGCGCGTTGGATCTGGCGCGCATCATAAAGATATTCGGGACCGATGAAACCAACGACTGTATTAACCTGATACGGGCTGTAGCGTTTGGCAAAGCCATAACAGCGCGCCTCGAGCACGAGTTGATCCCAGCCGTTGTGCGCCTCGGCGGAGAGTTCGGAACCCTGACCCGTTTCAAAGTACATGAAGTTGGGGCCTTTGGGGAAGCAATATTTTTTCGCCATCTCATAAGCTTCATCGATCATGCCAACGGATACCCCGAATGAGTCGTTGCCTTTTTGCGAACCTGACAGCGATTGAAAGACGAGTCCGACAGGTGAGCCAGATTGCATGCATTTCATCTGAGTTGTGACATGAGAAAGCAAACAATTTTGTGTCGGGATGTTCCAGGTTTTGATCACATCGTAGGTCATGTCGAGCAGGCGCGCCACTGAACCGTATGAATCGTCCACGGGATTGATCCCGATGACCGAGTCGCCCGAACCATAGGACAAGCCTTCATAGATCTCAGCGCGGATGCCTTCCGGCGAGTCGGTGGGATGATTTGGCTGATTGCGCGAGGATAACGTCCCGGGTTTGCCAATCGTATTATTACAATGCGCACTGACGGGAATCTTTTTGGCGGCGTACATCAGATCGAGGTTGGACATTAATTTTGTCACACCTGCCACCATCTCGGCGGTGAGTCCGTTTGAGATGCGGTGAATCATTTCGGTGGAGGTGGTATCGGCCAGGATCCATTCGCGGAAATCCCCAACGAGATCAAAGGCTGGACCGTTGGGGA
>JAXIPJ010000472.1:0-19903 GCA_045402985.1 Anaerolineales bacterium
ACTCAAGAAAGAAAATACCTGGGCGACGGTCTTCAAGGATGATCAGGGCGATATCCCGTCAGATGAAGAGGCGGCGGACTATTGGCGCGCCCAGCCCGGCTTCCATGATGGACACGTGCTCTATTTCGGTCGCAAGGATAATTTCTGGGAAATGGCTGAGACGGGTCCATGCGGTCCGTGTTCCGAGATCCATTATGACCGCGGCATAAAATATTGTGACAAACAGCATATCGAGGGTCACGTCTGTGCGGTCAATGGCGATTGCGCCCGCTTCCTCGAACTGTGGAATCTCGTCTTCATCCAATATAACCGCCTCGGCCCCAGCACCCTCGAGCCGCTCCCTGCCACGCACGTTGATACCGGCATGGGCTTTGAACGCATCGTTTCGGTGTTGCAGGATGTCGACTCCAACTACAAGACAGATCTCTTCGCCAAATCGCTGGACGTGCTGCGCTCGCTCACGGGTCATTCGCTGGCCGAGATGGAATCCGATTTCACGCCTTATCGTGTCATCTGCGACCATACACGCGCCGCAGCTTTTCTGATCGCAGATGGAGTCGTGCCTGGCAACGTGGGGCGCAACTACGTCTGCCGCATGATCATTCGACGTGCGGCCCGCTTCGGAACAAAGATCGGGTTGCACGAACCGTTTCTCGCCAAAGTTGCCGAATCTGTGATCGATACCTATGGCGATTTTTATCCTGAGTTGACCAAAAGCCGCGCCGCGATTTTGGATAACCTGACGCGGGAAGAGATCCGCTTCGCGCGGACGGTGGAAACGGGCACCGCTCATTTAGAGAATCTACTCAATGAGTTGCGCGCCCAAAACAAAACCATTCTTGACGGACGCAAAGCCTTCGAGCTCTACGCCACATACGGCCTGCCCCTCGAAATCTCGCGCGACATCGCACGCGAACAAAGCCTTGACGTAGACGAAGAAGGTTTCAAATCCGCTATGGATGAACATCGCCTCGCCTCCGGTGGTGGCAAAGCCATGGGCAAGGCGGGCGGTGAAGATGCAGAATTCTTCGCAGGCATCCTAAAAGATCTGCATAAAAACAAAAAACTTGGCGAGCACGGCGTTGAGTATGATCCATATACAAGCCCGCGCGCCGAAGGCGAAGTATTAGCCTTAATTGCGAATGGCCAGTCGGTTGAATCCGTCTCCTTCGGCGATCAAGTCGAAGTCATCCTTCCCAAGACAGGCTTCTACATCGAATCTGGTGGCCAGGTGAATGACACGGGTTACATTAAATCTCTCCCCATAAATTCGAAGAATTTGGGGGGAGCCGGAGGGGGGTCGGACTGGGAAATCGAAATCACCGACGTGCGCAAACCCTCCGCGGGAGTAATCGTCCATGTGGGTGAAGTGATCTCTGGTCAACCAAGAGTTGGTGATATGGCCATCGCCGAAGTGGACATGACCCGCCGCCACGATATCATGCGCAACCACACCGCCACTCATCTGCTGCACGCCGCGTTGCATCAGGTGTTGGGCGAACATGCACGCCAGGCAGGTTCACTCGTCGCGCCTGATCGCCTGCGCTTTGACTTCAACCACCCCGAAGCGATGACTCCCGAACAAGTCGAGCGCGTCGAACGGATCGTCAACGACGCGGTTGCCGCGGATATGGAAGTAGTCCCCAAACTCAAATCCCGCGAGGATGCGATTGCAGAAGGCGCCATGGCTCTCTTCGGTGAAAAATATGGCGAGACGGTCCGTACAATTACGATCATGCCATCCAGTTTCGATATGACTGTTGAAGAAACCAATGTCCATCCCAGCGCGGTTGTGGACCATGAACACAAGTATTCCTACGAACTGTGCGGTGGCACGCACCTGGATCGCACGTCGGACGTTGGTGCATTCCTCATCATCAGCGAAGGCTCGGCTGCGGCAGGAGTACGTCGCATCGAGGCGGTCACAGGCCGCGGCGCGTATGACCTGATCACGCGTCGCTTCAAAGCGTTGAAACAGACCGCCGCAACCGTGAAATCTTCTGTTGATGAGGTGCCGCGTAAAGTGGATTCTCTGCAGGATGAAATTGCAGACCTGAAGAAGCAATTATCATCGATGAGAAACGAAATGGCCCGATCAAAGTTTACCGGGCAGGCTGAGAGTATTCAAAAGGTGGGAGACGTAAACGTATTGGCAATGGAAGTTCCCAATGCCAACGCAGATACATTACGCTCTCTCGCAGATAAATTCCGCGAGAAATATCCAAAAAACGGTGTAGCGGTTCTAGTAACGGGATCCACCGTCATTGCCGTGCTGACCGAAGACCTCGTCAAACGCGGACTCAAAGCGGGCGATCTCATCGCGGCGATCGGTGGCCGTGGCGGCGGGCGTCCAAATATGGCGCAGGGGAATTTGCCAAATGGAAACGCAGGCGAAGCGTTGGAGAAAGTCGCGAAAGCAGTGGAAGAGAAGTTGAAGTAGTATCAAAGCCTGATGGCGTAAACCAGTCAGGCTTTTTGTTCCCAGTTTCAATTTTCATAGGAGGAAGCGCCGTGTCTAGGATTTTAGTCTTCTTGTTATCCTTCTCGCTATGGGCCACATCCTGCTCAACTTTTGCGCCAGCCTCAACACCTACGGCTACATACACCCCTACAACAATTCCCACAGATACGCCGCTGCCCACTTCCACCCCTACTCCAGCCGATACGCCTCAACCACCGACAGAAACATCAGATGCGCTTTCTGCATTGCGGCCTGTCGGAACGCCCGATAATGAATGGAAGGGCATACCGATCATGCCTGGAGCAATCGCGGGCAATGGTGACAATGAAAAGTATGTTTTTACAATTGATGCTACTCTTGAGGAAGTGCAGGCTTATTATGAAGCGGAACTTGCCAAATTGGGATGGGACCTGATGACGTCAGGCTCGGGCGATTCAGGCGCTGCGATGCTTATCTTTAATAATGGCAAACCACCACTCATGCCAATTTCAATTATTCCTGATGGAGACTTGATGATTGTGCTAATTGTGAATTCTCAATAAATAAGATTCTTGTTTTATGATGCAGGGCATACAACCTGCCCTTTTCATTCATATCAAGTGTATATCCAATTTTTGGGTTTTACCATTTGCCTTCAAGAGCGTAGATCCATTCGCAATTTCAATTTCTGCGTTTTCTATGTTTTCAACACGATCAATCCCAACTAAATTTACATTCCATGCTTTAGATGATCCCTGTCGCTGAATGTGTATAGCATTCCCTTCGCGCTGGATATTGAACGTTGTTTGGATCTTTCCGTCTAAAGATGGGATCTCAACTTTGACGCTTTCCCCATCCTCCCATTGATAGACTCGCAGAGTCACGCCCTCGCTAAAATCATAATCAGGCCGTTCTGTTTGATTGCCAATTGGGAGGACTGAATTGGGGCGAACCAACAATGGCAGGCTCAGAAAATCATGGGTCTCGCGCACCCAACGCGGACCTTCGACCACGCTTCCGTTTAATAGATTCGTCCAGCGCCCCTCAGGGACATAGTAACTCACACTCCCATCGTGACTGAACACGGGCGCAACCAAAAGCGAATCGCCAAGCATGTACTGCAAATCCAAATAGTCACAAGCGGGGTCATGTGGGAATTCAAGCATCATCGCACGTAGCATCGGAGTTCCATTTTCATGCGCCCGGATCGCGGCGTGATAAAGATAGGGCATCAAACTACATTTGAGTTTGGTGAACCTGGATAAGACATTCACTGCCTCTTCATCATAATTCCATGGAACGCGATACGATGAACTTCCATGCAATCGACTGTGGGATGAGAGTAAGCCAAACGCGGTCCAGCGCTTATACACATCCGCGCTGGCGGTTTGTTCGAACCCGCCGATGTCATGACTCCAGAAACCGAACCCCGATAGTCCCAGCGAAAGTCCGCCGCGCAGACTCTCTGCCATCGATTCAAATGTCGCGGTGGAATCTCCTCCCCAATGCACAGGGAATTGTTGTCCACCGGTGGTCGCGGAACGTGCGAAGATGAGCGCGTCGCCTTCACCACGCTCATCACGGAGCAGATCAAAGACGGTCTTGTTATAAAGGTATGAGTAATAGTTATGCATCTTGAGCGGATCAGAACCATCGTGATAAATAACATCTGTTGGAATGCGTTCACCAAAGTCGGTCTTGAAAGTGTCCACGCCCATCTTGAGCAATGCGCGCAGCTTCTCTGCGAACCATTTGCAGGCTTCAGGATTCGTAAAGTCTACAATGCCCATACCTGCCTGCCACAGATCCGTTTGCCAGATATCCCCGTTGGGTCTTCGGAGCAGGTAACTCTTTTGTGCGGCTTCATCAAACACGACGGAGCGTTGCGCGATGTAGGGATTGATCCAGACGCAGATGTGTAAGCCGCGACTCTTCAACCGGGCCAGCATCCCCTCCGGGTCCGGAAAGAAGCGTGAATCCCATTGAAGGTCACACCAGTTGAACTCCTTCATCCAAAAACAGTCGAAGTGGAAGACATGCAGAGGGATGTCACGTGCGGCCATCTCATCAATAAAACTTGCGATGGTCTTTTCGTCATAATCTGTAGTGAATGAAGTGGAAAGCCACAAGCCAAATGACCAGGCAGGAGGCAGGGCAGGGCGGCCAGTGAGTGTGCTGTAGTGTTCAAGGATCTCTTTCGGCGTTGGACCATAGATGATGAAATACTCGAGCGTTTCACCCGGGACACTGAACTGCACCCGCTCAACTTTTTCTGATGCCACCTCAAATGAGACCTGCTCTGGATGATTGACGAAGACACCATAGCCGTGATTGGTGAGATAAAATGGAATATTTTTGTAGGATTGCTCACTGCTCGTGCCACCGTCCTGATTCCACATATCAACCACTTGACCGTTCTTAACGAATGAAGTGAAGCGTTCACCGAGTCCATACACACATTCACCTACGCTCAGACTCAATTGCTCGTGCATAAAACGCCCGTCGGGGGTATCCACAAATCCCAGCGCGTGCCAGCCGCTCGTCGTGAGGGCTTTTTCGTTGCCGATAAATTCCACCTGCCAAGCGCCACCCTTATAGATCTGTACACTTAAGCTGCCACTTGTGAGTGTGGCAAACTTTTCATCGTCTGATGTCACAACTCGCACATCAGGCTGTTGTGTTATCTCAAATTCCGGTTTTTGCGGACGCCCTCCTTTATGATGAACGACCTTCACGCGGATGATGTTTTCCATCGGAGATGAATATTGAATTGTCAGCAATGGCAAATTGAGCGTATCACCGCGCCCGCTTAGTTTCTTTGTCGGCGCGTAGACTGTCAACGAATCTGTTTCAACATCAATGTCGTGCACTTGCGTGGCGTAATGTGGCGTCATGCCTGCGCGCATTTGCCAGAATCCATCGGTGAATTTCATCGTTATCTCCTTATCCAGCACGGATGATACTCTAAACTACAGAGTGCCGCATAAACATCAAAACGGGAAGTCCGAGTTTTAGCCTGCAAATGATCGCAAAAACTTCCGTAAATAATAAGACAGGCGGTAGTACATAAATCCCTCTGCCAGCCAGCGGACAATGGATTATGATTGTCCGCAGAAAAGGAGTTAGAAATGTCCAGATTAAATAAAATAGTATCCATAACGATCCTTGTTTTGTTCATCCTTGCGTGTAACTTTGTTACCGAGCCGATCAGGGATGTCCAGAATGTTGCTGAAACGGCACAGTCTTTTGCATCTTCCCTGCCTGTGGAAACGCTTCAGGCGCTGGCGAGTCAAATGCCTGTGGAAACAATCCAGGCGCTAGCGAGCCAGGTGTCGCCTGAAACTGCGCAGGCATTACAAACCTCAGTGTCTAGCTTTGGAGAGCTTTTTAATCCTCAAGGCACGCCAGTGGAAGTGTGGCGGGATATTCCAATTATGACCCAGGCGACTGCTGGTGGGGAGTTCGATGCAAATAACTACAGCTTCAAAGCAGACGCCACTATCCAGGAAGTACAGGATTATTACAAGGCACAGTTGAAGGATTTGGGCTGGAATGAAACTTTCACCATGCCAGGTGATGCCAATGGGGCCATCATGGTATTTTCCAAAGACAGTAATATCCTGACGATCACGATCACTTCGCAGGAAGGCTCAGCCGTTGTGATACTGACATTGGCATAGATCCATTCCATAAGATCGATCCTAAAGGATGGCTGAATGCCATCCTTTTTGTTTGCCAAAGTAATACCGGGGAACTTTTGCTATAGTCCTTCGTCAATTCATCAACGACCCGCTTCTATTGAATTTATGCATGCTGAAAGGAGGGCACATGACTTGATATTTATCCGCGAACATCGGGAACGCCGTCCTGCTGTTCGTTTCTTCGCGTTCCATTCAATTAACTAAATAGGAGATGAGATATGTTCACCAAACGTAATGCCCTGATAGCGGGCATGCTCTTGATATTGCTATTCACTTCCGCTTGTGGTGCTGCGGCAACTTCAGCGCCGATGCCGCGCGATGAAACGGGGAATACTCCGACCGAAGCGCCCGCTGCTACGGAGGCCCCTGCTTACAGTCCAGAAGTTGAGGCGCCTCAAAATAACGCACAACCTCCGTCAGCAAATTCCGAAGTCCCCGAATCCAATCGCGAACCGTACGATATGTTCTTCAAAGACTATGGAGTCAACCCATCCATAGATACTGAAGATGACAGCCTCTCCACGTTCGCGCTGGATGTGGATACTGGCTCATATACCATCATGCGCAACTATCTCAAAGATGGAAATTTGCCGCCACCTGAATCTGTGCGCGTGGAGGAATACATCAATTACTTCGCGCAGGCGTATCCCAACCCGCAGCCGCATCAGGCCTTCGGTATCCATATCGATGGCGCGCCGTCACCGTTCACGCAGAGCGAGCGTTATCAGATGCTGCGCATTGGCATTCAGGGTTGTCAAGTTCCCGCGCATGAACGCAAGGATGCTTCGCTCACTTTCGTCATTGATGTCTCTGGTTCGATGGATATGGATAACCGCCTGGCGCTCGTCAAGCGTTCCCTCGAATTGCTCGTGGAACAATTGACGGATGACGATACAGTCAGCATCGTCGTTTATGGATCAGAAGCCCGCGTCGTGCTGGACCCGACGCCGGGTTCCGATAAAGGAGCGATTCTCTCAGCGATCTACAGCCTGCATCCCGAAGGGGCGACGAATGCAGAGGCAGGTATCCGCCTTGGCTACAAAATGGCGATGCGCGCCTATGACTCGAATGGCATCAATCGCGTCATCCTGTGTTCTGACGGTGTTGCAAATGTCGGTGAGACTGGGCCAGATGCGATCCTGGAAGAAGTCAATCACTTCCGTGAAGAAGGCGTAACGCTCACGACTATCGGTTTCGGCATGGATAACTACAACGACATCCTCATGGAGCAACTGGCAGATAACGGTGACGGTTTCTATGCCTACGTGGATGACATGCCAGAGGCACGACGCCTGTTCATTGACGAGATCACTGGCACACTTCAAACTATCGCGATGAATGCCAAAGTGCAAGTGGATTTCAACCCCGAGGTTGTGTCGCGTTACCGTCTTGTCGGCTTTGAGAATCGCGCCGTGGCTGACAGTGACTTTCGCAATAACAGTGTCGACGCAGGTGAGATCGGCGCGGGCCATTCAGTGACCGCGTTGTATGAAGTCAAGTTGTATCCTGAAGCCTATGGGAATATCGCAACTGTCTACATGCGCTGGGAGGATCCTGATACGCGACAGATCGTGGAAGTGTCAAAAGATTTCGATGCAGGTGAACTGGAATGGGATTTTGCTTATGCTGATCCCTACTTTCAAAGATCGGTGGTGGTAGCCGAGTATGCCGAGATATTGAAGAAGAGTTACTGGGCAGAGGAAAGCTCGCTTTCAGATGTTTATCACGAAGCGGGGCGCCTGAGCGAATTACTTCCCAGAGATGAGGTGATGACCGAGTTCATGGAGTTGATACGCCGGGCCAGTCATTTGACAGATTAGGAGAATTGGGCTTGAGAATTAATTCTCAAGCCCAATTTTATCCCTCGTATACGATCCTGCCATTGACTATGGTCAACAGGGGCTTAACCATTCCAATTTCTACTGCGGGTGTTTCAAAGAGAGCTGCTGAGAGCAAAACCATATCTGCCAGAAAGCCTTCCTTCAATTGTCCCTTTTGATTCTCCTGGAATTCTGCGTAGGCCGCGTCGCGCGTATAGCCAACCAGTATCTCTTCGAGAGTCAATCTCTGGTCTGGATCACTGGGTTGCCATTTCTGCCTGTTCAGCGCGGCATGGATTCCCAGCATCGGGTTGAAGGATGCCACGGTCCAATCACTGCCTAATGCAAGTTTTGCCCCGGCGTTTTTTATATCCCGCCATGCAAATGAACGTTCCCAGCGCTGATTGCCTGTTCGCGTCAGCCACACATCACCTCCATCCAAGCTGAGAGGAGCATGAAGTGGTTGCATCGATGCAATGACTCCCAGTTCTCTAAAGCGCGGAACATCCGTAGGATGAATCACTTCAATGTGTTCCACTCTGTGACGGCTGTCGCGCTTTCCATTTGTTTTTTGAAGGGACTCATATCCATCAAGCGTACGTCTCACCGCGCCATCGCCACAGCAATGGACAAAGATTTGTAAACCAAGTTTGTCGCTCGCGGTCGCCATTCTTGTGAAATGTTCTGCAGAATAAATCCCATCAGGTTTTGCAACGGAATTATCTGCATAAGGTTCCAGATTTAAGGCGGTGTAAGATTCCCAGACGCCATCCATGAAAAATTTTACTGCCCCGCCGCGCACATATTCTCCATGAATCTCCCGCATCGCAGTTGCCTCTACAAGCATATCCTCTGTGG
Source organism: Anaerolineales bacterium (assembly GCA_045402985.1). Classification (GTDB taxonomy): domain Bacteria; phylum Chloroflexota; class Anaerolineae; order Anaerolineales; family Villigracilaceae; genus Defluviilinea. The sequence continues at coordinate 8,820 of JAXIPJ010000472.1, forward strand.
TGTGGGGCCTGATCGAATAGGGAACGTAAATACGCAGAGACATCTCACCGGAATCTTCCAATGCCGCGTAGGTTATCAGGTCTTCCATGTTGCCATTCATATTGTGGATGCTGGTCACCCCGGCTGCATTGATCTGCCTGATACCAAGTTTGAGAAGTTCTCGTTTGCGGGCCGCATCTGGCTGTGGGATCAGCCTGGTCACAGGATTGATCGCATCAGGCTCGCGCAATTCGCCTGTTGCCATCCCCAATTCGTCCTTTACAACGACACCGTTGGGACCGATGGTTTTGCCCTCGTATAGAATTCCAGCAAGTTCCAGTGCCCTTGTGTTCGCCCAGCCGGTATGACCATCGTATGCCTCAATATATACCGGGCGATCCGATATGATCTCATCCAACTCCTGGCGGGTTGATACGATCTTATACTTTGTTCCAATCCCCGAAATCCAAATCGCTGTTTTGTTTTCTTTTGCGTAGGACTGTAATGCATTTCTCAAGTCGTCCTTATTATTTGCCATCTGTAACTGTGCATCCCCAAGTGTTTCGCAACCTGATAACAAGTGGAAGTGGGAATCTATAAAGCCCGGCATTAAGGTCTTTTTATTCCCATCCATTACCCTTGTGTCGCCGCTCTTCCAACTCATTACATCCTTGTTACTTCCTACAAAAACAATTCGATTTCCCTGTATGGCAACTGCTTCAGCAAATGGATTTGTTTCATCGCTGGTAAAAACGCGGGCATTTGTAATAATGATGTCTGCAAATTGGGGCATGGTATCTCCTGAGTTTCTGAATTATACGGGCGAAGGACAAAGAATATCACCATTCCTTTGCCTTAGACTGTGACGCCATGAGTTGCCAGTTATAATTCAGGTCGGATGAAAACCCAGATTATCACACTCGAATCTCACGATGACCTCATCTCCGTCCGCGACAGAATGTCCTGGGCGAAGACGCCGCGTATTTTGCTGGTGTGGCCCAAATATGAGAAGGTGACTCTTCGACAAGTGGATTTGAAGGTCTTGCAGAGACATGCGTTGTCACTCGGCGCGCAGCTGGGTTTGGTAACGCGCGCACGCCGTGTGCGTGAAGAAGCAGCAGCTCTGACCATTCCCGTTTTTGAGTCTACAGGCCAGGCACAGCGAGTTGCGTGGCCCATACCCCGGCGAAAAAGGTTAACGCGTCATGCCCCACGTAAGGACTTGCGCGCGAAACGGGAGCAGGTTGCAGCGCGGGAAGCGCCGTGGCGCGCACATCCAGTGCTGCGAGTTGGAACGTTCGCAGTTGGCGTCTTATCCGTCTTGGTGCTGGTGGCCCTGTTCATCCCGCGTGCCCAGGTGCGCTTGAAGCCTGTGTCGAAAACGCAAAGCATTACTTTGCCCGTGACCGCCAGCGAGTCTATTGATTCGGTTTTTATCTCAGGCAGTATTCCGGCTCGTGAAAAACGTGTTGTCGTTGAAGGTGAACACACCGTGTCCGTCACGGGCGAGGGCATCGTTGCCCAGTCCAAAGCGAAGGGCATCGCAGAGTTTCGTAATCTGACTCAACAGGCGGTAACAATCCCGGCGGGCAGTGTGGTTCAAAGTATGGATGGCATTCGATTTGTGACGACTCGTGCTGGTGAGGTGGAGGCCGGTGTGGGCAAGACCATTGAGCTGCCAGTCGAAGCGATTGAAGGCGGCCTGGCTGGCAACCTGGATGCTGAAACGATCAATGCCATCGAAGGCAGACTTGGCCTTTCGCTTTCGGTGACGAACCCAGAAGCAACAACTGGCGGACGTGAACTCGCGTCTGTTCAGGCGAGCGAAAGTGACCGTAGGCGCGTGCGCGATCTTTTGATGAAGAGTCTCGATGAGTCAGCACGCGAGAGACTTGCGGATGAGATCAATTCGGGCTATATGCTCTTTGATAAAACCTTGAAAGTTTCACAAGTTCTTTCGGAGGACTATGACCCGCCTGCGGGCGCGGTCGGTGCAAATTTGACTTTGAATCTGCAAGTGGAATATTCCGTTCTATATGCCTCCGCTTCAGACTTGACCGAGCTGGCTCTGCTTGCGATGAACGCTTCCCTGCCTTCAGGATTTCGCGCAGCGTCCGCCTCTGATGTGGTGATGATCAAACCTGCCACCAATCTATCCTTAAGCGAAAACGGTTCCGCGCGTTGGACAATGAACGCTGAGCGTAAGATCATTCAATTTGTTGACCCTGCTCAAGTGACCCAATTGATTCAGGGATATGCTTCAGGTTCAGCTCAAGCTCGTTTGGAGAAAAATCTTCCGCTGGCAAGTTCACCACACATCTCACTTTCCCCCGCATGGTGGCCGTGGGTGCCGATCGCGCCCTTCCGCATTTCGGTGGTGACGGAATAAAGGATGAAAGAGGAAAGAATCTTAACGTTCTTCGCGAGCTTGGCGGTAAAAAATCTTATGAGAATCCTTGCAGTTGACCATGGCGAAAAGCGGATCGGTCTCGCGCTCAGCGACCCAACCGCGACGATCGCCAGCCCACTCAAAGTGATCGAGCATGTCTCACGTACCATTGATGCCGCGCAGGTTGCGAATCTCGCTGACGAAAATGAAGTCGGTTTGATCGTGATCGGCCAGTCATTTGATGAAGAAGGCAGGCCCAATCTCGCAGGCAGACGCGCCGCGAAGTTTGCCGAAGCCTTGAAGATGCAAACGCAAACCCCTGTGGAGTTATGGGACGAATCCTTCAGCACCCAGGATGCACGCGCCACGCGCATCGAAATGGGAGTCTCGCGCAAGAAACGCGCCGGTCATCATGATGAACTTGCCGCAGTGATGATCTTGCGGTCATATCTTGAGAGCCAAAAATAATTTGGTGGTCGAGTAGGCGGTGCTCGTCGCCGTATCGAGACCACTGCCAACAAAAATAATTTTGCTTACATGTTGATCTGGACACCTGCACTCCACCAAGCGCAGTACGGTGCATGTGTACGCCCTAACGAACACAGGGCTACTTGACCAATGGAAACATCCCTCATGCGTCGACTTATCATCCTAATCTTTTTCCTAATCTTTCTGGCCTGTTTATTTCTAGCCATGATCTACATTCCCATCCAGGCCACGCGCATCTATGGTGCTCCCACGCCCGCGCTGGGGATCTTCCAACGCATACAATATTCCGCGCTGCTGCTTTGGTACGACGGCTTGTTGACGCGTCCGTTGGATTCAAATGGAAATGAGCAATCGTTTACGATCGAGACTGGCGAATCAGTCATCTCCATTGCAAATCATTTGCAGATTGTTGGGCTGATCCGTGATGCTGAATCATTTCGCGCCTATCTGGTTTACTCAGGACTCGACACGACCATTCAGTCGGGAGATTACAAACTCAGCGCGGCAATGTCTGGCATTGACATTGCGCGCGAACTACAGGATGCGACTCCGGAGGAGGTTACGTTCGTCATCCTGCCAGGCTGGCGCATCGAAGAGATCGCCGCTTCATTATCGACATCGGGTCTGTCCATCACGCCCGAGGAATTTATCTCAGCCGCGCAGAATCCACCCGGCGGTTTCGACTTTTTGAGTGGGGCCATTACAACCGAAGGTTTTCTATATCCTGACTCTTACATCCTGCCGCGCGGCACTTCAGCCGATCAACTGATCGCTGCATTCGTCCGTAACTTTGGGCTCCGCCTCTCTTCTGACGTAAAGAGTGCTGTAGATCGCCAGGGGCTGACGGTCTATCAGGCTGTGACCATCGCCTCGCTGGTGGAGCGGGAGGCTGTGCGCGACGAAGAGAAACCGCTGATTGCATCTGTATTCCTGAATCGGTTCAAGATCGGTATGAAATTGGACAGCGATCCCACCGTCCAATATGCGCTGGGATATGACCCCGTCGCGGGGACGTGGTGGAGAAATCCGTTGAGCCTGGTGGACCTGCAATTTAGTTCCCCATATAACACCTATCTCTATGCGGGTCTGCCGCCTGCTCCGATTGCGAATCCGAGCTTGAGCGCGTTGCACGCGGTAGCCTTTCCCGCTGACACGTTGTATTACTTCTTCCGCGCGAAATGTGATGGTTCAAGAACGCATGAGTTTGCAGAGACGTTTGAGGAACATGTTGAGAATGCGTGTCAGTGAAGGCGCGACGCATCCGCCCCGATTGCTTTTCAGATGATGCAGACGTATAATCTGCACATAGACAATTATGCTGGCAGTGCAATCACTGGGTGAGCGTGATGGTATTTCAATCCAAATAGGAGCCAATGTCAAAGTTTCTGGAAAGCATCCGCTGCAGGGCTGTAATAGCCTCGCCATTGGATCGATTGGATATTAGTGACCCATTGGGTCTCTAATAACGAGTTAGGCGTTGAGATTAGACCAAGTAAAACAGTGCATCGAGAAAAATAGAACAGGAAAAATAAGGTATGGCTACATTTATTCTCGTTCATGGTGCATGGCACGGAAGCTGGTGCTGGAAGCGCGTTCGCAAGCGATTACAGAGCCAGGGGCATGAGGTTTTCACGCCCACACTAACGGGCGTAGCGGATCGTTCACATCTATTGTCTCGTTCGGTAAATCTGGAGACGCACATTCTTGATGTAGTGAATTTGATCCGTTGGGAAGAGTTGTCGGATGTCGTTCTGTGCGGTCACTCTTATGGTGGAAGTGTTATTACGGGAGTTGCAGATCGTGTGCCAGACCAAATCCGCGCGCTGGTGTATTTGGATGCATTCGTTCCCGAAAATGGCGAAGATCTTGGTCGGTATATACCAGAAATTGAAGATGATTGGAAAGTTCCGCCAATGCTTGCCGAAGCTTTTAACATCAACAATGCGGATCGTGAATGGGTAAATCGGCAATGTACAAGCCTTCCAGTTGGATGTTGGCAACAACCCATTAGCCTCACAGGACACATTGACCAGATCAAGAACATTACGTATATTTTAGCCAATGGATGGGGTGGCGGGGATTCGCCCTTTATCCCGTTCTTCGAGAAGGCACAGGCACAGGGTTGGAAGACACTCACTATCGAATGTGGTCATGAAGTCATGCTGGATATGCCAGATGAATTGACAAAAATACTGATCGACACACTGGAGTTGCCTTAAGGTCACGCCTAACAAAGCGTGCAGCGGATTTTTGGGAGTCTGCGCGATTTATGAGCATTTTCCTGGCTTCGAGATTTTTCTGCTCCCAAACCGAATCTCAGCCCGCCCCACTTGCGGGTAACGCCAGCCGTTGGGCGGCTAGTGTGAAGGCCCGCCAGAATATAATGCAATCAGAGCATACTGAACATACTATTACACTTAACAATCATCGGATAACTTATACTGCTGTTGGTCATCCCGATGCGCCTCCCCTATTAATGATTCATGGGTGGATGTCGCATCGCGGCGTTTGGCACCAGACTATCAATGCCCTCCAGGATCGTTTTTATTGTGTTGCCCTCGATTTGCTTGGCTTCGGGAACAGTGATAAACCGGCCAAGGCCGACTACAGTATCCCTGCACAAGGGCAATATGTTCTGCAATTAGCAAATGCGCTCGGCTTTGCCCGTTTTACTTTGATGGGTCATTCGATGGGCGGACAGATCGCCCTGTGCCTCGCTTCCATGCTCGCCCCGGAACGAGTGACGAAACTGATTAGCGTGGCGGGTATCGTCTCTGCCCGCCTAAGCCCGGCTGTCGAAAATGCCAACTCTCGCTCTGTCGCCCTAGGCGCAGTCATTCCTCAAGTGTATTCCCTGTCGCGCTGGATGCTTCGATATGACTGGTTTGTTCGTTTCAGCTTTGGGACGTGGTTTCACAATATGGATGCTGTGCCGTTTGCCGAATGGGAAGTAGATCGCCGCATGGCCTGTCAATCCGGCATTCATATTCCGGCTTACCAAGCCGGTCAGGCGATCCACAATCTGAATCTGGTTTCGCATCTTTACAAGATTACTGCGCCAACATTAGCCATTGCGGGCAAACAGGATGCGGTGGTACCGATTTCAGATTCCCAACTGATCAAGGAAAATGTTTCCAACAGCCAGTTAGTATGGATTGAGGAATGTGGACACTTCCCGATGTACGAGAAGACCGCACAGTATCTTGAAGCCGTGCAGCCTTTTTTGAATTAGATTCAAGATCAAGCGGTCTACCGATGGGTTGCATTCTCATAACCAGAAACCTTTTAGGTCAAAAGGCTGCCCAACACAGCGTGCAGCGGATTGGCGGGTACGGTGCGGCATTTTGGACAACTTTCAAACCCGCCAACCGCTAACGCACACCGTTGGGCGCTTGGTTGAAAAATATCTAGATTATGAATATGATAATAAACAATCGCAATGAATTATCAAATCTCATCAAAACAGATTTCGATTATCTGACGACAGAAGGTTTTCAGACAGTTGAGATTGAAATGCCAGACAGCAAGTCTTGGGCAGTTACTTTTGACGGAAAATGTCGCATACGAATCGAGTGGAATTGGCACGATGGCGTAGACATATTGGCTTCAAAATCTGAAGGTTTAGATTACAAGACTTCGAAGGGATATGTTGTTGAAATTCTGGTTTATTTCTTAATGGGCAAGAAAATTGTAGAACAGTATTATGATGATACCAATATGGACAACAGCCTGAAAAACATCAAGGTATATTCTCAATTCTTTCAAACGCATCTTGATAAAATAATTGAATTCGTTTCAAGTGTTCAGTTTGAACAACACGAATTAGAGTTAAAACAAGCATATAAAGGATTATTAGATTTACAAACCCAAAGAATTAGAGAGGGTAAATTTTGGGGAGCAAGCAGTTGAAATGAAAAAACATTTACAAACAGCAAAACGTTTGTCCGCTAGAAAACCATCGAATTTTGAGTTCTGGAATATTGAGTGTCAGGCATAAAAATCAAAAGAATGGAGCAAGAATTTTCTCAAAAGCAAATGAGTCTTAAGTTCATACAGCGCCTAACACAGCGTGCAGCAACTGTCTTGAGTGTCGCCGCGTTTTTTAGGGGAGCCTGCTGACATCAAACAATATCCTCCCTCCGCACGACGAATATCGCAACTACACCCATTGTCAAACCGATCAGTGCAAGGATCAATCCCTCTAGTGTGACAGGTTTGAGGATCTCGCCCGTTACTGAGCTTGCTGTTTCCTGCATGGTCGCGAGCAGGGTGGGCGGAATGAAACCCGCTCCCTGGATTTGCATGAAATTTCGGACGACGAATCCGATCACGGGTGAACCGAGCATGGCTAGCAGCAGACTACCCGCGCCGGTGATAAAAATGGGCCAGCCCCACCACGTGAGCCAGGCCTTCAAACTGCGTACAGCGAATATGGTAATGCCAAGTAAAAATGCAGCGGGTAGCAGAGGGGAGAGGAGCATGAGCAAACGTACATTGTTGAGTCTCAAACGTGGATCATTGGGAGTGCCGCTTAGAACACTGGAGATCAATGTCACTTCATCTGGAATTGCGACGGTCATAAATTGAATTTGTGATTCAATGACGGGCGTTAGGAACGTCAGCACATCTTCAGGCGGACTACAAAGGATGATGTCTCCACCTGATAAAAAACCAAGTGCGATTGCCTGAAGCTGTTCGGTCGTGCAAGCGGGTTGAGCGCGCAATACCTGCTTTACAACCTCCACACCAGACGGGCCAATGAGATGGCTTTTTAATGGGATGATAGAGATGGTGACCGAATCAGTCCTGCGGTTTATATAATCGAAAATGGAATCAAGCGCATCGTCAGTTATTGCCTTGAGTTCCTGAGGCGGCAGCATGGATGAGACTGCCGCCTCCCAATCGGTAAGTGTCAATGTTTTTATGAACGTTGGCGTGTTCTGATTCTGAAGGATGGTTGCGGATAGTGTATTTGCCAAAATGGATGGCATGCGCGCATATAAATTCTGATTCTCAAACGCCTGTTTATAAGTGGCGGAGGAGAACGCTTTCCTTTCGATATTAAAAAGCAGCAAAGCCATCACACCGGTGATGATGAACAGAACAGCGCAGATGCCTGCGATAAATTTACCTAATGTTTGCAAGGTCAACCCTCATGGATAATGTCTATGTAATCCTTCGTCACGGTTTCGCCGTCCGCCGCGCCGAGCAATGACAACAGTTCCTTCACAAGATGCGCCTTGTTGTCCGCGTCTTTGCGGCTCCAGGTACGGCTCTTGATCTCAATGAAACGGCCAAGTTCTGGTTCGGTCACATGATCGAGGTTGACAAAGAATTCAGTGTCCTTATATTTGATCAGCCAGCGCAACCGGTTCTTATCAATTTGTATTTCAGATCTCGGTTTAAAATATTCGCGATAAAACCTGGGAGATTGCGAAGCAGGCGCAATATAACGACTGCGTGAGAGCAACACCTCATTTTCGAATTTGCCTTCGCGCTTTTGGCCGATCAACGTCAGGCGGCCGCGCACATTCGTCACAATGCCTCGGACGTCGTCTATGAAATCATCTTCACGGTAGCGCAAACGCCCCTGTGACGGATCGTCGAAGAAGAAATAGATATCATGCTCGCTATAATGTCTCCGGCGGATGACTTCGAGCTCGGGCCGCTTCATGGCCTCGACGATGGGACCGGGCTCCGTTATTTTCACCTTGACCTGCACCTCAAACGACTCCTCTTCTATCGAGCCGCCGAGTGCGATCAATTTCGATAGAACAGACTGCTCACGTTCGATCAGGAATGCATCGATCTTTTTGGCGATCTCTGCGGCTTGTTGGAGAAGGCCATCTTCGTTCAAGGTAAGCAATTGATGAGCTCGCATCAGCCATTTGCCATTGACCATTACATCGCTCACATCTGTCGATTTGCCAGCGTAGACGATCTGTGCATACGCATTATCCGCCCCGCGTTTGAAGGATGGCGAGTTGTGAAGAGGTGACACGTCCACCAGGATCAGGTCGGCGCGTTTGCCTGTTTCAACGGAGCCCGTCAAATGTCCGATATGAAGCGCTTGTGCGCCGTGTCGTGTTGCCATGAGCAGGGCTTCTGAGGCAGGCAGGGACGTTGGGTCATTGGTCACAGCTTTGGCGACGAATGCCGCGAGGCGCACCTCCTCGAACATATCCAGATCATTGTTTGAGGCGGGGCCATCCGTTCCAATGCCCACGTTGAGTCCAGTCTCGAGCATCTTCATCACCGGCGCGAATCCAGAAGCGAGTTTGAGATTCGAAGAGGGGTTGTGCGAAACGCCCGCGCCCGCGTGCAGAAGTGTGCGGATCTCGCCAACGTCAATATGCACACAATGCGCGGCAATGACTTTTGCTTCGAGGAGTCCTTGCTTCTTCACATACGGGATGACGGGGATGCCGTGTTCACTGCGCATATTTTCAACTTCGAAGGCCGTTTCAGAGAGATGGGTATGCAGTGGCACGTCAAATTCTTTTGCGAGTTCAGCAGTGGCGCGCAGGATCTCGGCGGTGCATGTATAGGGCGCGTGCGGCGCAACGGCAGGGATGATTAACGGATGCCCCTTCCACTTTTGGATGAATTCACGTGCCATCGCCAGCGAATCTTCAAACGAAGCCGCGTCTGGAGTGGAAAATTTCATCACGGTCTGCCCACAGACGGCGCGCATACCTGCCATGGCAGTCGCTTTTGCAACGTCCTCTTCAAAGTAATACATGTCGTTAAAGGTTGTGACACCACTGCGTATTTGTTCTGCGCAGGCCAGCAAGGTTCCCAGCTGAACAAAATCTGGCGAAACAAATTCGCGTTCGACCGGCATCACGTAGCCCATCAGCCATACATCCAGTCGCAGGTCATCGGCCAGCCCGCGCAGGAGAGTCATGGGTACGTGTGTGTGCGCATTGATCAGCCCCGGCATGAGCACTTTGCCTTTGCAATCAAACGTTTCGTCTGCAGCGTATTCGCTTTTGATCTCATCTTCCAGGCCAACTGCCACGATGCTATCGCCGCGTACTGCCACTGCACCGGGAGAATATTGGTTAAGTTTTTCATCCATGGTGAGGATAAGGGCGTTGGTAAAAAGGGTATCTGCTTTTTGGGTCATTCGTTCTCCTATCACTATTCGCCCAGAGGGGAGTTGCCATGTATGTCGGCGATGCAGACGAAGGGCGAGTATCAAAATAAGTCAATATAACGCGATTACATGCGCTTCGACTGCGCTCATCAAAGAGCATTCGTCGCTCCGCTCACCTGTGCCTGCGGCACTGGCGCGGGCAGCGCGATGGAACTATGGAATAAAACTCAAAAAAACCTTCAGGGCTTTTAGATTTTCGTCAAAGTCAGTATCGCGGTGATTGCGTAGTTCCATATCCACTGCTGCGCCCACGCCGTTCTCAACTGCCCAATCTGCAAGAGTGCCTGTATATTCACAGCCGGTATCAATGGGTGGATATGGATATCTTGTAGCTTTGGCGAGCGCCTTCGCCAGTTGTTTGGATGGTTCCTCCCACGGCACACCGCCGGGGAAAACGCCGAGCGCGGCGCTGTGATAACTGATCAGCGCTTCGATCTTGTGAGCTTTGATAAAACCCATCACTGAGCGCGTTTCGGGTTCAGAGCCTGCATACAAGCCTCCGGTGGTGGGACGATAGATCCAGCAGCCATCACGGTCCCATTCGGTTGCCCAGTTTTCAGATGGGAAGTTGCGGTTCAGATCCACGCCATTGTTGTTGACACGTCCATCCACTCCAACGGCGCGGGCTTCGCCATCCGGATTCATGTTGCGGATAACATAAAGTGTTGCGTCTGTCGAGACAGCCTCAGGATGCTCGTTAATATGAGTGATCAATTCATTCGCTAAAGCGATCGTATTCCATTCATAGCCGCCATGGATGCCTGCCACAATAAGATATTCTCTTTCGCCCACACCGAATGTATAAACTTCAATGGGGCGCCCGGCGAGTGAATAGCCAATGATGGTTGGGCGCGGTCCGTTTTCAAGAACGAACGGAGTGGACGTTTCAAATACGGGTGGCGTGTAATGTGGGTTGGGAGTAAGCGTTGGGAGGAAATAACTTGTCGGCGGTAATTTCTGTGTTGCGTTGGGGAGCGTTGTTTCGGTCAATCCGGTTGCAGCGGAGGCGCGTTGGTTTGTCATATAAAATGCAGCTGCAGCCAGCAGTAAAACAATAACTGCTCCATT
>JAXIPJ010000102.1:0-5646 GCA_045402985.1 Anaerolineales bacterium
AGATAAGGTGGGCTATTTAGAAGTCCCAGAAGGGCATCCACGGAACTTTTGCTGACGATGACGGTCTCGCCGTCGATAATTTGAACGTAATATCCACTTTCTGTTGGTGTGATAACACCAATCTTTACGTTTCGTTCCACGCCACTGGTGAATTTGATGACCAATATATATTCCGGATCTGTTAACCCGACGATCTCAGGATCGATATCAGGAAGGCGATCCAGAACCTGCATTGTGGTGACTTGACTTGCCGCCGCTTCAACCAGCCCCTGGTCTGCTGTGGCTTCGATGGGCAGTATCAGCGCCCAGGCATTCTCTGCATTACGCGCGACTTCGACAGTATCCCCAGCCTTCGACTCTATGTGGATGCTGGTAGGCAGACCATCTTCTGCTGTGAACAGATATGAAACTTCTGCAGCAGGCTCAGGGGTGAGGGCAATATCCGCTGGCTGTTCGCGATTATTAAGATAGTAATATGCTCCTATCAACACGAGGAAGAGCAGTAAATAAATGACCGTTGACTGACGCATTTTGGCTTAGCCCTGCCGCCTACGTTGGAGCCAGCTTGAAACCCCAGCCAACACTATCATGCCGGGAATAATTAAGACCGACCCAAGCAGAATGGCTATCCATTCTAATTGGGTAGGCGGATTAAATGTGCGCTCCGTTGTGGTCTTGGGTGTGATGTTCACAATGTCATCCTGCTCCGCGGTCCAGTCGACGGAATTGATGAAGAGATCGCCATTGCCAGAAGCGTCAAAGTATTGATCGATCACAAAAGTGGAGTTGCCATATACCACGACGCGGGCCTTGGTTGTGGATTTTTCACTTGCGATAACGATTGTCATTGGTCCTGGTGTTTCAACGCCTTCGTCAAAACCTAACTGCCCGCCACCCTGTGTGAGAGTGGTAAAGTCAGTTTCGCCCCAGGAACGTTCAACCGTTTGAACGAGCTGTGTTGTAGTAATTCCTTCCATTTGTGCAGCCAAACTCAGGCTGCGCGTGAAAGGGAAATATGTCGCCAGTTGATTCATATTGCGCGTGATTGTGTGACTTGAGTCATAAAATGCTGATACGGCTACCGTGGGATCAGTACTTCCAAGATCAATCACAACATCATTGTGAAGCATAATACCCCAACCTGTCGCAAGCATTTCTGCAAGTGGATCGGGTTCATCGCCGAATTCTGTCAGAATAGTTGGATCTTCCATGACTACCAAAGATCCTCCATTGTTTAGATACTCTCCCAACAATGTCACTTCGTTTTTCGAAACGGGCTTGATTGGCCCTGCTATGACAATCACACTCGCATCTTCAGGTATCCGATTTTCCGCTGCAAGGTTCAGCGTTTTAACCAAGTAGTTCTTACTTTCAAGTGTGGACTTGGCACGCGTCATTGATGTTTCACCGCCCTGTTCTACATCCTTCTCACCGTGACCTGTAAGGAAATAAACTACATTATCCCCAGGGTTTAGAAGATGCAACATTCCCTTGAGTATTTCTGTTTCACTTGCGAATGCAACAATTTCTTTTTGTTCACCCATTTGCAAAAGGATCTTGCCATCGCCGGTGATGCCTGCATTCATGGCGGCTTGAGGGTCGCGATCCGGGTCTATGAATTGATACTCGAACTTGCCATTGGCATTGGCTTTGAGCTTATCCAAAAGCTGCGTTGCGCTTTCCTTGCTGCTGTTTTGTGAGAAGAATGCAATGGCCGTAACTTTTTGTGGAAGTTTTCCAATCGCCGCAACTGTTTCGGGAGCAAGTGTATTTACCTGGTCTTCTGTCAAGTCTGCGAGCGGGACAGGGTTTTGATAGGCGAGCACGTTTCCAATGATGAGAATGCCAGCGAAAGCAATTGACATGATGAAGGCATTGCTTCCATAACGAGCCTGGCGACCGGTCAAAAAGCGGCGGACTCGTTCGGGTTCCAAAATGGCATAAGCGGCGAGTCCAAAAACGATAAATCCCGCGCTGACATATAAGTAACGTTGAAAATTATCTACGCTGGTAAGAGTGACCACCTGCGCAGAGGCAAGTCCTCTAACGATGCCCAGGAAGAAGGTTGTGATACAGGCCAGCAGTGCAACGATCAGCGCCGTGACGGAATAATTGCGCGTGGCGGATTGTTTCGAATCGTTTTTCATTAGCGCCATCTCCGAACTTCGATCGCAGTCGTACCCATAAAGAGGCCTAAAGCGATCAGACTGATGTAATAAACAATATCAGACAATTTTACGTTGCCTGCGTTGAAACCATCATTGAAATGTGACGACATATTAAGGTAATTAAGTGCGTCTCCACCAGTGGGTAACAAGCTTGCTGGCAAGCTCACCAAAAACCACAGGAAGAAGAACAGACCGAACGTCACGAAGAAAGCCGCGAATTGGTTTGTGAAGATTGCAGAGATGCCCACCCCTAAAGCCAGGAATGCGCCAGCCACCAGAATAACACCTAAATAAGCGGACAGGAAGAGCTTTTGGTCAATGCCAGGGCTTACCAGCATAAAGTGCAATATGAGCGGAAAAACCAAAGTGATGGCAAGTATGGTTAATATGAAAAGAAAAGCGCTCAACCATTTACCGACGACCAGTTCAAAATCGCGAATGGGAGCGGTCAGTAGTAATTCCAATGTTCCCATGCGCGCTTCATCTGAAATCAGACGCATTGTCAGTACCGGAGTCGTGAATACAAGCAGAAAACAAAATAGCCAGGTGATAGGGCTGATGTCTGGCGGGGGAGCGCCTGAAAATGCCTGCGACGAAGTTGCAAACACGATCACTGCAAAATAGATACCCAGTGGCATAAGAATGATGAATGCCACGACATAAGCGAGCGGACTGATGAAGTAGTGATTGTATTCTCGTTTTGCTATTGTCCAAATGTTTCGCATGGATTACCTCAAATATCTCATGAAGATTTCTTGCCAACAGCGTTGTCGCGGGTAAGCTCAAGGAATATCTCCTCAAGGCTCAAACCAACAGGACGCATTTCGAGCAGATCGAATCCCGCCTGAATGATGGCTTTCGCCACTTGGGGACGGACATCCTGCCCGGTTGAGAATTCAAATTCGACCGAGCCGTCTGGCTTGGTTTCAACATCTCGAACCCCTTTGAGCTTCTGGATTTTCGCAGGCAATTCGTCCGAATCGCCACGCACGCGCAATACGACGCGTTGTGAACCTACCAGCCTCGACTGGAGGTTTTCCGGTGTATCCTCAGCCACGATCTGTCCCTTATTAATGATAAGGACGCGGTCGCAGATTTGTTGCGCTTCTGAGAGAATATGTGTGGAAAGTAAAACCGTTCGATCTTTGCCGATCTCGCGGATCACATTACGGATCTCCACCACCTGCGCGGGGTCCAAACCAATAGTCGGTTCATCCAAAATGATCACCTCAGGGCGATGGATCAAAGCCTGAGCCAGACCAATACGCTGACGCATACCTTTTGAAAAATTGCCAATGTATCCATTGGCCCGGTCTTGCAGGTCGACCATTTCCAATGTTTCATAAGCGCGCTCTTCCGAGTCTGGAATGTGGCGCAGATCTGCCATGAACTTGAGATAGTCAAGCGCGGTCATATCACTGTAAAGCGGTACAGTTTCTGGAAGATATCCAACTCGTTTTCGGACCTCAAGCGATTCCTCGACGACGTCATAGCCAGCCACGATCGCAGTTCCGTCTGTGGGCGGCATGTAGCCGGTGAGGATCCTCATGGTCGTTGTTTTGCCTGCTCCGTTCGGGCCAAGAAAGCCAACGATTTCTCCTTGATTTGCATTAAAGCTTATACTATCGAGGGCGCGACGTTCGCCATAATCTTTGGTGAGACCATTGACTTGGATCATTGATGCTCCTTAATGGTAGGATGGGTGTTTACAAACAAATAATAGGCACGCCTGCCGGTGAGCCGCCGTGCCGTTTATAGCCGTATATATAAGTAATTTACTATACAGAAATTCAAAATCGAAGTCAAGTGGCTTGTGAATTTCTAATCAAACGCTAATAATAAAGCCAAACATGATCATCTTAGGAAGAAATACCATGCACCGATCGCGCCAACAACACATACGCCAATTAGGACGATCCCAAACATAGCCAGCACCCATCTGCTAGTGGCATCCGGTTCTATATTCGGGCTGGCAGGTATTGGAGTGGGAGCGCGCGGCGTTGACATTGCCTGACTGTGCTGCATGTTGCTCATTTGACCTGGAGTGTTCATCATTCCTTCAAAAAAGTCTGGAACTCCATTCCGATTCGCGTCCAATGTTCCCATGGCTTGTTCGTATTTTGCGCGGATGTCTGGCGGAAGTTCATCGAGACTGTTGTATTCAGTCTCATTCGCAATGATCTTTGTCGACGATGAAATAATGTTTGAGACCATGCCCTCTAATGCGTCAGGCATTCCATTTTTATTTTGATCTGCCAGATCCGTTAAATTATCGAGAACATCAGGAATACCGTTTCTGTCGTTGTCGGCAAGCTGGCTCATGGCGCTCTCGTAATTTCTGCGGACGTCCTCCGGCATCTCCTCCACGCTTTTATACGTCTTCCCATCGATAACAATAAGTTTTAGATTCATTTATACCTCTGCAATACCTAAGTTTACAGGAAGCGCCGCCTGAATGCAAGCCTAATCCTCACCATTGGCTGATTTTGCTAATGCAAGTACACTGTGCATATCGGAGGCCTTATGACTGAATTGCTTTTTCAGACTGACAGTTATTTGCAGGAGTTTGAAGCGAACGTGCTCTCTGTATTAACGGATGAACGCGCGATCATTCTGGATCGAACAGCTTTTTATCCAGGTGGCGGTGGGCAACCCTGCGACTTCGGCTCATTGAGAGTTGCTCGTGTAATTTATCCAGTGCAAAAAGTGAAGAAACAGGGCGATGATGTTCTACACTTTCTTGGTGGGAACGATTCGTTGCCAGCCGCGGGTTCCGTTTCACGCGGGTCCCTGGATTGGGCGCGGCGACATAAGCTGATGCGCACACATACAGCCATGCATGTGTTGTGCGGCACAGTCTTCCGCGATTACGGCGCGCTCGTCACTGGTGGAGACATGGAACCACTTAAAGGTCGCATGGATTTTGAATTCGCAACGATGCGCGGTGAACTGGTACGTGAGATCGAAACCGCGGTAAATAAAGAAGTGGCTCAGGCGCGGGAGATTAGGGTCAAGATATTGCCGCGCGAGGAAGCGTTCCAAATCCCGGACCTGATCCGCACCAAGATCAATCTTCTACCTGAAGGCATCGCTCAGGTACGGACTGTGGAGGTCGTGGGTCTTGACCTTCAGGCAGATGGCGGCACTCACGTCCACAATACAAATGAAGTCGGCAGTATCCGTGTGGCAGATTACAAAAGCAAAGGCGCTATCAACAAACGTATTTATATTGAGATCGAGTAATCACTATTTACCAATTACTTTCAAGTTAACAAAACCTGCCCGCAGTATTCACACTTATCCATGCCGAGTTCAAGCGTACCTCCGCAGTTTGGGCATTGAAAAGTTTCCACTTTGATAGGGAAGCCCGCGGTTTTGAACGCGGTCTCATTCTCCGCCAGATCAGCGCGCAGGCGTTTCAGCCGCGCAAGATACGCGTCGCCTGTCACTTCGCCTGATTTGCGCAATCGTTCCACAT
>JAXIPJ010000211.1:0-29233 GCA_045402985.1 Anaerolineales bacterium
GGTTTTGCTAAGTCGGATGTGATATTGGAGCACACGTTCCATACGCCGATTTATGACCACGCGTTCATTGAACCTGAGTGCAGCATCGGTGTGCCGTTACCAGATGGTCGTATGGAAATTTATGTGGGTTCGCAAATTCCGTATCAGGATCGGATGCAGGTGGCGCGCGTGATGGGCTGGGATGAGTCGCGCGTGCGCATCGTTGGACAGTTGATGGGCGGCGGTTTCGGCGGCAAGGAGGATGTGATGGGGCAGATCCATGTTGCGATGCTTGCGAATGTGACCCGGCGCCCGGTGAAATTATTGTTTGATCGTCATGAAAGTTTGCTCGTGCATCCGAAGCGGCATGCCACGCAGATTCGCGTCAAGATCGGCGCGAAGAAAAATGGACGCATCGTTGCATGTGAGTCGGAACTCTATGGCGATACAGGCGCGTATGCATCGCTCGGCGAAAAGGTGATGACCCGCGCCACAACGCACTCGGCGGGTCCGTATGATATCGAGCATGTGCGCGCAGATTGCTACGCCATGTACACCAATAATCCGCCCGCGGGCGCGTTCCGTGGTTTCGGCGTCACGCAATCGGCGTTTGCGGTAGAGTCCATGATGGATATGCTTGCGGAAAAATTAAATGTCGAACCCGTTGAACTTCGCCGGATGAACGCGCTGCATGTTGGCAGTGTTACGAACACGGGACAAGTCTTACGCGAGTCGGTCGGATTGATGGAATGTATTGATAAGGTTTCAGGTGCCATGTGCGAGGTGTCAGGTTTGCCTGAGAAGGAATTGTTTAAGCCGCGCCTGACACCTGATACGCCGCACCTGGTACGCTCATGGGGCTTTGCCGCAGGATACAAGAACACGGGACTCGGCGGTGGCGCGCCCGATAAATCTGGTGCGGAAGTTGAACTATATGACAACGGCACATTTGAGGTGCGAAGTTCCTCCGCTGAAATGGGGCAGGGACTGGTTTCTGTGATGCAAATGATCGTTGCAGAAGAAATGGCGGTGTTACCATCAAGGGTGCGCGTACTTGTGATGGACACTGACTTAACTCCTAATGGCGGACCCACTACTGCCTCACGTCAAACGTACGTCACTGGCAATGCCTCACGTTATGCCGCAAAGACTCTGCGTGAAGCCATCACAGCAACAATGGCTGAGAAGTATGATGTGAAACCTGAGCAAATCCGTTTTGAGAATGGCATCGTCCACGCCAACGGGTATTCGATGACGTACGCCGAAGTAGCCAAAGAAATGAAGTCCATGGGACAGCATCCGCGCGCCCTGTACGAGTACGAAGCGCCGAAGACACAGCCCCTCGGCACAGGCGGTGACATGCACTTCGCTTTTTCATTCGGAGTCCAAGCCGCGGAAGTGGAAGTCAACAAACTGACAGGTGAAGTGCGCGTGTTGAAGGTCATCTCTGCCAACGATGTGGGTATGGCAGTCAATCCGCTTGGCTTGCAGGGACAGGTGGAAGGCGGCGTGATGATGGGACTTGGTAACGCCCTCACCGAAGAATTCATCATGGACAACGGCTATGTCGTCAGTGACCGCCTTGCGCGCTATCGCATCCCTGGCATTATGCTCACACCTGAGATCACATCCATTATCGTGGAGCATCCCACCGCAGAAGGTCCCTACGGGGCGAAGGGCGTGGGCGAGATATGCAGTATCCCAACCACGCCCGCCATCACGAACGCCATATATAACGCTGTGGGTGTAAGGATTGATAAGTTGCCTGTGGATCAGGAGTCAATTGCGCGGGAGATTTGGGAGAGGGAAGAGAAGTAGAAAGTGGTAAGAAAGGACTTTTAATAAACAATGCAGACTTTTTATATTTGCCCATAAGGAATCTTGGAATTCTCAATTTTATATACAAAGTTAAAGCCTTTTTGATACAACAAGCCTTGAAGCGCTTGTTTCGATAATTCAGGTTCTGGTGTCGGTCCAATGATGATCGAACTGAGCGTGCTCATTATATCTATGTCACATTTCCAATAGGGAATTAGTGAGTAATTGCCTGAGCGAAACTCAGCATCCTTATACTCTAAAGATAAGGGCGAACTAATAAGCCGCCATTCTTGTTCTTCTTTGAATTTTTCCGATTTAATAATTGGAGCGAGGAATAGAATTGATTGAGCGAAAGTCCAATCATAAAATGGCGGTTTGCCATAATTAGGGTTTTGCCGAATACTTACTACAGAGGTCGAATCTACAAGTTCTTTCACCATACGTTTATGGTTTTCCTCCAGATATTCACACTCAACCAAATGGTAAGCCCTGTTTTCAATCAATTTTGCCAACAATCTTTGACTATCAAAACCCAATGAATAGCCCGTACCAATATTACAGTAACCCCTCCATTGGCTAAGTTGATCACCCTGTCCAGTAAAAGACGCAACACTCACATTAATGGTTTGATTCGTCAAAGTTTCAATTATCCCCTTCATATCGGTGAGATCTTCATCGGTTCTTGTTTTTCCCTCCTCTCTTAATTGATTTTCAATTTCCTCGTTGATATACTTTAATGCCAGATTCAATTCGGATTTGTCGTTTAGGTATTGTATTTTGGTTGTCCATATTTTTCCTGAATCCAAAATCCCCAAAAGTCCCTTTGCGTTTGTATAGTGGTAGAGGAATTTTGGAGCATCAATTGACAGTTTTTGAAGGAGAAAACTCTGATTTGTCATTGTTGCCTAAACCATATCTAAGACAAACTGAATTAACAGCTGCAATTTTAACCTGTCATCGCTCCTTTTGGAGAAACTATAGTAGCACTAAAAGTCTTCAAGTCTGAGAGTCCTTTTTGGTTAAGATCTGTCGAGTCTGCTTTTATACAAGTACAATCAATCCATTCACAACCTTGGGAGTTATATGTCTAAAATCTTTACTCGTACGTTCCGTGTTCGTTGGGGGGAACTCGATCCCAGTGGCGCTGTCAGCCCTGCGAATTATTTGCGATATCTTGTCGAGACCGCCTGGGATTGGGGCGTTGCGGCAGGCATGGATGTGAACTACAGCCGAAATCCCGATGTGTTCTGGGTGATCCGGGAGACGGAGATGCATTTTCTGCATTCATTACGGCATGACGATGTTTTCGATTTCATGATCTGGATGGTCAACTGGCAGAGAGTTCGCGGAACGCGCTGTTTTGAACTCACACGCAAAGATAATGGGGAAGTGATCGCCCAAGGCACACAGCTTATCGTCTACATGGATACGAAAACGGGGCGACCGACGAATTTGCCTGAAGAAGAGATTGAGAAGTTTCGGCTTGAGGACCCGCGCGTGTTCCCATTTGAACGCTTTCCGAAAATCACGGCAGTTGAAAATCCATTCATTACACAGCGACAAGTGGAATGGATGGACTTGGATATGTATGAGCATGTTAATAACGCGACTTATATAGATTACGCTGAAGAAGCCATCGCACAAGATTTTTCTTCCAAAGGTTGGTCACCTGCAAAACTGGCAGAAGCCAATCTCATGATTGCCATCCGACGCGTACATATTCAATACGCGTCGATTGCATCGTGGGGAGAAATGCTGAACATTTCCACGCACATGCTCGATGTCAAAGACACAGGTGGTTCACGGTACGTCCGCATCACCCGCGCGGATGGTTCTCCTGTGGCTGAGTGCGTCAAAGATTGGGAACTGGTTGACCGCAAAAGCGGTGAAGTGATGTCCTTGCCAGATGGGTTGCGTTGACGATTTCAAGCCTGAGAGCCTTTTTTGATAATGAGACCTGACATGCGCTATAATCAAGTCAGAGTATTGAGGAACTTATGGCGATTGCAACTGAAATCATCCCGCTGGAAACAGACGAGCATGGCGTTATCCGCGTCAGCAATACGCGCGTGACTCTGGATACGGTTGTGACTGCGTTCAAAGACGGCGCAACCGCAGAGGAGATTGCCCAGCAATATCCGACCGTTCCGCTGGCGGACGTGTATTATGTCATTGGGTACTATCTGCATAGGCGCGATGAAGTAGAAACTTACTTGGGAAAGCGCAAACAGGAAGCGGATGAGTTGCAAAAACAAATGGAGGCGCGCTTTAATCCAGTTGGCATCCGTGAAAGATTATTAGCGCGGCAAAAAAGCGGAAAACAGTAAATATGCTTCTTCTAGTGGCGGATGAAAATTTCAACAATGATATTTTGCGCGGGTTGTCCCGTCGCAATCCATCATTGGATATTGTCCGCATACAGGATGTTGGGTTAACTCATGCAACCGACCCGGAAGTTTTGGAATGGGCGGCGCAAGAGAATAGAGTTTTGCTTACCCACGACCAAAACACGGTTACAAAATTTGCTTATCAGCGCGTCGTCGAAGGAAAGAGAATGCCGGGAGTCATTGAAGTCAATCGTTCCGTGCCGATGAGTGTTGCCATTGCCGATATTCTTTTGCTGGCGGTTTTGAGTAAAGACAGGGAATTAGAAGGACAGATTATTTATCTGCCGTTGCGGTAAATTTCACATGGATTTAAACAGAAAGGACTCTCAAGGTTTCAGGCCTGAGAGTCCTTTTTGGTTAAGACCTGACATGTCTTCGGGAGAACTTGACAGGCACGCGTTTTTCTCGAAGCGCACTTTTTAGTTGGTTGTGGCTTGGATGAGACATGTCAGGTCTGCATGTACATCGGGTAAAATCAGCCCATGAACAAGTTTGTGGGCTATCGCTGTTCTCTTTGCGGCGCGGAATATTCTCCAGTTGACGTGACGTATACCTGTCCAAAAGACGGCGGCAACCTGGATGTGGTGCTGGATTATGATTCCATCAAACACAAATACAAGCCAGAGGACTTGCTCTCACGTACCGACTCGTCGCTTTGGCGTTTTCTCCCGCTGTTGCCTGTCTCTGTGCCTGAAGGCGGATCGACGCCTCTGCATGCTGCAGGCGGGACCCCTGTTTTCAAATTAACCTCCCTGGCTGAAAAGCTTGGCTTGCAGAATCTCTGGCTCAAGGATGAGTCGCGTAACCCGACTGCATCCTTCAAAGACCGCGCTAGTGCCATCGTTGTAGCGCGCGCCAGGGAAATTGGCGCGGATGTGGTGGTAACTGCGTCGACCGGCAACGCGGGCGCGGCGCTGGCTGGGATGTCCGCTGCGGTTGGGCAGAAAGCTGTCATCTTTGCGCCCAAGTCCGCGCCACAAGCGAAAGTGGCACAGTTGCTGGTATTTGGTGCAAAGGTGATTCTGGTAGATGGCACCTATGATGACGCGTTTGATCTGGCCGTCAAAGCCGCGGATGAGTTTGGCTGGTACTGTCGCAACACGGGCTACAATCCATTTACCGCCGAGGGGAAGAAGACTGCCGCGTTCGAGATCTGGGAATGGTGGGAAAATACTCATCGCACGTGGCACGAGCAGTTTGGCGTTGATGTAGACCACGCGCCGCTCACGATCTTCGTCTCTGTCGGAGATGGAAATATCATCTCCGGCATCCATAAGGGATTTAAAGAGCTTTACCAATTAGGCTGGCTTCCGCGAATCCCGCGTATCATTGGTGTGCAGGCGGAAGGTTCGGCGGCGGTCGCCAATGCGTTTCATGGGAACACGGAGAAGATTACGCCCGTCTCATCAAAGACGATCGCAGACTCGATCTCAGTGGATCTGCCAAGAGACGGAGTCCGTGCGGTGCGCGCGGCAAAACAGACGGATGGTACGTACATCACAGTATCAGATGATGAAATTTTGAAAGCGATTGCAGAACTCGGCAGGGTCGGTGTTTTCTCGGAACCCGCTGGAGCGGCCGCGTACGCGGGTCTCATGAAGGGAGCCGCCTCGGGCGTGGTGGGAAGCGAAGATCCAATCCTGGTGTTAAATACAGGCAGTGGACTCAAAGACATCCGCGCCGCGCTGAGTGCCGTCTCGCATGGGGCAGCGCCGATCATTGAACCAACTTTGGATGCAGTGAAAAGGTTGTTATGAACAAAGACAATCAGTGGAGTTTAACTTTTCGTTATGTAGCGGGATTCATATTTCTTGTGGCGGTGGTCGCATTCATTGTGTATGCGCGCGAGGCGATGAGAAACCTTGTCATTGCTGCGTTCGTTGCATATCTCATTAACCCTGCTGTAGATTATCTCTCAAAACAAACGCGCATGACGCGAACGGCGGCAGTCAACCTTGTCTATTTCTCGTCCTTGATTTTGCTCGTAGGGCTTCCCGCTACGCTTGCGCCGATATTCTATGATGAGGCGCAAATCGTTATTCAGGATCTATTGAATCTTTCAAACCAACTTAGCAATACACTTGCGCAGCCCGTGCGAATTTTCGGTCTGGTCTTTCATCTGGAGGAATGGGCACAAAGCCTTACCCAGGTGCGCGGTGCATTTTTGACCCCGCTTCCTGAGCAGGCGTTGCAATTGCTTGAAACAACATCAGTCGGCATTTTATGGTTTTTGATCATTCTGGTGAGCGTCCATCTGTTTTTATCGGAATGGCCCTCCATGCGCGATAAGTTGTTTTCATTTGTCGTCCCACCTTACCGCGACGAAGCGGAGGAGTTATATAGACGTGTGAGAAGGATATGGATGGCTTACCTGCGTGGGCAGATCGTTTTGATGATCATCGTCGGCGTTGTTTTTACCATTGTGTGGCTTATCATGGGCATCCCTGGTGCACTGGTGCTTGGTGTCCTCGCGGGTCTTTTTACGCTCGTTCCAGATGTGGGTCCGTTCATTGCCGTGGTTATCGCGGCAGGTGTGGCTTTGCTCGAAGGCTCCACCTGGATACCGCTTTCAAATTTTTGGGTGGCGGGTATTCTCATTGTGGTCTATCTGGTTTTGATCAATCTTAAAAATTTCTTCCTGCGTCCCATCATTATGGGGCGCAGTGTGCATATGAATGAAGCCCTTGTCTTGATCGTCATTCTGATCGCCACGATCCTGGAGGGTGTGATCGGCGCGCTCCTGGTTGTGCCAGTGCTTGCTTCGGTCATTGTGATCGCCGATTATATTCAACGGCGCGTACTTGGCCTGCCTCCATTTGAAGGGGACGGAAGTACCCAGTTTGTTGCGCCGCCTGAAAAACTCAACCCGCCGCGCCGCGAATGGAGAAGGAAGAACGTGCGGAATCAATTGGATAAAGGACTCTCCACTCCGATGGAGACCACGCTTCCAGACTCGCCGGAAGCGGCCACCGTTTTACCATCAGAATCTCAGCCCCAGCAGAATCCTGCTCGAAAGAAAACAACGAAATGAAGATAACCTACTCTATTGTCGCACCCATCTTTAACGAAAAGGAAAACCTCCACGAGCTCTATCGGCGCGTCAAGGAAGTGATGGACTCCACTGGTGGACCCTGGGAACTCCTCCTCGTGGACGATGGTTCCACGGACGGTTCCACCGGGATCATTTGCGAACTCGCGCAGCAGGATAAGCATGTTCGGCCCATCATCTTCGCCCGCAACTTTGGGCATCAGATCGCCATCACCGCTGGCTGGGACTACGCCCGCGGCGACGCGGTCGTCATCATCGACGCGGACTTGCAGGACCCGCCTGAACTCATCCTTGAGATGGCGAAGAAGTGGCAGGAGGGTTATGAAGTTGTATACGCCGTGCGCGCCGAACGTGAGGGCGAATCGTGGTTCAAGTTGTGGACCGCCTCCGTGTTCTATCGGCTTATCTATCGCATTACGGATGTGAAGATCCCGCTTGATACAGGCGACTTCCGCTTGATGGACCGCAAAGTGGTGGATGTGCTCAAGAAAATGCGTGAGCGTCATCGCTTCCCGCGCGGCATGTCTGCGTGGGTGGGGTTCAAACAAATCGGTGTTGAGTATAAGCGCGCGGCACGTGTGGCGGGTGAAACGAAGTATCCATTCCGAAAGATGTTCCGGCTGGCAATCAACGCTGTCACAAGCTTTTCTTATTTCCCTTTACAGGTTGCCACTTTCTTTGGATTTGCATCGGCGGGCATTGCGATCCTGGCCATCCCGGTGGTAATTTATTTGCGCCTCGCCGGCATTCGTGGCTTTGAAGGTCAGGCCACTACGTTGATCGCGGTCCTCTTTTTAGGGGGTGTGCAATTAATCTCATTGGGAATATTGGGTGAATATATTGGTCGTTTGTACGATGAAGCCAAGGGCAGGCCATTATATATTGTGAGAGAAGCACCGGAAGATTAGTGAAAAGTGAGCAGTAATCAGTAAATAGCAGGTGGTGTCATTACTGAGTCATCACCTACTTTCGTCTTTCCCACCTGCATGATTTGCCAAGCAAATCACGTGCGGCGCAAGTGTCTTTCACCTCTATTTATAATTTCATCCTTCCCCTCATGTCCCTCTCCTTCTTCCGCGATAAGGAATTCTTTCGTGCCATGCTGGCACTTGCTGTGCCGGTTGCCTTCCAGCAACTCATCACGGCTGGCCTGAACATGATAGACGTGCTCATGGTCGGTCAGTTGGGTGAAACAGCCGTCGCTGCGTTGGGGTTGGCGAACCAGATCTTCTTTCTGTTGATCCTCTTCCTGTTTGGCGTGACGAGCGGAATGTCAATTTTCACCGCGCAATTTTGGGGCAAGGGAGATACGGAACATATCCATCATGTACTTGGGATCTGTTTGATGGTCTCTGTCTCTGTCAGCCTGCTTTTTTCGCTGGCCGCCACTCTGATCCCCGAAAGCCTGATGAAGTTCTATACAGAGGATCCTGAAGTAATAAAACTGGGCAGTGACTATCTGCGCATTGTCGGCCTGAGTTATGTGATGACGGCTATATCCGTTTCGTATATTTCGATCCTGCGCAGCATCACATTCGTCAAACTAACTGCTGTTGTTTCTGTTCTGGCATTAATTCTAAAAACAACCATTGCTTATTTATTGATCTTTGGGATCGGTGGTTTGCCTGCCATGGGTGTGCGCGGCGCGGCGGTTGGCACCACCGTAGGCTGGATATTTGAATGTGTGTTGTTACTGATACTTGTTTATGCCTTCAAAACTCCGCTGGCGGCCAATCCATTTTCCCTCCTTCAATTCAGCCGGGAATTTCTATTCAAAGTTTTGCGCACCTCTATGCCTGCCGCCGCAAATGAAGTGTTGTGGTCATTTGGCATCACCACCTATAACGCGGTCTACGCCCGCATCGGCACGGATGCCATCGCGGCGGTCAACATCAACGCCACGATTGAGGAGCTGCTTTTCGTCCTTTTCATCGGGTTGGGCAATGCCTGTTCGGTAATGGTCGGCAACAAGATTGGGGAGGGCAAAAAGGATTTAGCATTCGAATATGGCCGCCGCTTCACGATCATCGCTGTGATATTTGCCATGGCGGGAGGCGTTTTCGTAATTTCCATTCGTGACCTGGTGGCTGGCTTATATCAACTCTCACCTTCTGCGCTTCAAAATCTTCAGTGGCTGATGCTGGTTTATTCGCTTTCTGTCTGGCTGCGTGTCTTCAATTTTATGCTGTTCATCGGTGCTCTACGCGCCGGCGGCGACACGCGCTACGCCATGTTCACAGAACTATTTTCCATCTGGCTCATCGGTGTTCCCTCCGCACTCATCGGCGGATTTGTTTTGCATTTGCCGGTTTACGGCGTGTATGCCATGGTCCTGATCGAAGAGGTCATCAAGGCAGTCATCATTCTGCGGCGTTTCATCTCGCGCAAATGGATTCACGACCTCGTCAATTTTACTGACGGAGAATCATCCGCTTCTTTTTCCAGCTCTGAAGTTGTTCCTTAATTTCTGCAAACCTTTACCCGCTCACATCTGCCAGCTCATTAAGCTTCGGCAGAAATGTGTTTTGATGTCATGAATTTACTTCAATTTTTTCGTGAGATATAAGGCCAGGTTATCATCTACTGTGATCTCTTCACTGCATTTCGGATAATGACCTCTGTAATGCAATCCGCGCCCATCGGGAATGTAACCTCGTAACACATACAATCTTTGCGCCGCGCCATAATCTGGCGTCATACCCACGCCGATTCCTGCAATTGGACTAACGTTTGAAATTTCGCTTTCTGCCTTGTCCATCAGTTGCGTGCCGATGCCTTGGCGACGAAAATTTGGCAAAACATTGAAATCTACAATCTCTGGAATTTTTTCCTTTTGAAATGGCGCATAACTGGAACTCCAACAGATGGTAAGATAGCCTGTAAATTGCGCATTGATAAAAGCAACATAAACATCACGAACTTCCAGCGCTTGTTCCATAAGATAACGTTCGTACTGTGAGGCGGGTTTATTCCAGCCAAGTCCCTGAAATGCTTTCGCGATCTCTGGAATGTCTTTGCTTTCAAGCAGTCGAATGAGAGGTTTTATTTTTTGCACTTTCGCTCCACGTTATTCCTATTCTGAGTAACACAAATTGGTTTACAGTAGTAACGACTTCAGTCGTTGTTTTCAGGCAAAAAGCGACTGAAGTCGCCACTACGATGTTAGGCAATTATAGTTACTCTGAATAGTTATGACTCGATCACATAACAGCCTGCATTTATGGGATGATCTTCCACTTGCATGCCAGCTTTGACGTTGCGGATCAGCCACAGGATCAACCAGTCGCCACCAGCGGCTGATGTGTGAATCAGGCTGAACCAGAAAAGATTTCCATCGCCCAGCGCGATGCTGAGAATGTACATAAAGATGCCAAGAATAAACCCGGGCATGAATGCACCCATACGATAGGCATTTACTTCCACGGGTTCTTTTAAGTGTGCGTAGGGTGTCAGAGTTTTCCATTGAATGCCGAATTTGATGGCAGAAAAGGGTTTACGGCCAAAGAGCACCCATGCGATTCCGTGGATCAATTCATGCACAACCACGCCCAGAAGTACTACAGCAAGGAGAAGCATAAAGCTCCATGTGGTTTCCATTTTTTCCACGCCATGCATGGTGCTGAAGATTGCGAACTGCAAAATCGCCACGGGAATGCTGATAAACATTACAACGATATTCGCACGTGCCATGGAAATTGAAAGGTCGCGTTTATTTTCCATCATGGATCCGCCCTGACTTTGCCTCTTCTGCCGATTGTCTGCATGAAGTAAACGATGGCTACGAAAAGCACGAATGCACCAAAAACTCCAGGCGCCCAATAGGAGATTTTCTCGAGCATGAATCCGCCGAGCAGCGGGGCGATCACACGCGTGGAACTTTCGATGGATGTGGAAAGACCAAGTATGCCGCCGACTTCCTGTGGCTCGATCGTTTTGGTAAGCGCAGAGGGGAGCAGGGTGTTGAGCATGCCGCCTGCCAGTGCAATGGGTGTGACAGACAAAACGAGCAGGAGAATATTGGGCGCGAAGGCCCAGGCGAGTAAACCAAATGCCAGAAGAATTAGGCCACCTTGTATGAGCAGCATGTCTTGGAACCGTTGGCTGAGTTTGCCAATTAACCAGGCTTGAGTGAAGACCGAGACAACACCGACGTAAGTAAGCACAAAGCCTGTGGCGACGACGCTCATGCCAAACCGCTTTAGCGCGAAGAGGGAAAATATGCTTTGCAGGATTACGAAGGCAAGACTGTATAAAAAGCGTGTGATCAGAAGCGGTCCTATTAAAGGACGTTTGAGGGTTTCAAGCAGGGCTGTCAGAGTGAAGCCAGATTTTTTTTCCGTCATCTGTGCACGCATTTCGGGCGTGAGCGATTCAGGCAGCCAAAATATGATCAGTATCAAATTGATGAACGAAAGCGCCGCGGCAACGAAAGCTGGTACGCTGTAACTGATATTGCTGAGCAGTCCGCCCAACGCGGGCCCAATGATGAATCCAAACCCAAACGCTGCGCCGATCATGCCGAGTCCGCGATTACGCGATTTCGCATCTGTGATGTCAGTAATATACGCTTGAGCAACGGAGAGGTTGCCGCCTGTAAGGCCTTGCAGGATTCGACTGGCGAATAGCACTGTCAATGACTCTGCAAAGCCAAAGATGAGGAAGCTAAGAAAAGTTCCGAAGATGCTGACGAGGAGAATGGGTTTGCGGCCCAGGCGATCGGAGGCCCGTCCAAGCAATGGTGCGCCGATTAATTGTGCGGCTGCATAGGAAGCAAGAAGCAGCCCGACAGTTGTGTCGCTTGCGTTGAAGGTTTGTGCATAATACGGCAATAGCGGAATGATCAGGCTGAAGCCGAGCAAGTCTATGAAGACGACGAGAATAATGCTAAAGAGGGGGCGATTTTTCATTTAGTCCACGGCGTTCGGTCCTGCCAATCGCCAGGGACAAGCAAAAGGGATATCCGTGTTCCCTACGATCCGAAACCCTGATAGATTAGTGGCGGTCAATCCAATGACGACCGTAAGCGCGGCTGAAGTGAGAATGCCAATGATGATATAGTTAAGTGTGAAATTCGTCGTATTTGTTCTCATGCAAGCTGGATAGGTCGTTTTAGTATTTCCACTATTCTTTGCTCTCCCCAAATTATAATTTATGATACCTTGCAATTTCTCACACGCTGGTATGGATTCTCCTTTACCTATCCTGATTGTGAAGTATATCAAAGTTGATTTTTATGGCTATAATCTGAATGAGATACTTTTTGATACTAAGCTTTGCTCTGCTCGGTGCTTGTGCTCCGAAAATTTCCACGCCTGCTTTGCCTGCTCCGGGAGAAGAAATGCCTGATATTCGATATCTTGCTTTGGGAGATTCATACACGATCGGTGAAAGCGTTCCTGAAAATGAGCGCTGGCCAAATCAACTCGCCGGATTGTTACAGGCAGATGATGTTTCGACAGAGGTGACCATCATCGCGCGCACTGGCTGGACAACGGATGAACTCTGGAAGGGTATGCAAGCCACAGAGATCAACCCGCCTTACGATTTGGTTTCCTTGCTGATCGGCGTCAATAATCAATATCGCGGACTTGATATCGATGAATATCGCAAGGAATTTATTTTCCTGTTGAATAAAGCAATCGAATACGCAGGCGGAGATGCAAAGCGCGTCATCGTGTTATCCATCCCGGATTGGGGAGTGACGCCTTTTGCGATGAGTCGCGACAGCAAAAAGATCGCAACGGAAATAGATTTGTTCAATTCGGTAAACCGTGAAGAGACTGAGAAAGCAGGCGCGCATTATGTGGATGTTACTCCCAGCTCGCGTAAGGCTATCACGGACGGTGCGTTGATCGCTGCTGACGGCCTGCATCCATCGGGGAAAATGTATGCAGAATGGGCAAAGCTGGCTTATCCGGAAGTATTAAAAGTGTTGGAAGATATAAAATAAATTCGTATTGGTAGGGGCGACCTGCCAGGCGTATATACAAACGGTAGATTGCGTGAAAATCTGTTATGACAATCGAAAGAGATTGCCCAGATGGGTCGCCCCAAATTTTAGATCAAAGGAGAATAACATGGCTAAGATATCTTATGACAAAGTGCAGGATTACTTAACTTCCCTCGTCCCAGCACGCGAACCTGAATTGCAGGAGATGGAAAAATATGCCGAGAAGAATAACTTTCCTATTATCGGCCCCGCCTGCGGATATTACTGTTATCAACTGGCGCGCATGTCGAATGCGAAATCAATCTTCGAGTTGGGGTCTGGATATGGTTATTCCACAGCGTGGTTCGCCAGGGCAGTGATGGAAAATGGTGGAGGGGTTGTGCATCATACCGTCTGGGATGAGGAGCTGTCGAAACGCGCGGCCGGCTACTTGTCCGCGTTGGGACGAGGGGATGTAGTCCAGTATCATATCGCCGAGGCGGTGGAAACTCTTCGTCAAACCGAGGGCCCGTTTGACATTATTTTCAACGATATTGATAAGGATGCCTATCCTTCTTCACTGCCCGTCATCAAAGAGAAACTCCGGTCAGGTGGAGTGTTGATCATCGACAACATGTTGTGGAGTGGACGGGTTTTTGACTCAAAAAATCACGATAAAAGTACAGACGCGATTCGACTCTTTACGAGGGATATTACCACTGATCCGGATTGGATCGTGTCTCTCACCCCCATGCGTGATGGCATGATCGTTGCCTACAAAAAATAAGTACTCTCATGGCTTACAACTTTAACCGCGTAATTAACCGTCGATTGCCAGGCAAGCACAACAAATGGACATATTATCCGCCGGATGTATTGCCAATGTGGGTGGCGGATATGGATTTTCAGGCACCGAAGCCAGTGCTGGATGAAATGCGCGCACTGCTCGAGCACGGCGTGCTGGGATATGAATTGGGCGGGGAGGCAGCATTTGAAACAATCGTCGCCCGCATGAAAAAACTCTATAACTGGAAGATCTCTCCAGAAATGATCATCGCGACTCCCGGCATCGTTAAAGGATTTTATACCGCCGCGCGCGCCATCTGCGCGCCAGGAGATGGGCTGTTGATGCAACCCCCTGTATATTTTCCGTTCCTCAGAACACATGAACAGGCGGGGTTGGTCCGTCAACTGGCTCCTTTGACTGCAATTGCGCGCAAGGGCCGCATTGATTATGAGATCGATTTTGAGGTCTTTAACGGTGCATTCGACTCAGAGAACGCGCCGACCCGCATGTTCCTGTTCTGCAATCCGCATAACCCCACGGGTACCACTTATTCGCGCAAGCAACTGACACGTATGGCAGAGATCTGTTTGGAACACAATGTGGTCATCTGCTCAGACGAGATCCACAGTGAAATTCTGCTGGGCAGGGCGCGGCATATCCCGATCGCGAAGCTCTCACCTGAGATCGAGAACCAGACTATCACGCTGGTTGCCGCCAGCAAAGCCTATAACGTCCCCGGCTTATTTTGCGGATTCGCCATCATCCCCAACCCTGAACTGCACGCGAAATTTAAAGGGATCGTTGACCGTGAGTTTCTGCATCCGAATAGCATGGGGCTGGCCGCTGCCAATGCCGCCTTTTCAGGCAAATGTGATCGATGGCTTTCCGGAGCGAAAAAGTATCTCACTGCCAATCGCGATTTTCTTGTCCACTACCTGAAAAAAGAATTGCCTGAGATCAGCTATACAGTGCCAGATGCCACGTATCTGGCTTGGCTCGATTGCAATGCGCTTATCAAATCCGGAAAAATTGAAGGCTCGCCTTTCAAATTCTTTTTGGAAAACGCAAAGGTGGCACTGGTTGAGGGAGCCGAGTTTGGCCCTGGCGGTGAAGGATTCGTACGCATGAATTTTGGCTGTCCCCGTAAGACGCTGAAAGAAGGCCTCGAGAGAATGCGCAAGTCGCTTAAATAAAAGGACGGATGGGGAGTACCCATCCGTCAAAAATACTTATGTCCCAGGAAGAAGTGGGGATTGCCGCTTTCTTTTTCGTTCGGGGAACGTCTGGTGCAAAAGCCGGAAGCTTTTGCCAGGTCAGGGCGTCCCAGTCCTTCCCTTGATTTTGTTGTCAGGTGGTGTCTCTATAACGACCTCCTTTCTAGTAGGGTCATCATACTTCTTAATAATGGGAGTCACATTAAAAACACCCTACGCTTTGTTTAAAGAATTCGATCCAATTTGAAACTGATTCTTGAAATAAATATACAACGAATTACGCCTTTTTCATTCTATTGATAAACCTGCCTATCAGCACTCCGGCCGGTGCGGCGAACGCGAAAGCAAGAAATGCTGCAATCATCAGCCCGATCACCGCAATGATGCCGATCCAAAGAAAGGCAAAGCCAACAGGGTCTTCCTTCACAACATTGCCGCTCGCATCCACACATTCAAGCACAGAGGTCGTGGATGGACCACTTCCATACGTTGCGAATGAACGAATCTTAGGGGTTGTGTTGTCGGGACAAACAATTGTGCCCGTCTGCTTGACCGCAAAATCGCTTACAGACGTGATGCCGCCGATAGCCGTTGAAATTGGCAGGATGCACATGCTGATCACTCCAAATGCAATGACCCACACAAGGCAACCAGAAATTGTGCCTGTTGTTGCTTGTTTCACTTTGTCTCCTTATTCGTGCTGCGCATTTACTCGATGAGACAGCGCGACGCGTTGTGGTGCGAAGCACCCTGACTTCTTCGGAGAGTATAATGCAACTGTCAGACAATTTCCCTGGGAGAAACTATGACTACCATTGACCTGACCATTCACAAAGAACGACGCGCGCGTGCTATTCAACGCGCCAAAGAAAAAAACATTATCATCCCCACCTATGCACAAATGAAAGATCCCTCCAAGATCCCTGCAAAAATACAGGATGAATTGAAGGATATCGGACTCTGGGATATTCACCCGCGAAATTTATTTCGGATCAACTGGCATAACCATCCCAGCGCTTCAGGCGGGACTTTTGCCGGGGTCAACTTTCTTGAGTTTCCCTCCGCGCTGACGGGTGTGCGCGCCCGCATCATCGCCATCGTTGGCAAATGGTTCCCAACCGGCGCGCATAAAGTGGGCGCCGCGTTCAGCTGCCTGGTGCCGCGGCTGGTCACAGGTCAGTTTGACCCGACCACGCAAAAAGCAGTCTGGCCCTCCACCGGGAATTATTGTCGCGGTGGCGCGTACGACTCCGCGTTGTTGGGGTGTGAATCCATTGCCATCCTTCCCGAAGGCATGTCGAAGGAAAGATTCGAGTGGTTATCCCAAGTTGCAGGCGAGACCATCAAAACTCCAGGTTCTGAATCCAACGTCAAAGAAATTTTTGACAAGTGCTGGGAACTAAAAAAATCTGGACAGGATCTGATGATCTTCAATCAATTTGAAGAGTTTGGCAATTATTTGTGGCATTACGAAGTGACAGGTCACGCCATGGAAGAAGTCTTCAAGCAGGTGGCTGGCAGGAAAGGACGCTATCGTGGCATGGCATCCGCTACAGGTTCGGCAGGGACAATCGCTAGCGGCGACTATATGAAAAAACTGTTTCCAGATGGCAAGATCGTCGCGAGCGAAGCGTTGCAATGTCCCACACTTCTCGAAAATGGATTCGGCGCGCACCGCATTGAAGGCATCGGCGATAAGCATGTGCCGTGGATCCATAACACAAAGAACACGGATGTCGTCACTGCAATTGACGATACCGCCGTAGTCAATCTTGCGCGCTTATTCAACGAAGAATCAGGTCACGAATACCTTGCTCAAAAAGGAGTTGCCGAGTCTCTCATCTCCAATCTCGATCTTCTGGGTTTTTCTGGTATCTCAAATGTGCTCTCCTGTATCAAGACCGCCAAATACTACGAGCTGGACGAAAACGACATCATGCTCACAGTACTTACCGACTCGATGGAACTCTATCGCTCACGTCTGCATGAAATGCAGCAGGAATCCGGCGAATACACCGAAGCCAACGCCGCAGCAGATTTCGCGCGCTATTTGCATGGGCAGTCCACTGACAACATGCTCGAATTGCGTTATCCAGACCGCCGCCGCGTACACAACCTGAAATACTATACATGGGTCGAGCAGCAGGGCCGCACTTATGAAGAAATCCAGCAACAATGGTATGAACCCAATTACTGGACCGATGTCCAAAAACAGGCGGATGAAATTGATGAATTGATCATTGAATTCAACAACGAAGTCGGATTGAACTAAAATCTGCTTAAAACCAAATTGTGGAAAGTACCAGATAGAATTTATTTACCAATTACCACATGCCTCTATCACCAACCTCCCTCGTTCTTGTCTGCCTCTTGCCATCTCCGCGAGATCTGGAGATCGCGCGGCTTTTGGGATGGTATCGCATTCCGCTGCGCACCGCGCCCAAAGTCGTCGCCGTGGACTATCTTGCTTTTTACCAGCCCTCAACCTTTGGTGGGCGCGGTGGACAAATTGAATTCATTGCACAGGTGCGCGGTCACGAATTAACGACGCGCGGCGAATTATTCAAAGACGAAGCAGATCATCCACGCTCAAAGGAGGAATATTACAAGATCCAGCTGGGTGGACTGGAGAAATTATCCCAACCCATTATTGCTGATAAATGGAAGCGATTGACATTCCTCTATACAACAGGCGAATATTTACTTAATGCAAAACTGCTAAATGATCTCGTTGTCCAAAATGAAGAGCGTAACCTCTTATGGAAGAGTCTGCGTGAGCGCGCCGAAAATGAACAGCTATATAAAGTTGACCTGCCCGAAGCAGATATTCCCCCTGAGGTGCTGATGGTGTTGTTGGGGATTAAAGAGGTCCGGGAGCCTTATGATGTGAAAGATGATTCCAATGGCGACATTGATTAAGAACGGAACTCTTATCACTGCGTCAGAGACCGTTGAAGCAGATATATTGATTGACGGGGAGGAAATTAAACAGATCGGTAAAAGTTTACAACATCCAAATGCTGAAATTGTTGACGCCACGGGCAAACTCATCTTCCCAGGCGGAATTGACCCGCACGTGCATCTCGACCTGCCGATGTTTGACACGGTCTCTTCCGACGATCATTACACGGGTCACAAAGCCGCGGCGTTCGGCGGGACAACCACTGTGATGGATTTTGTTCCTCTCTCCCAAAGGGATGGGGATTGGGGTGAAGGAGATTTCAAATACTCAGTTGACCTATGGATGAAAAAAGCTGAGAAGGCTGCGATCGATTATTCCTTTCACATGAATCTGACCAAATTCAACGAGAAGATCGCCAGGGAGATTCCATTATTACGCGAGATGGGAATTCAAACTCTGAAAGTGTTTACCGCCTATAACGGTCGCTTACGTTTGGACGATGGCAGCATCTTCAAAGCGTTACGAATTGCAAAAGAATATGGAATGCTGGTGATGGCACATTGCGAAAATGGTGATGTCATCGAAACGCTGGTGGCGGAGGCCTTAGCTGCGGGTCACACGACTCCAGAATATCACGCGTTGACGCGTCCCGCCTGGGGCGCGGTGGAAGCGACTCTGCGTATGGCCGCCATGGCAGAGCAAGCCGATTCGCCTGTATACATTGTCCACATGAACGCGGGCGGCGAAGTGGATATGCTCAAGTACGCGCGCGAACGCGGCGTCAAAGTGATGGGGGAGACATGTCCACAATATTTGTTCTTCACGATTGATGACCTCCGCCGCGTAGATGGTGCCAAGTGGATCTGCTCGCCGCCCATGCGAACGGAGCAGGATAACGCGCGTTTATGGGAAGGTTTGTCAGATGGTATTTTGCAAACTATAGGCACGGATCATTGTCCGTTCTATTTTGACGGAACCAGGCCCATCGTCTATGAAGGAAGCGAGATCGCCGTCCCAGGTAAAGAACTCGGAAAAGATGACTTTACGAAAATCCCGAATGGCCTGCCGGGAATCCAGGATCGAATGCCGATCATGTGGACGTTTGGAGTACGGGCGGGGAAGATCACTGCGAACCAATTTGTGGCGTATACCAGCACGAACCCGGCGAAAATATTTGGCCTGTACCCACGCAAAGGCGCGCTGCTGGAAGGTTCAGATGCGGACATTGTTATCTGGGATCCGGAAAAGCGCGTGAAGTATGGTGTGGCACATGCTCATCAACGTACTGATTACAATTTGTATGAAGGCTGGGAATTGGTGGGATGTCCGGAAAAAGTTTTTTTACGCGGGAAGTTAATTGTGGATGAAGATGAGTGGATGGGCAGGCGCGGTGATGGAATGTTTCTGAAAAGAGGCGAGGGAGAAATTCTATGATGGCAAAAAAGCCAATTCTGAGATGTGACGCGCTTGTCGTCCATTGCATGGATTATCGCCTGCAGAAATTTTTACACCCATGGATTATGCGACGATTTGGTGCGGGCAATTTTGATATTATTTCACTGGCAGGTGGAGTCCATGATTATGAAATGGTCTTAAAGTACGTGCAGTTGGCAGTACAGATCCATTCGATCAAACAGGTGGCGCTGATCAACCATGAAGACTGCCGTGCCTATGGCCGCGATGGAACGTATAAACGTCACAAACGTGATCTGATGGATGCCGAACAAAAGATCGAGGTGTTATTCGGCGATCTTGATGTAGAAACTTTTTATTTGCACTTGGACGGTAAGTTTGAGCTGATATCGAGAACGCAGTGATCAGTGCCCACTCCCCAATAATTCCTTTAAGCTTGGATGCTGCGCATACACGCCGCGATATTTTTCAGGTAATAGTGCCGCCATCCGGCACATGATCTCATCTGTATATTTTTTAAGAGCTGCGTCGCGATCTTTATTTGGTAAGGGAGGAATGGTGAACGGCTTTCCTCCTGTGAGCGTGATGTGTGATTTGCGTAATCGTTTCACATTTGCGAGAATGACTCGATCTGCCGTCCCTGTGATGGCAACAGGAACAACGGGAAACCCCGAACGCGCCGCCAGATAGGCAACGCCTGGCTTGCCTTCGTTCAACGAGCCTGTAAGTGAGCGGGTTCCCTCCGGTGCGATGACAAGACATTTCCCATTTTCCATGAGCGATATCATTTTCCGTATGGCTTTTAAGTCGGGGTTAAAGCGATCTACAAATAGAAAGTTCAAATGTTTTCCCAGCCAGCGTATCCAGCCTATCCTTCCAAACTTTTCAGCAACAGGAATGAAGAGGTCGGTTCGATCTATCTCAAAGTAGACCATGAGGATGTCCAGAATCCCAATGTGATTGGATGCCAGGATCATTCCACCGGTGAGGGGAACATTTTCCTTTCCGTGAATTTCAACACGTGCAATGAGTCTCAGCAGGACGCGGATGAGAAAACGCAGAATGCGAAGTATGGGATCAACGGGAGTTATGTTGCTTCTCCAGTTCCTTCAATCTTGGGTAGTCGGTATAAACCCCGCGATATTTTTCTGGAAGCAGCGAGCCGATCTGGCACATGATTTCATCTGTAGCCAGGCGCATCGCTTCTTCGCGCCCCTTCCCCTTAGGAATTTGAATCTGGAACAGTTCTCCGGCCCTGACCACGATCTTTGACCTTTTGAAACGTTTCAGGTTTTCAGCAATGGCGCGATCCTCAGTCCCTGTAACAGCAACGGGCAGAACAGGATAACCGCTCTTGCTCGCCAGAAAAGCGACTCCCAGCTTGGCCTCCTGCAACGCTTCTGTCTTTGAGCGCGTACCTTCAGGCGCGATGACCAGCATGCCACCTTGTTCCATTCGCGCAAGGATTTGCCGCAATGCA
This sequence comes from Anaerolineales bacterium, assembly GCA_045402985.1. GTDB lineage: Bacteria > Chloroflexota > Anaerolineae > Anaerolineales > Villigracilaceae > Defluviilinea. The sequence goes on from JAXIPJ010000211.1 coordinate 20,959, forward strand.
GCATAGTCTGCTTCAAAGCGGTTTAGCCAGATGGCGTTGGCAGTCCGTCCGATGGCTCCGAAGATGGGATGGTTCTTATATTTTTCAGCAACCGGCATGATAAGGTCTTCACGGTTAATGATGCATAATAGCACGGCTGTATCCAGCCGCCCAAGGTGATTGGCTGCAGTGATAACATTTCCATCAGGGAGTTTTTCCATCCCGTGCACCTCTATGTCAACAATAAACTGCATGAAGAATCGGACAAGGGAACGCAATGTTCTAAAATTCATAACATCCATTTTACAATAAAAAACGGGCGGCATCGCCGCCCGTTGGATGTTGGTCTATTTTGAACTCTATCTCCACATATAATCATCGGAACTTTTGCCCCTGATCGTGTTCTGCGAACCATATTTCTCGAACATGCGCTGGAAGATGGTCATATCGCTGGGGGATATGTTGATGATCTCAAAGCCGACGTTGAATGTATTCGGGTCAACATGATCGCGATGGCACCATTTACTGCGGGCGATAAAAACCATGGAAGTCTTATCAGCGATCTCGGCGGTGAGTTCGATGTGCAGGCGAAAATCCTGTCCGGGCCGAATCTCCTTTTGACTGTCAAGTTTAAAACCGCCTGTGCTGATATCGGAAAGATAACCAAGGAGCTGCTTGGTTAGATCGTCCGTGACCTGCATGTAATAGGTAAAGTCTCGGCGGTTTATTTTTCGTTTGTTAGCCATTTGCGGGATCCTCCTTGCCTGCCATAGTATAAAATGGATTCAGGAGACTGTAAACAACAAAAATGCAACTGTGATTTGCTTTATACCACATCTGGCTGGGAAATTTCCAGTGGTACCCTATACGTTTATTGGCGCTAGATGGCGAATATTCCCCTCAACTTAACGACATACCAACGCTGTGCGAGTAAAATTCCCACTCATAGACTTATAGGTCCATCTTACAGGAGCAATATATTGGAAACAAATCCTCCCTCACGCAGGCTAATTCTTATCTGGTTGGTCGCATCTCAATTACTGGCGTTGGCATCATTATTCTTCTGGCTGCTTATGGCTGGACTCTCGGTCATGGCGTTCGATTCAGGCGTGACGCAGGAAGCCTGGAACTTTGTGATCGCAGTCTGGTTATATCCGATCTGGCCGATTGTGTTTGCTATCGCAGCCTGGGTGGCCTACGCGCGTAAAAAAGACAAACTGGCAGGCGTGCTCACCACGCTTACATTTCTTCCTATCCTTGTTTTGATCATTGTTATTGCAGGTGCAAATTTCTTTGTCTAGTTGTCAATATAAACATGATTAACCCCAAAGTTAAGGATTGAGCCACCGATTAAACTGATCAGCACGGATGTTGAATGAATTGCCCGAAAATATGCTCTGAAAGATAAAACAAGTAGCAGATCCTCCATACTGGATCGGCTACTTCTGTGTAAATCTGTGGCTAAAATGTGGAAAGATTAAATTCGAGGTGAGTCATGTTTCATTCCGCCTTCAAAATGTGGGTGATGATGGTTGCGCCTGAGCCGCCGATATTTTGAGTCATGCCGATCTTCGCACCCTCCACCTGCGTGCCGTTGCATTCGCCGCGCAATTGCTGCACCACCTCCACGATCTGATACATCCCCGTCGCGCCTACCGGGTGGCCACGCGCTTTTAATCCACCGCGTGTGCAGATGGGCAGGCGTCCCTGGGGGCTAATCTCATTATCGAGACCCAGCCTCACTCCCTGTCCACGCTCAGCGAATCCACACGCCTCCAGTGATAATGCAGACATGATCGAGAAAGCGTCGTGCAACTCGAACACATCAATATCCTTCGCTTCGATATTTGCCATCTCATACGCTCTTTTGGATGACTCGTATGCAGCGGATAGAAACAACGGATCCCTTCTTGAGTGGACTGCAATCGTATCCGTTGAGGACGCTGAACCGGCCACCGTTACCCGCGGCTTTCCCTTCAGTGACGCGACTTTTTCCGCGGGCACTATGATGACCGCGGCCGCGCCATCTCCGATGGGTGACGCATCCATCAGGTTGATGGGTGTGGCAACCATGCTTGATCTTTCAAATTGATCGACATTGATCTTTTGCTGCAAACGCGCGAATGGATTGTGCATGGCGTTTGCATGCGCATTGATGGAGAACGGCGCGAAATCTACATGTTTCCAGCCGAACTCGTACATATAACGTCTCATGATCAACGCGTTAATGCCAACGAACGATATGCCCTGTTCCACTTCATAATCTGCATCTGCGGCAGTTGCCAACGCGGCAGTGATGTCGTGACCAGCCTTATCGGTCATCTTCTCGACGCCCACTATCAGCGCTGATTCGACGTCTCCCGCGGAAACAGCCATCAGTCCCGCGCGCAGCGCCGCCGCGCCGGAAGCACAGGCGGCTTCCACTTTCACGGCTTCCTGTTTCCAGAGCCCGATCCAATCCGCAAAAAAAGTTCCCAGTTGATTCTGCCCATCAATCAGCGGAGAAAGCATGTTGCCGACGAACAGCGCGTCGACATTATCCATGCCCGCATCCTGAAGCGCGGCAAACGCAGCATTGCCGCCGATTTCGCGCAGGGATAGATCCCAATGCTCATCAATTTTGATCTGACCAATTCCAAGAATCGCTACTTGTCGCATTTTAGCCTCTACACTATTTTACCGCTTGAGACTATCAGGTTCTATCAAATAAAAAAGGAGCGACGGTCGTCGCTCCTTTTTTATTTTACAGTCAAGACTAGGGTCTGTTCTTGTTTTTGTCTTTACCGTTGCCTTTATCCTTGTCCTTGCCATGTTCCTTTTGGGCAGAAGGATTGGTGGCGTCATCCGGGTCTGCATTTCCAGAAACTATAACTCCCAAATTATTCTTTTTTTCTGAGACTGCCTTTTTGAACTGACCCCAATTGGTTGGCACACTCTCAGTGCCTTCAGGGAAGAAGGCGCTATAATCGCCGTCCTTCTTGGCTTGCAAAATATCGCTCGCCAGGGACGCATCGTCACTTATGTTTTTAGACATCCACAGTGCCTGGGCAATGACTCCGAAGCCGAAACCGTCTTCGTGGTACTCATTCACCACACTGGCCTCTTCACCGAAGAATGCGGCTAGCAGCGCGGCAATGAGATGGACGGGTTCTTCCGGCGTTTCATCCGGGATCACAGTAGTGGGGTCAATCTCGACCGGTTGACCGACCTTCGTTTCATCCACAACTGGCTCACTGGTAGCTGGATCCAACGTAACCAGCCCTAGTGTAACGGCTGTATCCACGCTGAGGCGGACGGTTTGGGTCGCGCCCTGATCATCCAGCAATGTCACAAGCACGGTCGTCACGCCGTTTGCATCGGTCTCAGTGGTAATGCTTTGAATAGTTCCAGTAATGGGGGTAGTGTCCTGCGCGGTTGGAGCCGCAGCCACCAAGCCAACTTGTGCGAAAAGAACCGCGATGGCTAACAGGATGCTTGCAAGTAATTTTGTTTTAAACATGTTGTATCTCCTTGGATTTCAAATGTACCTGATCACATTCTAATCACCTTGGGCGCATTTATACTTAACAGGGCTGTAAGCGGTACAAATATACTAATTGTGAATTTTCGTTGCAAAGGATATGCCCCGTACCTTTGGGCTAATGATCGGGTTCTAAAAACAAAAAGCAGGTGTGAAATGGATCATGCAGTTTGGTTGGACACACTTTTGGAAAACGTTGTTCAGGTGGGAGAGGAAGGCCGCTCAGCCGTGGATTTCATCCGTGCGCGCCGAACGAAGATCGGGTTTAAACTTGTGCGGCCGAACGTCGGCGCGTTCTGGACGGTGTTCGGAAATATCCGCCTGAATTCGCATTACTATACTTATGACACACCGTGCGATGATCTGCGCATCCAGACGTTGATCATTCATGAAACCCGTCATTTGCAGCAGGGATTGATCACTGCTCTATCTGTCTATGGGGAATTGGATGCCTGGCAGTTGGAGTTTCGCGTCTATCAGCGCGTGAAGGGAAAATATCCACACTCCGCGATCGCGGAGCTGATGACTTTGCCATTGGAATATGACCGAGTGGTGCTGAAGAAAGCGGTGACTCTCATGCAGGCTTACGCAGGGAAAGGCTATCGTATTGATCTGTTACCGTTGTACCCACTTGGGCGGGAAATCAGGTATTGGTTGACAAGAAGATAAGCGGCGCTCTTACGATTCGGCGCGAAGTTTACTTCCGCATGTCCGGCAGAATCTGTCGCCTGTATGTGCGCGTGACCCGCATTCATGACAATATATTTGTGGACTTCCAGCTTTGTCATTACGGTGGCGGCGATGCATTCGTAATCCATTAGAGGAGCTTGAGGATTGCATCGAGCGCCAGTAGGAAAATAAAAGGAATATCACCGCGATCAATCCCAGACTAAACCCGCCGATGATCCACGGCAATTTATTAATGGAAACGCGGCCAGGCGTATCGGATCCAACAAGCTCTACTGGCTGAACATTGACGGCCCCGCTTGGGTTGGTGACAGCTTCTGATTCCCTTGTGTATTCGATCTGGAAATCATAAGACTGGCCCATTTTCAATTTGGTAGGGCCGGCTGAGTCTGCTAAAAGCAACCCATTCGATGTTGTGCTGACACGTGAAAGGATGGGGGACGTAACGATATCTGCGCTGTCCAACGGGATGAGCGCGATCAGATTAAACTCCTGGACAGAATAATCACCGAACCATTGAAATGAGAACTCCCGTTTGTTCTTGTCGCGCGTGATGTGTTGATAATATTCAATGCGATAAGCGTCATGTGAGCGCACTTTTAAGATCACGATCTGCCAGTCGCCATGCTCTTTGGGACCTTCAAAGTCAGCGTTTATCAATTCACCTGCGTTGTTAAAGGCAACGCCGATCAAATTTGCATTCTTCGGGAAGCGCAAGGTAACTTCGGCAGGCAGAATGGTGCTTTCAGCCACCACAAATTCCTGAATGACCAGCATGCTGGGTTGGTCATATTCTGACCAGAGTTCGATGTTGATGTTTTTTAATTTCGTGCCGCTCTGTGCATCCGCGGTGGAATGTAAGATTATTAATCCCAGCAACAGGGCGAATATGGGCCACTTACGCATACATGACCTCCAGGGTCTGGGTGATTTCCTTTATCTTACCATGCAATGAATTTGAGGTAATCTACGTGTTTTGGCTAGGGCTTTTGTCCCCATGGTGCAAGGATGTGGTAAAACGCCAGTTGTTCTGGAGCCCCAAAAATCTGTGGTGAGGCGTTGCAAAGTATTGTTGAGTCGATCTCTGAGCGGGGGTCTAATCCGAATTAGATGTAGAGGATGCGGCAGTCGGATCCATCTTCTTTAGGCCTGTGAATGTCAATAAATAAGCAACGATCCATAATGGCAGGGCGGTGACAATCAAGCGGTCCTCCTGACCTGTAGAAATACCGGTCGTCAGAATTTGGATCACAAAACAAAAATAAAGGAGCGTGATGGTTTCTTTATTATCCCAATACTTAGCAGACGCCAGGTAGTAGATGATAAGCGGCAGCATCAGCAGGTGGACGTAAGCCGAGAGCGAGTTGGCTGTGCGCGCAAACTCTGTCATTCGATTGCCTTCGCCCAGTGTGAAGAAAGAGCCAGTCCACAAATTCGAGTCGATGATATGGCGTCGAAAGGCAAGAGCGGATTCCCGCCTGTGTTGTTGTAGGTAATCGAGCTGACGCCTAAGGTTCCAGCTTTCAATTTCCTGCATGCTTTCGCGCCACTCAAGCTTTTCCACTCGCATGTGGACATCTGCCACAAAATAATTTTTGAACGTATACGCTCCAATATTGGAAATGGTTGGTCTTCCAATAGCAATAGATGATAGCAAAAGTTGAATCCAAATGGGAATGAGCAGAAGCGCGATCAGGTCGATCTGTTTGAGACGCGTAGTCTTTTGAGATCTGATCAGTAAATAAATAACAAACAGTATCAGGGCAAATAAATAGATTGGCTTAACGACCGTTGCAAGTGCTAACAGAAAGAGTGCGAAATAGACCCGCTGTTCATTAGATGTAGTGAGAACCCAACAGAACATGGCTATTAAAAAGATGTTCAATGATTCGGTCATGCCATGGAAGGTAAGGATGAGCGGCGATGGATGTGAGAAGAAGATGCCCGCGCCCAACATGGAGAGGACCGTGGAGCGTGTTCCATTTTGCAGGGCAAGGTAGATAAAAAGTCCGCTGGCGAGCCACATAAGAAACTGACCGGCCCACACTACGCTTTCTGCGTTGCCAGCGAAAAGCGTGCGCACCAAGCCTAATAGAAATGGATATAGCCACGGACGGTCTGCAATCGCATCGCTGTCCACGCGGCCAAATAACCATTCTCCTGCTTCGCGATAACTGCGGGAATCATTCGCCCACCAAAAATATCTTTCGGGCCGGTCAATGTTGACCTTGCTTCCTTCAAGGCCCGTTAGGTAATATGCCCATTGAAAGTAATAAATTACAGCAACGGCTAAAACAATCAACAGACCAAGCAACATATCCTTTTGCTGGTCTGTTAAGTTTTGGATCCGTTTGATGGATGGGAGATTCTGCATTTATTATCGCTTATCCAACGAAAGAAGATGTGTGGATTATAGCATTTGCAACTTAGGCAAATAAAAAAGCCGCTCCGAAGAGCGGCTCTAAATTTTCACTTTTAGTGAAAAACTGGCCTAAATTTATACCCATATACATGATATATGCCACGCAGGACAGATTCGATTGCGGTTATGAGGTAAAAATTGGCGACGCTGACTATACTATTCAACCGCATAATAGGCTCCTGCGATGACTAAATTTTAACTGATTTGGCTTACATATCTTCCCGCTGTATCGCTAAATGATTAAGAAGTCTGGTCAAAGACAAATATCTAAAAACAATTATGTCCAAAATCTGATAAGGCATAATTGTTCAAATAAAGGCTATAAATCCGAATGAAAAGAGCGACCCATTTCGAGTCGCTCTTTTCATTTTCAACACGTTATGCTGGTGGGCGGACTTCCTTATCAAGCCCTTCACGGCGTGAATGGCGCAAAGCCAAGCTCTGTCAGAACACCAGCGATCACTTCGTTTCCCGATGTTTCAAGGCGCAGTAGTTGGACATGTTGCCACATGCAAATACTGCTGGCACTCTTCGGACGTAAGCGTGCGAGTCAAGCGCGATTTAGCCAGCGCGATGATATCCTTGGTTGGCAGCACATAGACTCGCACAGTGTTTTGCACCAACGCATCTCCATCGAGGGCGCTGACCATCAGACGCGTATCGTCGGGACTGAATTGCATCCTGAAATTCGTAGACGCGTTGCCGAACGGCAATTGGAGCAGTTCCTCATGAGTGTTCCAATCCCACACCTTAAGTGGGCCCGATTCCGAGCCGACCGCCACCCGGCTCCCATCATGGCTGAACCCGAAGCTATTGACGCAGGAAGTGAAGCCGGAAAGTGTGAATTTATTTTCTCCACTTGCTACATCCAACACATTCACAGTCCCCAAACAGGTGCCCACCACCAGGGATTTGCCATCCGGTGTGAACGCCATGATATTGGCTTCGGGAGGAGACCAGCTGCTCAACAAGTGACCTGTTGCCACATCCCATATCTGCAAATCATTTGTTGTGGCAACAGCCAGCATGCTTCCATCCGGGCTGAGAGTTTGCCCCCACAGGTCTCCCAATTTACCCACCGTCAATGTTTTTATTTTTTCACCTGTGCGCATGTCCCATATATCCACTTTCCCCTGAAGTATTCCAATGATCAGCAATCTCCCATCCGGGCTGACATTTATGCCTTGAATCCACTTGCCATCCAGCTTATCTGTTACGCTGGCACAGCACACAGTCGCCATCTCTTTCGCCTCACCACTGCTTAGATCCCAAACTTTGTAAAATTGATCATTACCAGCAAACGTTGCGATGAGCATCCTGGATGATTGAATTATCCTTTGACCGAAAGAAGATGAGTCAACCCTGACGACAGACGCGAGGTAATTTGAGATCTGAAGCTTTTCAGCAGATACACTCGTCCAGGCCGACAGATCCCAGGACTGGATGATGTCATCATAGCCTCCCTCCTCAAGCGGTAATTTGATGAAGGTTGTCACGCGCGACCAATCCTCGTTGACAAAAAAATTACTGCCCGGAAGCGTCAGCAATTCCCCACCGCCGCCGGGAGAAATATCCCAGATCTTAATGGTTGTATCGGCGCTGGCTGTAGCCAGTCGCAAGCCGCACCACGCAATCGGTGCAGCAGGCGGGCTTACACAACCCGGGCT
>JAXIPJ010000157.1:0-12388 GCA_045402985.1 Anaerolineales bacterium
TCGTCATATGGCAAGCCATTGCCTTGAACGGTTACGAAACAACCATCACGCTCGCCATCGGTCATGCGTTATTATTTGCGCTGTTCTCGATCTTATGGATGGAAGGCACGCTCGTCTACGGTGTGGTTGGATTCAGCCTGCTGGCGGTTAGAGCATCGCTGAGGCAGGCCCAGGTCCCGGTTGCAGAGGCGCTGGCAGTCTTCGGCGGAATCGGATTCGGACTCTATCTGCTGGCGCGTGTCCTCGAGCCTATATCCTCCCGCTTCAAGTCCCTGACCGTGTGGCTGGTGCCGCTCACCCGAGCATCCATCTTCCTGACAGCCGCGGCTGTGATCATTAACCTGCCGCAGGCGATCACTCACATGACTGCGAACGCAGCATCGCTCGCATTTGCAGGCGCGTTGTATATCACGATAGCCTATCGCGAACGACAATACATACTCGGTTATCTGGGCATGGCGTTACTTGAAATTGCATGGGCGCTTGTTTTGTATGCGAGTGATATCAGCCAGCCACAGTTTTATGCCATTCCTGGTGGGCTGTATTTTATGGGCATCGCCTATCTTGAGATGCAGCAGAACCGAAAAAGATATGCCGTTGCAATTGAGATGCTGGGTCTCGGTATTCTGCTGGTCACATCCTTCGCCCAATCTTTGAACGGAGAAGCCGGGCTGGTTTACTTCGTGCTCCTGTTGCTTGAATCATTATTGGTGGTTTGGTGGGGTGTTCTGCAAAAAAGAAAAATTCCGTTCTTTACGGGAATCGGCGCAACGGTGATTAACATCGCGGCGCAGGTGATCGTATTGATTGCGGTGCACGATATTCACAGAGTCAACCGGTGGCTCGTAGCGTTTGGGGCCGGGCTCTTGATCACGGGCATCGCGGTTTTCGCTGAGCTGAAGAGAGAACAATTGCGCGCCCGTTCGCGTCAGTTGAGCGAAATGCTCGAAGCATGGGAGTGAGAGATGGATGAGATCCTTCTTTCATTATTCCTGGCTATCATCGTTGTTTTGGTAGTTGCAGTGCTGTTTATATTCATGGTCATGTCAGGCAACAAAAAGGATTCGCACACTGCATCAGACAAGCGAGTAAAGCAAAGCAATAGAGGATGGAAGAGTTGGATTGCGTTCCTCGGCATTGCACTCTTCATTGCCCTTTGGACAATATACGGCGCGCTATTTTTTCTGGCTGTAGTTTGGGTGATGCGGCAAAATCCAAAACGCGATCCTTCATTCACTCTCAGTGATACAGAAAAAAACACCGCCAAGCGACTCTATGCCTGGTTGTTACTATCCCCATTCGTAACGGTTCCCGTCTTCATTATTTCACTGATCAGTATTTACTCCACTTCGTCCATTGACCAGCGAGTCTTGGCCGCATTAATTCCCTTGATATTCCATACGCCCTTGCTTCTTGGCTTAACTTCAAACAATACCTTCGTTTTTCGTCACACCCAGCAAGCCATCCTCCTAATGGCGATACGAGGGGGCGTGGCATCCCTTGCAATAAGCATAGGTTCAGATCCATGGAACGGGATATGGCTGTTCCTTTTGGGGAATGGATCTTTATGGCTCTTCGGATCCCTATGGGGACGCAGTCAAGTCGTCCGCGGCGAATGCTGGCTGATGAAACAAAAAGGTGAAACGCTGATCATCACATTAGGAGAATTTGCAGATCTTCCTCCTCAAGTGCATATTGAGCGAAGCAGGGAGTTCATTGGAAAATACAAGGCTGATGAAGCAAAAAATCATGCTCTTGCTGCATTTCGAAGTGGAGGTAGTGAAGTCAAACAGCAAGCCGTCCAAATACTGACCAATCTGCACGAAGTGGAAAAGTTCTAACTAACCCCAAACAGCCTTTACCAATTCTGGCAATAGCTCCCCGGATTTTCCGTGAAAAGCATAATTTGCTTTATGCGTCAGCGGAGTCGGTTCGGCGTTGATCTCTACCACGACCGCACCGCGATTACGCGCAGCATGCGCCAGTGACGCAGCTGGTTGTACGACTCCCGATGTACCAATTGAAAAGAAGAACTCACATGTGCGCGCGGCTTCCACTGCCGCTTCAAGTTGATCACGCGGCAACGCTTCGCCAAACCAGACGACATCCGGCCTCAGCAATCCGCCGCATTCGGAACACTGTGGAACGGATTCTGTATCATCACCCCAGGTTTCCGTGAATGTATAACATTCTGCACAACGCACGCGTTGAATATTTCCATGCAGTTCCAGCACATTTTTACTGCCTGCCATGCGATGCAATCCGTCCACGTTTTGGGTGATGAGGGTAAATTCAGGTACGCGCGTTTCGATGTCTACCAGGGCATAATGTCCCGCATTGGGCCGCACACCCTTGACGGCTTCGCGGCGCCATGCGTACCAATCCCAGATCAGCTTTGGGTCGCGGCGGAAGGCTTCAGGGGAGGCTAGATCTTCAGGCTTGTATTGCGCCCAAAGTCCAGTTTGAGCGTCGCGGAAAGTGCGGAGTCCGCTTTCCTGTGAAACTCCTGCCCCGGTAATAGCTGCCAGTTTTGAGGTCCCGCGCAGAAACGAGATAAGGTCGGCAGGGAAATTCACGGAGAGAGGATCGGCTGACATCGCACCAGTGAAATATTCCGGTCATAGATCACGGTACGCGCAATGATCTGCAGGTCTTCGGTGATCCCAACGAGTTGATATTCCAGCCACGCGTCGCGGTAATAAAAGTAGCGTCTGATATTATCAGTGCCTACATCGTAATTGAATGATCCATTATCTGCTTTGATCATGATGGCGCCGGCGTTCCAATCAGTGACGTTTAATGTGTTCTTCTTTTCGCGCAGGCGTGTGAATAACAGAACGCGGTGTGTATTGATCGGGTCTTCCACAAAAGCAGAGAACTTAATATTGCGCGGCATACAGGGGCCTTCGTTCCAATACATGGTATTGTTCGAGATCAATACAGCCAGGAAGCCGGTATTTACCGGTGTGAAGTAATTGCCGCCCAGCGCACCCACAGGCAGCCCAACAGTTGGAAAGGGAGTTTCGGTTTGGGTGGGCGTAAATAATTCGGCACCGATCTGTGTGACGGTGGGCGTGAACGTTAGCGGTGTACTGGTTGAAGTTGCGAAGAGGTTTTGTGTGGGGATGGGCGTTACGCTCACAAAGGGAGTCCTTGTGTCAGCGGGTGGTGGCGCAGTAGGAGAGGTGACAAGCTGCGCGAGGTTTTGCAAGGCTGTGCAACCCGAAAGGAAAATCGTGAGCACGAGAATATGAATGGATTTTTTCATGGAACGCCCTTCGCAATCTTTCGATCAAGGATTGAAGACTTTGCAATGTGTTAGTGAGATTTCGCTGCGCGAGACCACCGAGCGGCCCAAGACTTTGCGGGTGACCGTGGAGGCCACCAGCTGATATTGGAACCAGGCATCCTCAAAAAATCTGTAGTCATCGATCTGGCTTAGATCAAGATCATAAAAATATGTGCCTTGATCGTTATCGCTGAGGATGGCGCCTCCACCCCACTCTGTGTGGCGGCCGGTGTATTTATCCTGCAAACGATACCAGAGCGTTACATATTTCAACCGGCGTGCTGGCATCACCTGCGAGGTAAATTTGATGGAACGGGCTCCGTCGCAAGTGCTGCCCCAGACGATGAGCGTAGTGCTTTTTTGAACTGATAGAAATAGATTGGGTGAAGGCGTGAACAGATTGGGGTCAATGGGTTCAAGCGTGATGGTGGAACGGGTGGTTGGTGTAAAAATTGCAGTTGGGGTATCAGTGATGAACGCTTCACTCGTTGCCGCAGTAGTTGTTGGCTCGGAGGTATTGATCACGAAAAAATCAGGCGTGTTGGAGGCGGGCAATGCAAACGGTGTCGCGGTTGGCTGAGGCGGACTGGAAGGCGTGGGAGATTGAAGAAACGGTATGGAAATTGGCAACGCAGAACAGCCTGAAAGGAGAGAAACGAGCACTGCAATGTGAACTAATCTTTTCATGGTTCCTCTTTATACTCCAGATTCTGCGTTTCGACTGCGCCACCTCGCGCTTCGTCTGTGCTCACCTACACCTGTCCCACCGCAGGTGCGGGTCGGTTCACTCCGCGCCCCCAGCGGGGACTTCGCAGCGCGACTAACTTTTATGGCTCCCAGTGCGGCTGCCAGTCTGGCTCGGGGTTGGTTGTCACCTGGCGCATGCTCGATCCGTCTGAGCGCATGATAAATATATCAGCCTGATCGTTATTTCGCAAAGAGTTAAAAGCGATCCACTGGCCGTCTGGCGAGAAGGAACTGGCAGCGTTATTGCCGCCATCCGTGAGCTGCGCGGCGGTCTTCGCTTCCACATCGATGCGAAAGATATCCTTATCACCCTGAGGACCAGCATAGATCAAAAGATACTTTCCATCTGGCGACCAGTCGAGGCTACCACCGATTCCTGCCAGTCCATATGTTAATTGTCGTACATTCGAACCATCTGCGCCCATAAGAAATACTTCGTATGCATCCGGCTGATCCAGTGCCATGGCAAATGCAATTGTATTCCCATCCGGCGACCAATCGGCAGCGACAATGGTATTGGGCCCCGCATAAAGCAGTTGTGAATTCTCACCAGTATTTTCTATCGTCCACAAAGAGGTGGGGCCTTCGGCGGCGCGGTTCGCAAAAAGGATGGTTGTTCCATCCGGCGAGAAACTCGGCGAAACTACATTGCCAATGCCCTCAGTGAGCCGGATGAGGCGCGCGCCTTCGAACACGAACAGGAAGAGATCAAACACTCCGCCATTTTGATTCGACGAATAAACGATGGAACCTCCCAGCGGAGAATAAACAGGATAATAATTATGCGCCTCGATCTCGGTCATTTGCTGATAACCCGTCCCATCCGCGTTGATCAGGCACAGTTGGTTATAGTCTCCGCGCGTGCAGGTAAAGATGAGGCGCCCGATGTGCTCCTTGGTTGGCTTGGGACCAGGCGTCAATGTATCCAACGGAGTCGGCAGGCCCCGGTCAGACACATTTACATTAGACAAATTGATCGGCGTGGATGGAATCAATATGCACAACGCGATGCCAAGAACAACCAAAACCAAACCGAGCGGCAGACGGAAGCGTGCCGAAGGGCCCCGCCGTGCAAAAATGCGTCGCTTATACATAACTCCCTAAATTTTACATCAGAGTTCACCTTAAAATTCCATCCATGTGGCTGGAAGGCGGTTGTTGAATGGCCGAACTGATTCCATGAACAGGCCCTTGTAATTCGATCACTTTTTTTATACAATGTGTATGATGCTGGAAGGTCCAGTGTCTAATTGCTGAAAGGAGGTGATTTTGCGAATTTTATGACAACCTCTGCATGATGCAGATAGCGAAAAACCGGTTCAGTTTCGTATATGTTTTGAGGAGAAAACATAATGAAAACCAAGAAAGTCTTTTCGATCTCTGCCACGTTGATCTTGATCGTTACTCTGCTGGGAGTCTTCCCAGCCGCGGCTGCACATCAGCAGTCAACGGCAGCACGCCCATCCTTCAAACCTCCAACCCCCAAATTCTCAGCACCTGCCGCTTTTGACGTATCACCTACGTTAAGTTCCTTGGTTGCAGCGAATCCGTCAAATCCTGGTCCCGGATCTAATGAGATTGTTGAGGTACGGCCAGATCGTGGCCCGCAAGTCAGTGATAACGGCTTTTCAGGCGATGGAGCCGCAAGTGCGGCGACCTCATCAAATTCATCGTCTGCATCTGCTCTGGCGATCCCCGGTACGATCGCGAACTTTGAAGGCCTGAGCAACCTGGATAACTTCAACACCTTCGGGTTCCGCGTCAACCCGCCAGACCCGGTAGGCGATGTGGGCCCAAACCACTATGTGGAGATGATCAACCTGGTCTTTGGCGTTTACTCGAAGACCGGCACCCTTCTGCTTGGCCCTGTGGACACCGGCACGCTCTGGGCAGGCTTTGCTGTGGAGGATTGCACCGATCCCTCTGGCGACCCGATTGTGGTCTACGACCAGTTTGCTGATCGCTGGATACTTTCACAGTTCACTACTGCCGGACCCGAGTACTTCAACTGTGTGGCAATCTCACAGACTGGCGACCCAACCGGTGCCTATTACCGCTATGCTTTCTCGAGCGGCCTCAACTTCCCGGACTACCCGAAGTACGGAGTCTGGACCCACTCCTACATTATTACGACACGCGAGTTTGGCCCGACTATTGAGTACGGCATCGGCGTCTACGGTCTCGAGCGGAACAAGATGATCAATGGCGACCCGAACGCGCGGGTTGTTAGTTTCTTCCTGGATGGGAATGACCCCGCAATGCTGCCGCTCGTGGGCGACGGATTGCTCCCGCCAGACATTGACGGCAAACAGAAGCCGAAGAATGAAGATATAGCTCCGATTGTCGGCACACAGGATGATGGCGGTGGATACGGCGGGACGTTCGACGCGCTCAACATCTGGGATTTCTCTGTGAAGTGGCGCTCAACTCCTACCGCATCGCTCACCCTGAATGCACAGTTACCAGTGGCTTCGTTCGACTCGATCTTCCCATGCGGACCCACTCGTGGCTGTATCCCTCAGCCAGGGATCACAAATCCCGATCAGTATATTGATATCCTGTCATATCGCCAGCGCCCAACCTGGCGCCTCGCCTACCGAAACTTTAAGACCTACGATGCGATGGTGACCAACCAATCCGTGGAGGCCCTTCCGGGCATCGCTGGTGTACGCTGGTATGAGATCAGGCGGACAGGCAACACCTACTCGCTTTATCAGCAGGGAACGTACGCGCCCAATGATGGCGTGCATCGTTGGATGGGAAGTGTTGCCCAGGATAAAATGGGCAACATAGCTGCTGGCTACAGCGTTTCCAATGCTGTGGATGTCTATCCTGGCATCCGCTACACAGGCCGACTGGCTGGCGACCCCTTGGGCCAGATGACGCTCGGTGAGGTCGTGATCATCAACGGCACGGGAGTACAGACGACGACCAACTCACGTTGGGGCGACTATACCTCGATGAACATTGACCCCACTGACGATTGCACGTTCTGGTATGTCAATGAGTACTATGAGGTAAGCGGGTTGCCACTTCCCCTCCCGCCTCCGCCATTACCTCCACCAGGAACGACTGCGCCTTGGCAGACGCGCATCGCCAGTTTCAAACTGCCGGGCTGCAACTAATCCTTACTTCGCTTCAGCCGCTGCCCCGGTGGGGAGGCTGCCAAGAGCGTCTTAGCCCGGAAGAAAAATTCTCATAAATCACATCTCCCTCAAGTGAACTTGAGGGAGATATGCAAATCATACGAGCATCATAATTTACGCGTAGCGCAGGGGCAAGTCTTTCCTCCTCATATAGGAGAATCCCCTCCTAATATATCAGTAGTCACTGGGTCCAGCCTGCCAATTTGTAGATGCGGCCCATTGCTCCGCGCCACCATAGATGATGTCACAGACTGGGTCTTTGATATCGTAATAAGCCTCCATATCCTGTTCGGGGTGATATTTGATAATTGCCTCTTTTACCTGACCATATGCCTGGGCAATGGCAGGGAAGGAGCGCAAATAATCACGAAATAAGATGGCATAGCGGTGATTTGCGCGACCGGGCATCCGCACATGTACATTGACGCGTCTGCCGGCGGATGCAGGCTGGAAGAACCACTTCTCCCATTCGTGAGCATCCGCATCTTTTCCCGGCGGGACGTGATCTTGAGTTATATTCGCAAGCCGTTGAAACCCGGCGAGGTTCATAACGCTTTCAAGGTTATGACTGAGTCGATCCGCGGTGATCTGAATGTCAATGACATCTTTTGCCGCCAGCCCCGGTACCGAAGTGGAACCGATATGATCAATGCGCAGCGCGAGGTCAGCGAGAATATTCCTCAGCATCCTCCCTTTCTCAAGAAACTCGTTCGGCCAGGACGTTTTGTATGCAACTATGGAAATCACTTTAGCTCCTATTGAACTGGAATAGATTAATTGTATAACAATTAGCACAGTCCTCTTCCCATAAATCTGATCTTTCATTTATAAAGGATTTATAATCCTTCACATAGGCAAAAGAGTTCACTACTATATGGCGGAAGAGAGAATATGATGAAACAAAGTAAATGGTTACGACCGATCCTTGGCTGCATGTTGACCACGCTTTTGCTGAACGCCTGTACCTTTTCAGTTGAAGTTTTACCTACTGCTACTATCTCTTCCCTGCCAACCGCTACGCAGACATCCATTCTCCCAACATTTACACCGGCTGCGCCGACCGCTATCCTCTCCCATCCAACTCCCACACTCATATCGATCAGAGTTGATACGCTTTACATGCTCGAGATTTTCACGAGCTTCGGGGAAGGAGAAGTTCCACGCAGTGTGACTTTCACACCAGATGGTACGGTCCTCGCCTCAGCGGGAGGCAATAACGAAGACTTTGCCATCCGGTTATGGGATGTGGCGAGCGGGCAGTCTGTCGGCAAATTGGATGGGCACAGTAGCATCGTCTGGGGAGTGGCATTCTCACCTGATGGTCGGATGCTGGCATCGGTCTCGAGTGATGCGACCGCGAAGATCTGGGATTGGCGCAACGGAACTCTGCTCCAGTCTCTGGATTTTCCCGCTGAGGTTGTGAGCGTAAGCTTTTCGCCTGATGGTCAGATACTGGCTGTGGGTGGGGTGGATGAGCCGCAGGGCGATGTACAGAACGCCGCCATCTGGACTTTTTCGGTGGATTCCTGGAAACCTCTGCTGAAATTCCCAGAGTACTGGAACATCACAGCCATGGTGTACTCGCCTGATGGCAGGTGGCTGGTCGGTGGCGGGACTTCGCGCAACGTTCAAATATGGCGGACCGGAGATGGCACTTCCATATTCACCCTCAACCATGCCCATCAGGCGCTGGACGCGGCCATCTCACCCGATGGTTCCACAGTGGCAACAGCGACTTGCCAGATCACCATCAACGATGAATGCACAGAAGGAGGGGTGTGGCTGTGGAACCTTTCAACTGGGAGATTGATCAATAAGCTCAGAGGTTTTCCTGACGTCGTTGAGAGCGTGGCATTCTCTGTGGATGGTTCTTCCCTGATTGCTGCATCTCGTGATGGGATGCTGCGCGTATATGCCACCTCAGATCATCAACCTGTGTTCGAAGCCACTCCGCCGGGCGGGAACGGAATTATGACGCTATCACCCGATGGCGGGCTGCTCGCCACCGGCGGTGCCAATGGAGCAGTGCACCTTTGGAAGGTTGTGTATCGTCCCTAATGTAAAATTTTTTCACGCTTGCCAAACTTTACTAGTAACTTTAAATCAGTGCTCAGACAGAATAACGTCTGTTATGTGAGTGCGTCCGCAGACTGCATTATCCTTTCGATTTCCAGTTGACCTAAAAACCCTTGCCGAGGGTGTGCTCTTGACCCGTGGCTTTTTGTTCCTAGAAGGAACCCGTCCACTGGAGATCGCAGAATTATGAATTCCCGAACCAAAAAGCTTTTCTCCTAACCTTCGCTGAAATTGATTTCAATGGATGATGTTCCAAACCTAGGTGGTCTTCCCTGCCGTAGGTTCGGCCGGCTCGTAGGTCGCGACCGCCACGCCGGTGGGTGTCCCTTTGGTGCTGATCAGTTGCAGATTAGTGTATGGACTACCATCATTGAAGAGCCGTCGCCCCGTTCCCAGAACCAGCGGGTGGATGAGGAGCACGTACCGGTCGATGAGGTTGTGCTCCATGAGGGTCTGGATGAGTTCGCCGCTTCCCATCACCACTAAGTCTAAATTCTGATCCAGGTGCCCTTTGAGCTCACGCACTGCTTTTGGCAATCCCCCTTTGAGCAGGGTAGAGTTGATCCATGGCAGTGGCTCTTTCAGCGTCCTCGAAGCAACGTACTTCTGCATGTTATTGAGCATTTCCGTCATGGGATTGCCAGTTTGTTTGGGCCAGTAGTCGTACAGGGCCTCGTAGGTAAGACGGCCTAGGAGCAAGGCACCAAAATTCGGAACGCTTTCTCCAGCCTCGCTGCTCGACATCGCGGCATAAGGCGCTGCCCAGCCGCCATATTGAAAGTCTCCTCGGGAATCTTCCTCAGGGCGCCCTGGCGCCTGTATAACTCCGTCAAGCGTTAGATTCGTAAACACAACAACTCTCATTTCAATCTCCTCATTCGTGGTCTGATTCCATTATATACTTTCCCCTCTATTGAAAATTGTAAAAAAACGTCATATTTAGATATAAGAGAAACCACCCCGCTCGTCGAAGTTCTCCGCTTTTTGCGAAATGGTTTTGGGAGTGATACCTGAAAATGCCTTGATATCACGGATAAAATGAGATTGATCATGGAAATTGAGAGCATATACGATATCGGTAAGCTTTTCGAATTGCCCAGTCTTCATCAGTCTGATTGCTTCATTAAACCGCTTCACGCGAATATATGATTGAGGAGAAAGGCCCACATTTTGACTGAACCTTCTTTCAAACTGGCGTTCCGATATATTTAGATCATCGAGCAAATACTTTACCGTAATGAAGCCGACCTTGTTATGGATCAAGTGCAAACTTTCTTCAACCAGGGTATCCCGGGTTTTCGCTTGCTCGAACTTTGCCACCAAGAATCTGGTTAGTAAAGCCACCTGTTCCTTTTCGTTCCGGGCTTCCATCAGTTGCAGGTTGAGATCTTCCTTTGAAAATTCATTTAGTTCCGCGAACCCTTTGCTCAATACCAATGCGTTGATCCCAAAGAGTGTGTTGAGAGCATGCGGCTTGAAGATTATTTGTATCGTCGCGTAGGATCCTTTTTTATAGTTCATGATGCTCGGGTCTGTACCGAGGCCATAAAGGAATAAAGTGGGTGTGGAGATGATTCGTGAAGCTATACTGATATTTTCTATCGCAGAATGACCATTCTGATGTTGAAAGACAATTCCCGGCATGCCATTCGGAGATACTTTTATCGACGAACCTTCATCCCCTGTATATTTAATGATCCGAAAGCACTCAACATCTTTTTTAAGGATTTCTGGGGCCGGGAGAATGTTAAATTTAATTGAGGTCATAAGACAATTGTATAAGGCATAATATGCAAATCGAGATTATGTCACTCTGAGCCCATCGGCTTCCAATGGGACTCGGCAAGAATCAATACGATCAGAATCAGGATCAGAGCAACGAACTGGAGGCCGGCATAAAGATTACTGCCAATGAAACCGGTTAGAACTGCAAGACAGGCGGCTATATACCTGTAGGTAACTTCAGGGATTCCCGAAACTTTTCGAAAGATGATCGTCCCAATCAAATATAGGCCAACACCGCCGCCAAAGGCGAAGGCATGGGCAGTATCGAGCCTGGTTGTTAGATGCTCAATCGATGATTTAATACCAGTCGCCAGCAGGATGATCCCATAAAGCATGGGGATGAACGCATAGAAATAACCGCCCAACGCCTGGCGAAGCCGAGCTGTGGCAGATCGAGCGAGCATTGTGGTACGAGCGGCCTCGTCATCGCGCGCAAAATAGATCCACCACAAGGCTGCCGTAAGGATCAGTCCGAATACGGCTGCCAAGATGAAACGCAGATCCAGCACCAGGCCGCCGGCACCAATCGCAATAATCGATTCGCCGAGAGCGACCAGAAGCAGCACATCATGCCGCTCAACAAAATGGCTGACCCTGATATCGAACCTCAGGCCAGTACCGAGGAAAGAAGTCAGAATATGCAAGGCAATGGCCAGGGTCCAGAGCCAATATTGAGTGGGCCCATCAATGAACCCTGCGGTGATCACTATGCCAGCTGACAGGAAATTCATCGGTACGAAACGAGCTGCTTTCAAGCCGACCGCCCCCACAAACATGGACGCATGTACGAGTATCACAATCAAATACCCAATGCCGAATGTCACGCCGGTATCATGGAAAGCATTCGGGATCGCCAACGCACAGATCAAAAAAGCCGCCATCCCCGCGATGAGCAGAAGCTGGCGCTCTGGAGTCACCGGCGGAACGCTATTGGTCAGCCAGACATATCCCCCATACATCCAAAACAGTACGATAAAGATCAAAAATGCTTGCAGCAGACTTTCCCAGGACAAAGACTCATGCAGTAGAGCTGTTAATTGGGTCAGGGTAAAAACAAAGACCAGATCAAAAAACAGCTCAAGGGTCGTCACGCGCGGTTCTTCTGCGGGCAAGTCCATGATGTTATTTATACGAGCTTTGTTTTCCATACCTCCCAAGTCTACTACATTCATAAAAAACTCTGTCACACCTGCATGATCTGCTAAGGGTCTATCCGTAAATTAGGCATGCGAGCACATTCTCCAAAGGATAAGGGCTGAGGCGAAGTAAATGAGTGCTAACCAATTGCTGGATTTCTTGGCCCAGCGGACGCGCAAGGAACGAAAATCGTTTTGCCAGGCTAAGG
>JAXIPJ010000400.1:0-4674 GCA_045402985.1 Anaerolineales bacterium
GGGGAGGTTGACGTAGGGACACAGCGCTGCTGTGTCCAGGGCACGGCAGCGCCGTGCCCCAACGTGTGCCCCTACAGGAATTATCATTATGAAATACGACCCGCAAAAACACCATCGTCGTTCCATCCGTTTAAAGGGATATGATTACACCCAGGCAGGTGCGTATTTCATCACTATGTGCGCCCATCAACGTATTCATATGTTTGGCGAGGTCGTAAACGGCGAAATGATTTTGAATGACACAGGCAAAATCGCACGAGACGAATGGTTCAAGACCGCGGCAATCCGTCCGTACGTGAAATTGCATGAGGATGAATTTGTGATCATGCCGAATCATGCCCACGGGATTATTTGGATTGCGGACGAGGTAGGGACACGGCGGCGCCGTGTCCTGGATGGGGAAGAACAGCGGGCACGGGAACGCCATGCCCCAACGGAAAGGACCGAAAAATTTGGCAAACCCGTGAAGGGGTCAGTTCCAACCATTCTCCGCGCATACAAATCCGCCGTCACATACGGGATCCATAGCGCGCAGAACATGCGCGGAGCGATTTTATGGCAGAGTAATTATTACGAACACATCGTTCGTAACGACCGTGAACTGAACAACATTCGATGGTATATTGTCAACAATCCCCTCAACTGGCAACTGGATCGCGACAACCTTCAAAACATCCGAAAATTATCGCCCCCGGAAAATGCGGATGAATATCTAAAGGATGTTCAAGAAATGGTTTTGAAATTACATAGTGCCGCCTAACGATCTATACTTGGAGTTTGAATTTTCGACCCCAAAGCAATTTGAAAATTCACTTGTTGATAAGATAAGCGGTAAAGGCAGATATTCGGAAAACATTCCATCCTCCACCATCGTCAAGTGTCTCTGGAACTACTGCAACGTCCTGTCCAGACCAAAGAGAAATGCAATCAGGAAACATTCTTTATGTCAGCTGAAACTGTTCTCGTCGTAAATGGAAAGCCTCACACCATCAAGGCAGAACCGGATACACCGTTACTTTATGTTTTGCGAAATGAGTTGGGCCTCACGGGTCCCCAATTTGGTTGCGGCGAGGAGCAATGCGGAGCTTGTATGGTATTGATCGGCGATAAGGCCAAACCATCCTGTAAATTGCCGGTCTCAGAAGTTGGAAAGACGCATATTACAACGTTGGAAGGTTTGCCGGAAGAGGGTGAACTTCACCCAGTCCAACGGGCTTTTATCGAAGAACAGGCGGCGCAATGCGGTTACTGTCTCAGCGGAATGATAATCACGACAGCCGCGTTGTTATGGAAGACTCCGCATCCCAGCGATGTTCAAATCCGAGAAGCCCTGGATGGGAATCTTTGTCGCTGCGGTGCGCACTTGCGGATCCTACGGGCTGTGAAGCGCGCTGAAGCGTTGTTATCTGAAGCGGAGAGCTGATGGCGGATCCCAGGCAAAATTCTGAAAGAGCAGGATCAGGCCGGCGAGAGGCGGCTTGGGGTGAAGCGTCTGATTGGCTCGATGACTGGATAGCGATTGAACCAGATGGGACGATAACCGCCTTTAGCGGAAAGGTCGAATTGGGAACCGGAGTGCGCACTGCCCTGGCGCAGATCGTGGCTGAGGAACTGGATGTGCCCCTTGACCGAGTGCACATGGTGATGGGGGATACGGATCGCACGCCGAATGAGGGCTATACTGCCGGAAGCATGACAATTAGCGGGAGTGGCACAGCGCTGCGTCGGGCTGCTGCCGAAGCGCGGCATGCCATGCTTGAGAGGGCGGCTGAACGGTTGGATGCCAACGTGGATGAATTGTTCATTGATGATGGCGTTATCACAGTGACTCACCATCCTGAGCGCTCAATCACGTATGCAGAACTGATGGGCGGGAAAGTCTTCAACCTTCAGGTGAAGGATCAAACTCCGCTAAAATCGCCGGAAACCTACCGGCTTGTGGGCACATCAACGCCGCGATTAGATTTGCCTCACAAGGTGACCGGCCAGCCAAGCTTCATCCAGGATCTGCAAGTTGCGGGAATGGTACACGCCCGTTTAGTCCGCCCACCCAGCCCAGCCGCGCAGCTGGTTTCAATCGATGAAAACTCAGTGAAAGATATTACTGGATTGATCAAGGTAGTTCAGAGCGGCAACTTCATTGGCGTGGTCGCTGAACGCGAAGAGCAGGCAATCCAGGCCGCGAAACAGCTCAAGGTCGAGTGGCAGGAGACGGCTGCATATCCAAAAATACAGGATTTGTATTCAACACTGCGCAGCCAGCCAACCCAGGATAGCGTCCTGATTGAACAGGGAGATTTCGAGCATGCCTTTGCCGGTACGGCACAGCAGGTGCACGCTACCTATACCCATCCGTATCACGCTCATGCGTCAATTGGGCCCTCCTGCGCTGTAGCTCAAGTAATCGATGCTCAGGTCACGGTCTGGGCAAGCACACCGGGACCTTATCCGTTGAGCGGCGCTTTGGCAGAACTACTCAACTTGCCAGTTGAAAATGTGCATGTGATCCATGTGGAAGGGGCAGGGGCCTACGGACAGAATGGCTCTGATGACGCAGCCGCAGATGCTGTCATCCTGGCCCAGGCGGTGGGTAGACCCGTGCGGGTGCAGTGGACTCGCAAAGATGAGTTTGTCTGGGAGCCAAAATCTCCCGCAATGGTGATGGAGGTCCATGGCGGGTTGGACGCACAAGGGAACGTGATCGCCTGGGATTACCACGTTTGGTCACCTTCGCACACGAACCGACCGCGCGTTGCCAGCCAGCTAATAACGGCTCAGTTGCTTACCCGGCAGCCCGCGCCACCCTCGCTCTTCTCTTTCGGTGCAGAGCGCAACGCACCAACGAATTATGCTTTTCCGGCACAACGCGTGACTGTCCATTATCTTCGTAATTCCTTCTTGCATGTCTCCTCATTTCGCACCTTGGGCGGTGGGCAAAACACTTTTGCCAACGAATCGTTTATGGACGAGTTGGCGGCCGCTGCGGGCGTGGATCCGCTGGAATATCGCCTGCGCTATCTGACTGATCCGCGGGAGCGGGCGATCCTGGAAGCTGTAGCCAGGAAAGCGATCTGGGAGTCGCGTCCATCGCCGCGCAAGGATACAAGTTCAGTGGCAGAAGGACGCGGTATTGCATTTGCCCGCTACGAGAATAATCAAGCCATCGTTGCTTGTATTGCTGAGGTGCAGGTCGAGCGAGCCAGCGGATTTGTGCGAGTTAAGCGTATCGTAGTGGCGCATGATTGCGGACTGATCATTAATCCAGACGGCGTCAAAAATCAAATCGAAGGCAACGTCATCCAAGCCCTCAGCCGGGCGCTGAAGGAAGAAGTGAGGTTCGACGAACTCCGCATCACAAGCGTCGATTGGCAGACGTACCCAATCCTAACGTTTTCTGAGGTGCCCGACATAGAGATCGTGTTGATTAATCGTACTGACCAGCCAGCACTGGGCGCGGGCGAGCCTGCGACAGTCACGACGGCTGCAGCAGTAGCCAACGCCATTTTCGATGCTACAGGGATTCGCCTGCGCCAGATTCCATTTACTCCTGAGCGTGTCAGGAATTCTTTGGTTGATCACCAAAAAGAAAGAGATATTCACAACTAAGAATATGAACACTCCTTCATCCACAATTGTCCAACGTCTCTGGAATTACTGTAACGTCCTGCGTGACGACGGCATGTCCTATGGCGACTACGTCGAGCAACTTACCTATCTGCTCTTCCTCAAGATGGATCAGGAAGGAAGCACCATGCTTGGCAAACCGAGTGCCATTCCAGAACAATTCAACTGGGCGAGCCTGCAACGACTGGACGGCGATGATCTCGAAAGCCATTACCGCGCCATACTCACAGGCTTGGGTCAGGGCGCGGGGTTGATTCCCGTTATCTTCCGCAAAGCGCAAAATAAAATCCAGGACCCCGCCAAACTGCGCCGCCTGATTGAACTGATCGATGGCGAGACCTGGATCGGGCTGGATATTGACGTCAAGGGCGAGATCTACGAAGGCTTGCTCGAAAAGAACGCGCAGGATACCAAGAGCGGCGCGGGTCAATACTTCACGCCGCGTCCGCTCATCAAAGCAATAGTGGATGTCATGCGTCCACAGCCCAAACAAACCATCTGCGACCCCGCCGCGGGCACGGGCGGCTTCCTGCTCGCCACACATGATTACATCGCGGGTCACAACACGCTCGACCGTGACCAGTGGGATCATCTTCGCCATCAAGCCTTGCATGGTTGGGAGATCGTAGATAACACCGCGCGTCTGTGCGTAATGAATTTGTATTTACATGGCATCGGGTCGTTTGGCGATGGCTCGGAGATGGGTCGCAGTCCTATCCATGTGGCTGATAGTCTCGCCTCCCATCCTGGTGAATACTTTGACATGGTGCTCACCAATCCGCCCTTCGGCAAGAAATCCAGCGTCACTTTTGTGACCGACGAAGGCGAGATCAAGCGTGAGTCGCAAAATATCGTCCGCGAAGATTTCTGGACATCGACCAGTAACAAACAACTCAACTTCGTCCAGCACGTCAGAAACATTCTCAACATGAATGGCAAGTCCGCGATCGTTGTACCTGATAATGTGCTATTTGAAGGTGGGGCTGGCGAAGTGGTCCGCCGAAAGCTCCTGCACGAATGCGATGTCCACACCCTTCTGCGACTGCCAAC
>JAXIPJ010000175.1:0-16124 GCA_045402985.1 Anaerolineales bacterium
AATAAATTTACTCAACCCTAAGTTGACAATATTCTTCTTCGCATTTTTGCCGCTTTTCGTCTCTAAAAATTCATCGTCTCCCACAATGGAAATGATAACGCTAAGCACAGTGTTCATGGGCATGACATTTTTTATATTTGCACTTTATGGAATACTGGCAAGTGGGATTAGTGCATATTTGATAAATTCGTCTAAAGCAGTTAAACGATTACAACAGGCATTCGCAGCGGTACTCGCTATATTCGCAGCTAAATTAGCATTGAGTGAAGAATAAAGAAAATATACTGGGTAGGGAATACACCCATAGTCTGATTCTGAGAGGAGAGTTCTTATGCCAAGATATTTCGCAGCACTGACAATTGTCCTAATGCTTGGAATGGTGTTGACCCGGGTCTTGTTGATGAGGAGAAAGGGGATACAAGCGATGAAATTCGGCAAGATCGACAAGACGGATTTCCTGATTCCACCGTTTGCCCTTTTCTATTTCTATAACGTGTTTGCCCATGCATTCAATTTTCCTGCCGTAAGCACGCAGGAATTCTTCCATTCCGAGATAATCTCATGGGTCGGAGTCTTCTTTTGCCTGGCAGGGCTATTGCTGTTATTGTGGAGTCTGGTTTCGTTTGGGCAGAGTTTTCGCGTGGGCATTGATATAGAATATCCCGATAAACTGATCACGAGCGGCGTTTTTGCTTTTAGCCGCAATCCCATTTATGTAGCATTTGCGTTGATCCTGCTGGGCCAGTTCCTGATATTCTCAAATTGGATCCTTTTGGTCTATCTGGGTGCAGGCATATGGCTGTTTCACCGCCAGGTATTACGTGAAGAAGATTATTTAAAGAAGCATTACGGCAGGGAATATTTGGAGTATTGTAAACGAGTAAGAAGGTATCTCTGAGTAGATAACATGATAAGGAAAGTTCATTGACCCATATCGCAATCTTGCGCTGTGAGAAGCTTCCAAGCTTTGTCACCTGGGATATCCCCAATCTGGATGAACTCTTTGATGAGGATAATCTGCTCATCAAAGGGTTTGAAGCTCAGGGATTTCAAGCATCGCCAGTTGTCTGGAATGACCCAAACGTTGATTGGAATCAATTTGATATCGCGCTGATCCGCAGCACCTGGGATTATCTTGATGCGTCAGAGCTTTTCCTAAATGTACTATCGAAAATCGAGGCTTCCTCCTGCAGACTCTTCAATCCTTTATCGGCTGTCCGTTGGAACATGGATAAACATTATCTACTGGACCTGGAGAAATGGGGGGTACCCATTATTCCAACCTATCTTTCATCTCATGTGGAGTTGGACACGCTTCACAAACTATTTGTTGAAAATCAGTGGCAAACTGTTATTTTGAAACCCACTGTCGGTTTGGGAGGCTCAAACACCCATCGTGTCCCCCTGGATCAGCTCGAAAATACATTAACAGAACTAAGAGCCAGCCAGCCGCTCTCTGAATATTTGATACAGCCATTTATCGAAAATATTGTCACCGAAGGTGAGTGGTCATTCATTTATTTCAATCGACAGCTCAGCCATGTTTTGCTGAAGAAGCCTGCCATTAATGACTACAGGGTGCAAGGTATCTACGGCGGAACAATACGAGCCTCCGAACCTCAATCGCGTGATCTCCTGCAAGCACAGGCTGTTTTGGACAGACTCCCTTTCGATATTCTTTATGCCCGCCTTGATTTTGTTAGAGTGGGCAGTCAGCCATCGGTGATGGAGGTTGAACTGATTGAACCAATCTTTTCGTTCAACCTGGTTCCAGAAAGTATTGGGCGTCTGGTAAATGCAACCCAGATAAAGTTGGGAATCCAGCAATGAACCGCAACACACAACACGGCGTGCAGTTGACACTGGGATTCTGCGCGATCTAAAGGAAACTCATGAAAAGTAATAAAATACGTTTTGCTTCAATTGATGAGTACATTGCCACTTTCCCCAAAGAAACACAAAACATTATGCCGAAAATCTGAAAAATGCCGGTATAAAACCAGGCGAATGAAATAGTCTTTATCTGCAAGTAAGGTTTTTGGGAGATTATCGTTTCTATTGGTCAAAGTTGGCAATGTTATTTTATTTTCAGTCAGAGGAGTAAGCAGAATGTTCGTTCCTGGTTTGGTATACTTTTTCATCATGTTCCAGAACGAGCACAGCGATGTTAATTGATGAATTACTGACTTACCTCTTCGATGGGCAACCGAACCTGCTGGCGACGCCAATGGCAACATGGCTGGCTTCCTCCCGTCGGTTCACAGCCTTCGTCAACACCTTCCACAACAAAATCCGCAAGAAACTCCGTGCCACGCAGGAGATGGAAAGACTGCTCGATCTGCGGCTTGAACTTGAAACGGCCTACCTCCTGCTGCAGGAGCGTTCCCTCAGTCTAGTCTATGAACCGCCAACGGGTGGGCAGTCGCGTGGTCCGGATTTCGCCGTCACCTATACCACCAGTACGCTCTTCATGCTCGAAGTCACACGAGGTCTCGCCCAGGTACCAGAGTCGGCGCTATCTCCGCAAACTGCTCCAATACGCTCACTTGCCGGGGAGTGGCTTACTGATATGGTGTGCAGCAAATTAGGCCAATTGCTGCCACAACGCAGGAATATTCTCCTCGTCGGCGTTGAGTCTCCTTGGCTCACACAAGACAACCTGCACGCTGCAATGCTCAACCTACAACAACGGGCGGAGCATAATGACGCCAGCGTCGTGCAGAGGAACGGGTTTCACGATCGCGCCCACTTCTTCCAACACTATCAGCGCTTGAGTGAACTGCTCGTGCGTCGGCCACACCTGCAAGCATACGAATCATTGATCGGTTGGGTTAATCCGCAGGCGAAATATCCATTACCCAGCAAGGTTCGAACGGTCCTCTATCGCAGTCTCAATACCTAAGTAGGTATCATCCAGCAATCTATCGAATTGTGGAGTCTGCGCAGACTCAAACCATCAGGCGCTTACTTCCAAAGGAGTTAGCACGTGAAGATCATCGAAGGGGTCCCTGTTTGGGGTGATCCGATTGATGAAGGCGCATTGAAGCAGATTTTGAATTGCTCAAAAACTGCCGAACGTGCTGCTATGATGGCAGACCATCATTTAGGCTATGCCGTCCCGATCGGCGGCGTGGTGGCGTATTCAGACAGCATTTCCCCGTCTGGTGTTGGTTATGATATTGCCTGCGGTAATAAAGCCGTATTAACAAATCTTCGCGCCGAAGATATCCAAAAAGATATTTCCCGCCTGATGGACCTGATCTGGAACAACCTTTCCTTTGGTGTGGGACGGCGCAACGATACAACCACCGTTGATCATGACCTGTTTGATGATGCTGCCTGGAAGATCAGCGCGGTTTCACCACTCAAACAGATGGCCAGGCAGCAACTCGGTACAATAGGGTCTGGAAATCACTACGTCGATCTATTTAGCGATGAGCAAGGCAGATTGTGGATCGGTGTCCATTTTGGTTCGCGTGGTCTTGGTCACAAAACAGCCACTTATTTCTTAAAGGCCGGTGGTGCAAAAGACGGCATTAACGTGGACCCTTTGGTGATCCCCGTTAAATCCGCACTGGGTTCTGATTATCTCGCCTGCATGTCGTTGGCGGGACGCTATGCCTACGCCGGGCGGGATTGGGTATGTTCGGAAGTCGCCCGTTTGCTGGGTGCTGAAATTCTGGAGGAAGTCCACAATCATCATAATTTTGCATGGCGGGAATCGCACAACGGAAAAGATCTTTGGGTTGTGCGGAAAGGTGCCACACCGGCATTCCCAGGGCAAAAAGGATTTGTCGGTGGCTCGATGGGTGACAACTCTGTGATCCTGGAAGGTGTGGAAAACGACGAAGCGCCATACTCTTTGTACTCCACGATACACGGTGCGGGTCGCAGTATGTCTCGTACAGCCGCCCGCGGAAAGATAAACCGCAAAACTGGCGAAGTTATTTCACCGGGTGCTGTCTCCCGGGAAATGATGAATGAGTGGATACGCGCTCATGGTGTCACCTTGCGGGGTGCCGGCACAGATGAAGCGCCACAGGCATACAAGAGATTGCCAGAGGTGCTTGAATATCACAGATCTTCTGTGAAAATATTGCACACGCTAAAGCCCATGGGTGTTGCAATGGCTGGCGAGAACGAATTTGATCCGTTCAAAGATTAGAAGTGCATCCGTATTTGTTTTGGCCTATTTAAAATATGGCGGGGCAAAGACACATTCAATAGTGATGCAAAGGTAATATTGATCTTTCAAATTGGTGGTTGACAAGTGTATTTGAAAGTTGTAAAGTATCTTCAATAATAGACCTCTTGCGAAAGTCTTTTGGCTACACACTTGCCCGGGACAGTGCCGGGGGAGATCGCAGAGAAAAAGAGTTTTAAGAGCTTTTTTCTCAAGGGTCTCTGTGTGCTCTGTGGCTGTATTTCACCCACTTATGCAGGAGGTCTAATATATAAATAGTAAGTGTTTCGCCTCATAACCGTTTCAGGAAGGAAACTATTTAATGAAACACAATATCAGAAACAAAAAAAGGTACATTCTCGGCTCAGTCATAGTTCTCATTGCTTTACTTGCACTCGCAATTCCAGCACAGGCTTCTGAATTTATTCCTCCTCCATTGAACGTACGGGAGACGCCAACCATCGAGGTCAATCCGGATCAATATCAGCACAATCACTCAAACCTGGAGGGTCCAGCACCCATCAGCGCGCTTGAACTTGCGGCCGCATCCTGTTCGGGCGGTTTCGCGGCCGAATATCCGTGCAAGGGCATCGACTTCATGAGCCGGGTGGCGCTGAGTTCGTTTACAGGCAGCCCAACCAGCGCATCCAACCTGTGGGGTTACGTGGACCTGGACAACAACCGTGAATACGCCATCATTGGCTTGAGCAATGGCACGGGCGTTGTGAATGTCACCGACGCGGCCAACCCGGTCATTGTGGGGCATATCACCGGTGTAAATTCACAGTGGCGTGAGGTGAAGGTATATCAGTTCAGGAATACCACAGCCAACCGCTGGGACGCGTATGCCTATGTCACCACAGAAGGCGCGGGTGGCGGCATTCAGATCATCGACTTGACCCAACTGCCAACCAGCGTTTCGCTGGCCGGCACATGGACTGGCGTATCCACCTCACACACAGATCAGATCTCGAATATTGATTTCAGCACCAACGTCTCGAACAACCCGGCTTTCCCGCCCATCTTGTATATTTCAGGGGCAAACACAGGTGGGTTGCGATTCGTCAGTCTTACCAACCCCAGCAGTCTCACCGAGATCGGGTCCTGGACCGGAACGTATTCGCACGATACCTATCCCCATGTCTTCACGGATGCGCGCGCCAATCAATGCGCGCCTGGGCATATTCCCTGTGAGGTCGTGTTCAGTTTTGCCGGCACGGCAGGACTCAAGATCATTGATGTCACCAATAAGAGTGCGCCGGTGACGCTCAGCACCCTCACCTATTCGCAGCTGGGATACGTACATTCAGGCTGGATCTCGCGCGATGGCAACTATATTTTCCTGCACGATGAGTTGGACGAGCAGAATTTCGGATTGAACTCCACCATCCGTACGATCAATATCACCAGTCTTACCGCGCCCACGGTAAGTAATCTCTATACCGGGCCGACTCGAGCTATTGACCATAACGGCTACACCATCGGGGACAAGTTCTACTTCTCGAACTATACGCGTGGCATCGGCATCCTGGATGTGACCAACCCGAATGCGCCGGTGGAGCTCGGTTATTTCGATACCTATCCGGCGACGAATGGCGCGACTTTCGCCGGTGCCTGGGGCGTTTATCCCTACCTGCCCAGTGGCAATATTTTGATCAGTGACATTCAGCGCGGGTTGATCGTGGTGCGCGAACAAAGCGCTGCACCGACTCCGACGCCAATCAACTCGCCGACACCGTCGAATACACCAACTGTCACTTTTACGCCGACACCAACAAACACCCCAACGCCGACAAATACTGCCACACAGACCAATACACCAAGCGCGGGCAACACCGGCTGGCTCAACCCGGCGACGAATGCGCCACAGACCAGCAGTGCCGGCGATAACAACGGGTACCAGACCACACCGTCTAACGCGCACGCCGATGGCGGCGGAGTTGCACAGGATGTCAACAGCGGCACGAACAACAAACCATCCTGCACACAGAACAGCAAGGACAAGCATCGCTTCTACGATTACAACATAAGCCTGCCAGGAGGCGCCACAGTCACTGGTATTGAGGTTAGATTGGATGCGTTTGTGGATAGCGTTGGATCCAATGCACCGAAAATGTGCGTACAGTTATCCTGGGATGGAGGCGTAACCTGGACAACAGCCAAGCAAACTCCCACGCTGACCACCTCCGAGGCATCATACTTCCTTGGTGGCACAGTGGATACCTGGGGCCGCACCTGGACCGCGACCAATCTCTCGAACACGAACTTCCGCGTTCGCGTGATCGATGTTGCCTCCGGTTCGGGAGCCACCTCGCGCGACTTCTCTTTGGATTGGATTGCTGTGCGCGTGAGTTATCAGTAGTAGAGAAAATCAGGGGATCGTAATCCACGACCGTGGGGCTGCCTCGTAAGGAGGCAGCCCTTCTTGTTTCATACCAGATTCAAATTCAAAACACTTTGTTCTATAATGGGTCAATTGCGCAGGCGAGAATATTCGCGTGAACACGCCTGCCATGGTGATACATTTATCCTTATATCAAACTGGCTAAACAACAAAAAGGCAATGATGAAAAATCAAAAACACATTCGGGCGATCTTTGCTTTTCATTTGATCCCATCCACAATCCACTCCCAACCGACTGTGCCTCAGCTTGACTGGTCTCCTCAATGCGGGGGAATAACGTGTATACCTCGTATCGCATCCATCAGTGCAGGGCCAACTGCCATGATGCAGACCACCACGAGCACGACGACCAAGACCACCAATATTGCAACTCGTTTGTTACTCATTGCCTATTCCTCCAACGACAAAAATAGATAACCTATAATGGCGAATTCACTCATAAACCAGTACCCTTCCCATACGAATAGTCGCCCCTATTTATAGGTAAGCGAGCGCTTCGCGAACGGTCAGCCGGGATGCCTGGTATGCGGCTGCCAGAGTAGCCAGAGCCGCGCCAAGAACAATCATAACAATCCAAATAACTATTCCTAATGTTGAGATGCGGAATGGTAAGGGTGCGTTAAAAAACAAATTGCCAAGTCCGGTGGCCATGACCAATGTGAGAACAAGAGTAGGAATGACAGCTACTACGCAACTTGCTATGGCAATAAAGATGCCTTCGGAAATAACAAGTTGGCCTACAGTAGAGGGAGGTGCTCCAATCGCACTCATCACACCGAACTCACGAGCGCGCTCAATCACACTCGTGCTCATCATTGAGCCCAAGCCAATTAGCCCAACCACGCCAATCACTGAAGCTGCCAAAAGAAGCAGGACGATTAGCAGACCGGAATGACCCTCCGTTGATCCAACAAGCGAGTCAAGGGTTACGTACTGCGCCTTGATCAACCCATCTGCAAGTGCTTGCTGAGCTGCCTCTCCAGCAGCAATTCGTGACTGTAGATCATGTCGACCTGTGACGATTCGGATGAGATTGGTCTGATTTGAGCGACCGATGGCTTTCTCGTAACTTGCGTTTGATACACAAGGGCACGTTGCACCACCTAACTCCTTCACAATGCCTACTACGCGCCAGTTGGTGAGCCGTTCTTCGATCGGAAGCTGGATGGTATCGCCAACTTTTACATCGGGTAACGTTTGACGCATGGTCTGCGGGATAACAATCGCACCTGTGTCCTCCGCACGCAGCCATCTGCCCTCCAAGACAGGAGGAGGATTGAATACTGAGGATTCCAAAGGAACAGCAGTCAAACTCAAAGAACCATGTCCTTGATCTGGATAGGTGCGAGTGACGTTGATTTGTCCGGGATACTGGATTCCCGTGGATACCCTATTCCACGTTTCAATATGGGTAATGCCAGGAATTTTCGAAACAATGTTTGTAAGTTCGGTTGTGGAAGCCGGTGTACTTAGTCGCACTTCGACATCCCAACGTTGTGTGTTCACTAATAGATCCGGAATTGCCTGCATGCCCGCCATTGTGTTCAACCCACCCACAAATATAGCGCCAGCTGTTGCTAAAAGCCCGACGGATAGCAGAAATCGCGCACGACGACGGAAGATGTTACGGAATGCCATTAATATTATGCGGTTGAGACCACGTAATTTTCCCAGCCAATGATCCAGGCGGTTTGCAACAAATGCTCGAGGATCAACACCACGATCATCGAGAGCTTCCCGTACCGTTTTGCGGCTTGCCTGCATGAGAGGCACTAACGCCATTAGAAGTGGTACCAAGATACCTGCAGCAAATACAATTACATATGCCCACCATGGAATTGAAAGACTAGTTGCGTCCATATTCAGGGCTTGTGAAAGCACCATCTGGCCTAACGCACGACCTAATCTGATGCTGGGTATGAAAGCGAGGACAGTAGCCGAGGTGGCTACTAGTAGAATCATTATTAAATACAACTTAAGAATCCGACTCGAGCGGGCTCCAATTGCTTTTAGGATTCCAATCTGAGGTATCTGTTGAGTGAGCATCCCATTGAACATTGTAGCTATTAGAATGGCACTGAGCAGTAGAGATAAGGCACCGAAAGCGAGAAGTGCTAACAACAAAGAATCTGCTATTCCCTGATGAGGATGCTCATAAGGTGGTGGAACTGCTACCTGTTCAACCTCAACACCAGGCATTTCTTTAAGACGATCAGCAAGGCTCAATGCGGTGCGAACGATGGTCTCACGATCCCGGCTTGGCTCCGTTTGCCCTGCCTGTTCTGCAACTGTGATCGCAAGCTGATTAAGAACAGGCGGTTTGCCAAAGAGCTGCAAAGAGTCCGTTGATATAAAAGCGTAGCCC
Organism: Anaerolineales bacterium; assembly: GCA_045402985.1. Lineage (GTDB taxonomy): Bacteria > Chloroflexota > Anaerolineae > Anaerolineales > Villigracilaceae > Defluviilinea. The sequence continues at coordinate 8,953 of JAXIPJ010000175.1, forward strand.
TGCTGCCCGGTATAGGCAGGTGCGAGGCCTGGGTCATGGACAACCCCCGTAATCTTTAGCTGTACTGGTTTGTCATTGGAACCAGTGACTGTTATAGTGTCACCAACTTTCAATTGTAGAAACTGGAGCGCAGATCGCTCCATCAGAATGCCATCTGGGGGAGGCGGCCAACTTCCTTCTACGACCTTGAACTTAGCGATTTGCATCGGATCATCGGGAGAAGCAACAAAAAACTCAAGTGGGTTTGTGGATTCACTACCTTGCTTTTGCATCTGTAGAGTGAATACTGAGCGCATAGTAGCGTCAATGACGCCCGGTTCAGCTTTGGCCAGGGTGCGGAGTGCTTCAATCTGATCAGGTGCAATTCCCGGTTCCAGAACGATCCTAGCTGATGAAGGATTAATGCTGCTGTAGCCACTGGCGATATTCGAATCGACAATGGAACGTGCATACAGCATGGTGCTGAAAGCGACCAGGCTAAGACTGATGGCGACCACCATCATTGCTATTCGCCCCCAGGTTGTTTTTAGGTCCCGAAGTAGTTTAATAAAAAGTACCGGGGTCATGACATCACCTCTGAGCGTCAGCTTCGACGCGTCCATCCACTAGTATTACTTGCCGACTCGCGTAGTGACTAACATCGCGTTCGTGAGTCACCATGACTATAGTGCGCCCATCAGCATTCAGTTTGGAGAACAACTCTAGAATAGACTTTCTAGTATGCTCATCAAGATTGCCGGTCGGCTCGTCGGCCAGCAGAAGCGGCGGATCGTTAGCCAGTGCTCGGGCAATCGCTGCCCGCTGTTGTTGCCCACCTGATAAGCTTGCTGGTAATTTGTCTGCCTGATCTTGGATACCGACCTGATCTAGCAGTTTCAGAGCCTTAGGTCGGCGTTCACTTGCTGGAATGATCTTAACAAAATCCATCGGCAGCATCACGTTCTCGGCGACGGTCAACGTTGGCAGCAGTTGGAAGAATTGGAATACCAGACCAATGGTCTGACCACGCCATTCTGCAAGCTGCGACTCCGATAGCGAGCGCAGTTGAGTACCAGCAATTGAGACCGCTCCGCTCGTTGGCCGGTCGATGCCTGCCAGAAGGTTCAGCAACGTCGTCTTGCCGCTGCCGGACTTGCCGACCACAGCGACAAACTCTCCCGCCTGGATACGCAGGTTGATGTCTTGAAGAGCGGTGAAGGGCCCGGACAGGCTTTCGTAGGTTTTCACTATCTGCTGCAGGTCAATGATGGTTTCACTGCGTTGTTGCCAATCTTGTGACTTCGTTTCTTTTTGGAGTGAGCGAGAGGCATTCATTGTTTTCCTTTTATCGCCTGTACATAACAAGCTGTTCTTGTGGAATAAGCAAGGGCACTACGTTTTTTGGAAATTCTCTACAGGTGTAGAATATCTTGACAGTTGTCCCGATTGCCACTATAGTGTCGAAAAATAGCTTGGTCAAGAACCAAAACAAGGCACAATGTAGCCTAATCGACAGAGAAGGAGCAAGTGTAGATGAACTCATCAAATGATTCACTGGATCTTAGGGTGCGGCGCACCAACAAATTCTTATGGGAAGCTCTTATGTCACTCCTGGCAGAACGCGATTTTGAATCGATCACCGTATCGGACATCTGTGAACGCGCCATGGTACACCGCACGACATTTTATAAACACTATGAGGATAAATACGGGCTTCTGTTTAACGGTATTCAGGATGAGCTGAATCTGCTCTTTGAAGTCCATGATTCCGCGGTGGATAAGCCCTTGGAGATGGACAAAGAGCCGGATACGCTGGCACGCTTCGTCACGGTATTTGAACATGTTCTCAAGCATGAACGCTTTTATCGCCTGATGTTTACTGGCGATGGCTTCAGCAAATTCAGCACGTTGTTGAGAAAGTCTCTGGCAGATCGCTTCGAGCGGCGCCTCCAACGGGAAAGGGAGCAGACTTCAACACCGGTTACTCTGCACGCTCAGTTACATGCCGCCGCGATCATCACCATGATTTCCTGGTGGCTGGAAAATGATTGCCCGTATACGCCTGTCGAGATGACAGAGCTTCTACAGCGCCATCTAGCAACGAGGTTCCAATTTTCGACGGTAGAACACTGATTCTGAGATCCACGATAAGGGCAAACCACTTGTTAAAGCAAACCTACTTGCGTCTTAGTGAACTTCAAGCTTCTAAGCTGCATTGTAGAGGCTCAGGAGCAAGACGGATAAATATAAGGTCATTTGTTGTTGATAGGTGGATGACCTACGGTGCAGTAATGGGAGCGGCCGCGCATCATCCCGCGCTGTTATACTGACTTGAACAATAACAAGCAGGCAATAATGAAAAATCAAAAACACATTCGGGCGATCCTTGCTTTTCTTTTGATCGCTTCCACAATTCTGGCTTGCAATCGCCTCACAGGGATCCCAACTGTCACAGCGCTTCCTCCCACAACAAAACCAGAGCCCACCTCCGGGCCTGTCGAATCAGCGGAGCCGAAAGATCCGCTCGCAGGTTCATCCGGCTTGAACGATTCGCTCTTTCCGGAATTTGGTAACGGCGGTTATGATGTCCAACACTACACGCTGGATATCACGGTGAATGACGTCTCAACGAGTGACCTCACAGCGACAACGACCATCGCAGCAAAAGCGACCCAGGACTTAAGCAGTTTCAACCTGGATTTCATTGGCTTTGAGGTTTCCAGCATCACCATAAACGATCAGCCCGCGGACTACGAGCGGGACGGCCAGGAATTGACTATTACTCCCTCCACGCTGTTGCAGGAAAACGAATCTTTTACAGTAACGGTCCAATATTTCGGCTCACCAGATAATTTCATTTCACAATCTCTTCCTTTTCAAACAGGCTGGGTCACTTTCGATGGCGGTAGTTTTGTCTTGAGCGAACCCGATGGCGCCGCAAGTTTTTACCCTGTCAACGATCATCCGCTGGACAAGGCTTCCTTCACTTTCCGCGTGACCGTGCCTGAGCCGTTTGAAGTGGCCGCCAATGGAGTGTTGACAGAAACAATTGACAACGGCGCTACGAACACCTTCCTCTTCGAAGCGCGCGAACCGATGGCCAGTTATCTCGCCACCATCAACATCGATGAATTCGACATCGAAACGATGGAATCAGACAGTGGGATTCCTATAAGAAATTACTACGCCACGGGACTGCCCGCGAGTGTGCGCAAACCTTTTGCGCGGCAGGGTGAAATGCTCACATATTTCGGCGAATTATTCGGACCCTATCCCTTTGAAGTATATGGCTCGCTGGTATTAGACACCGAATTTGGCGCGGCACTGGAAAGCCAGACCCTCTCCATTTACGGCATTGATATGATCGACCCCAACGATGTGGCAGGCACAGAATCCGTTGTTGCGCACGAACTGTCACATCAATGGTTTGGGGATAGCGTCAGCGTTGCAGATTGGAAATACATCTGGCTCAACGAGGGATTTGCCACCTATTCTTCGGGCCTATGGATCGAACACACAGATGGGCGCGCAGCTCTGGATGAATGGATCCAATCGATCTATGAAAGTGTGGTGGCAAACCGTGATCACTTCATCCCGCCAGGCCAGGCAACAGCGAACCAACTGTTCAACGGCGGTGTATATTTCCGCGGTGCACTGACCCTGCATGCCTTAAGACTTGAGGTTGGCGATGAAGCCTTCTTTGAAATTCTACGCACGTATCACGAACAATATAAAGGCAGCAACGCCACAACAGATGATTTTATTGCCGTCGCAGAAAAAATAAGCGGGAAAGACCTCCAGGAACTCTTCGACAACTGGCTATACAACGAAGAAATTCCACCCATACCAGAGTGATGACTGAAGGCAGAGTAGGGATTTAGCACAGGTGCTATACTTAATTGACAGATGTATTAATCTTTTGCCGCCTAATCCTCCAATTTGGGATGTTAGACGGCATCCGTCTATAAGCGGTTATACAGCACATTGCCGTATAATCCCTAGTTAGCCCTTCCGGAGAGAATTGGTGATGGAGGATAAAAAGATTTGGAAATAGGGAGCAAGATTTTCGATTATCATTCCAGCTTGGTGGGTTAAAGAAAGAGTCGGAATATCGATTACCGTTCGCGAAAGGCAGCATACATGGATGAGTCGGAGAGCGTTGAAAATCAAAGTGTTTTCGAGCAACCGAAGAAAAAAGGGAAGTTTTGGAGCTTACTTTCCAGTTTATTTCGAGAATTTCTTGCTATTCTCATCTGGGGATATGCAATCATAAAACTCTTCGTGTTTGATCTTGACGTTTTTCTAATTGAAAAATTCTCACCGAATTACATATGGATTTTGCAGTATAAATTCTTCATCCTTATTGGAATAGCAGCAATAGTTTGGTTAGTGACCAAGAACAAGCAAATAATACTTGTAGTGGACCCAAGAATCTGGACAGTTTTTTAGGGTTTCTTAGGGGGTAGTCTGCTCCAGTTGTGCCATCCGCCAGGCAGCTTCAAACTCAACTGGTGTCAGATACCCCAAGGCAGAATGGATGCGTTTGGTCAGGTACACATCTTCGATGAAACGTCCAATCTGTTGGTGAGCGTCAGCGAAATTATTATACTCAGAGAGATCGACCTCCTCTTCCTTAATAGTTCGCATCAATCGTTCAGCATAACCGTTTTCTTCAGGCTTGCCCTGGCTGGCCATGCTGATTTGAACCTGGTAGTCGTTTAGCCAAGCCACATATTCTTGAGCTGCGTATTGGACACCTTGGTCACTGTGATGGATCTCAGGAATGCATAACGTCAAAGCACTCCGCAAGGCGGCCAAGGTGAGATTGGTATCCAGGTCGCGGCTTAAGCTCCAGCCGCGGATCGCACGCGTGAACACATCCATGATGACCGCCAGGTACACAAAGCCGTTGCCAAGCCGAACATACGTAATATCACAGACCCAAACCTGTTCTGGTCGAACAACATCCAACTCCTGCACCAGGTTCGGATAGCGCGGATAAGGATGCTGGCTGTCCGTGGTGCGGCATCTTTTCCGTTTTATAGGGCGTAGCAGATCTTTTTGACGCATCAGACGCTGGATCCGCTTGCGATTGATCCGATAATGATACGGGCGGCGGCGCAGTTGGTGCGTCAAGCGCCTCGAACCATACCTCGGAAATCGCCCGGCTTCCTGCTCCAAATCTGCAACCAGCTGACTTTCCTCAGGGCGTTGGCTCTGATAGTAATACGTGCTGTGGGCCAGCCCCGTCGCTTGGCAAGCTGCCTGCACACTGCACCTACACACTTCCACCAACGCCTTCGTCATCACTCGTTGTCCGGCCCGAGTGAATTGGCTAAGCTCAATACTTTTTTTTGTAACTCGATCTGCATCGTCAGCTTGCCAACCATGCGCTCCAATTCCGCAATCCGAGCTTCCTTTTCCTGCACTTCCTGCGGCTGCTCGAACACTTGGGTCGCCTTGGCTACAAATTCTTGTTTCCAGCGCGATAAGACGGTATCTTTGATGTTATATTCGCGACTGGCTTCCATCAAGCTCTTTTTGCCGGAGATCAATTCCAGCACCACCTGTGCTTTGAATTCCGCACTAAAACTTCTGCGCTTCCTGGGCATCGTAGACCTCTTTCCTGGTTAATTCTACCCCTACGGGTAGTGTCCAGTTTTCGGGGTCCACTACAACTATGGTCCCTATTTATCCTGTTCTATCCCTTGATTATCTTTGTCTGGAAAATTCCGCTCCTAATTTACAAACTAGCGAATTGGAATCTTGCATTTGCATATGTTGATTCTATTATTTCTTTCATCCGATCATTTAAAGTCACATTTATCATCGCATCATTTTTCTTAATATCAGCAGCAGCGACGCTAGTAGTATCCAGTAAGCTGATATTGTGGTTTTCGATAGCCGCATTGTTCCTAATTCTGTTGATAGTTTACCTTCAAAGAATTGCTCTAGCCATCAAGCCATCAGGTATATATCAAACATACATCACTTTTTTTACTCGCGTAGGACAAAGTGTACGAGATCTTTATGGACAAGCCATACTCGATGAGAATTCAAGAAAATTGCCAATTGATCGTATGGAAGAAAAGCAGCTTGAAAAATGGATTACTAATGTACAACAACTTGTTCTATTTAATAGACTTTGTCTATTTGTAGCAAAAGGTTTGAAGTCTTATCAGGAAAGCGGAATTAACCTTGTTTCTTTCATTCTCAGCATCTTGCTTTTAGCCTTATATACTATTTTCTCATTTGCGCTTATGAATTTTGGGCTTTATAAAATTGAAAATAGTTTCTATTCCTTCTCTAATGCCCCAACGTTCTTTACTTTCTTCTATTACAGCTTCAATCTTTTGCTACTTAATTCTGTCCAGGAGATTTCGGCAATTGCACCATTGTCACAAACATTATTGATGGTTGAATCATTTTACGGTTTATTTCTTGTTGCGATTTTTGTGTCATTAGTGCTTTCCGTGAAGAACCAGAAGTATGTGGAAGAATTGAACGATGCAATAAAGAAGCTCACACAGGAAGGTCTTCGGATGGAACAACACATGAAAGAACAGTATGATTTGGACGATATTTCTGCTGCATTAGAAGCGTTGCAGAAACTGAGATCTTCATTTGTAGATTTTATATATAACATCACCAAGGCAATTACCCGAGATAGGCTTTAGTTATGGAAAACCGCAGTTCGATATTCGGTTGTTGCAAGCGGGCTAACAATGCGTGCAGCAACTGTCTTGGAAGTCAAGGCGGTTGCTGTGTTTTATACTGTTGGAAACGAGAAATAATTAAGCTCGGAAAGGTTGCTGGTCACGCATCATCGCATTGAGGATGGTGAGGAACTTGCGCATACAAGCCGTGAGCGCGACTTTCTTGAGTTTGCCTCGTTTCAATAATTGCTGGTATTGAGCCTGGATCACGGGGTTGTAACGTGTGGCCACCAGGGTGGACATGTATAACACACTACGAACATCTGTCCGCCCTCCCTTGGTCTTGCGGTAGCCTCGTTTCTTGCCACTGTCATAATTCATGGGAGCCACGCCCACGAGCGCTGCGATCTTCTTGCGATCCATTTTGCCCAGTTCTGGTAGGTCTGCCAACAGAGTTGCGGTGGTTATTGGACCGACACCTGGCGCACTGTCTAGAATTTGGGTTTGCTCGTGCCAGGCTTTCTGCTCATGCAGGGA
>JAXIPJ010000391.1:0-2618 GCA_045402985.1 Anaerolineales bacterium
CGGGTCTATCATTGAGTGTGCGCGCATATTCGAGTTCCGCCTGATCGAGATTTCCGCTATTGAAATAAAGGTTACCCAACTGCGTGCGCGTCCAGGCCGTGCTTTCGGCATTTGGTACACCGGCATCCACTGCAAATTGCATCATCTCCAGCGCGCCCTCCGTATCACCGTTCAGCTCACGGATGTAGGAGATGCGCGAGTATGAACTCATATCAGGACGCAGATCCACCATGGTCTGCAAGGTTTCGACAGCCGCGTCGTATTGTCCCAATTCGATCTGGGCATCAGCGATCACGCCATATGCATACGTACGATCCGGGTCGAGCTCTTTTGCGCGTTCACCCCACTCCAACGCGGAATGAAACTGGTGACGTGCCAGTGCAAGCGCGCCCATGGCACTGACTGTCAAATAATCATCGGACTGCTGTTCAATAGTTTTGTTGAGCGCTTCTTCCACCTTTTGATAATAAGAAGGATCACCCGTCTCACGCGCTTTTTGAAGATAAGCCAATCCAAGCTGGCTATAGGATTGCCAGTCATTTGGATTATCGCGGAGCAGACCTTGTAACGTTTGGATTTGGTTGTCAATGGAAGCGCCAATACGCGAGGCACTGTCAACGGAATAACCCCCGTCTCCTCTTTCGGGGAAGCCGACAGTTGCCGCGCCTGTGGACGCCATTCCCCATGAGATAAGGATCACTACAATAATAATGAGCGAAAAAATAATGACACGATTGTTGGTTCGATCTTGAGTAAGCATTTGCATGGCAGGCTCCAGGTTTGAGAGTGAGCCGGGATGAATTCCGGCTCACTCGTATTCGAATTCGTGCTATTACGGGTTTTGATGAATGCGGTTGCGACCATCCCAGGGTGTTGAAAGGAATGGGAACGTATCAGGTAACGGCATATCATTCGCTTGAACAGCATCACTTGCCGAAAGATAATTCGTTCCACCAACAACGCGGATCGCCACATCGGTCACATCATCGATCGGGCGGCGGCCATTCGGCCAGCCAGCACCATCTCCACCGAGTGCGGTAAGCGGATCCTGTGAAGCCAAAGGCACAGGTGCTACACTGATATTCAGGCGTAGTAACTCAGAAAGAGTGGTGTAATTGCCAGCCGTATAGGTCAAAAATACGTCACGCAGGTCGAATAGCGGCTGTGCATCGGCCCCAAAGACCACTTCTAACGCAGTAGCCAAGCGCGGGTTGGTGTAGTATTCCACGAAGGCACTTTCGCGACGGGGGTCGAGCCTGTTCCAGCGGTCTTTATCCTTCGTACCAATGATGGCTTCGTTGACCAACGGATTGGCAAGTCGTTGTACCTGTACCCAGGCCTCTCGATTCTGTTCGCCTTCTTCTTTGATCACACGCACTGAACGGCGATAAGTGTTGGCATAAGCGCCCAACACAGGGAAGCTGCTGTCGGACGGACCTTTGCGATCCTTGGTCAGCCAGCTGGCGGGAACTTCAAGTGCAATCGTGTGGACGTTGAAGCCCGAGAGCATGTCTGTGCCAGGGTCGCGCAGGTTTAGAGTATCGAACACAGCTCCCAGGTCGATGTAGAACGGGTCATCACGTTGGCCTGCAAAGACGCGCGCTCCGTCACCCAGATCGTAGATACCCTGGGCAGCAAGGGCTTCGTAATCAGGCATGGTGCGTGGACCAACATTGGAAGGCACCACGAACAAACCATTCGCTAAAACAGTGCGCTTGTCGCCGCGTACCATTGTCACTGAATAAGTCTGGCGCAAACCCAAACCTTCTGAGCCAGCACCATCCAATGAAGTGATGGGAGGCAGAGCCACATAGGACAGGAACAAGCCCAGGTCGTTATTGACCCCGCGGAACTCGTTTTTGAACTGGACTTCGAAGCGGACGTCGTTGGCTTTGCCATCGGCATTGTTGTCAATGTTGAAGGCGTACAACACATTCGGGTCGAAATTGAAATAATTGGGGCCGGAGCTGGGCTCTTCTCCAGGGATGACGTCCATGATCAAAACGATCTTGTCATCCATCCCAGCTTCGTAACTACGGAACATGAAAAAGTCACTGATATCCGCAGTGGGGTCGAGGGAAATGAGGGGGGCTTCGCGGTGACTGGCAGCTTGTGAAGCAGAGGGTGCCAGGCCAACAACAAGGGCGAGAACCATCAGACCCACGAACGTTGTATAAGACAACTTACGCATTATGAACTCCTTTTTCTTTTTCTAAGTGAAGGAAGATCCTTCTGAAGTATTGTGATTTGCAAAACAGGCTTGAACTTGAAAACTTTCTTGCATTGGGCAGTACACCTCCAATTGCGATCTCACCGGCCGGTGGCGTTTCTATTTGATATTACGCAGGCACATGGAATTTGCATTTATGCAAATTGAGATCGGTCGGCATACAAACAAAAACAAGCCTTCTGATCACAGAAGGCTTGTAATAGATAGTCAGTCAAAAATAATTTTACAAATTATGCTCTCGGTGACGTCCCTAGTGAAGCATCCCCGCGGACGCCGCCGTCCACAGGATGCTCACTTGCACTGCACCACACCTGCCCCGGAGGGCGGTGCCGGGGAACGCACGATTTGCTAAGCTAATCGGGTGCACACTTGCCCCGCACCTGTCCCT
>JAXIPJ010000324.1:0-11496 GCA_045402985.1 Anaerolineales bacterium
GAATTGTTTCATCTGCGAAAGGATGAGGGCCCGCTGGTCGTATCCGATGCGCCGGTTGAAAACGCCGAAGAATGTGAAGGGGTCGATCTCTTTCAGCAGAAAACGTGCTCCATCGCCATCCTTATCATGCAGCGGCGTGACCACATAGCCCTGTGTGCGAAGTTCCTCCAAAAAGGAGATCAGCTCCTGCTGTCGGTTTTCCCACCCAGCCAGTTTATGCGCCAGTTCCCGATAGATGGGTATCCAGGTGAATTGATTGATCATCGTTTTCATGACTATCAAATTATCGTATGAGTGTTATAGGATATTCCTATTTTACCTTTTTTAGATGACAATTGCCTTAAGATGTGTAGATTATTTTATGGGTGTTTTTCTAAATGTTTCCTGAGAATTTATAGATTCGCTTCCATGTTCGCCATCTTGCAGCTTAAGGTGGACGCATCGCAGCAACACTGCAAGTGTTAGTTTCAGCAACCCCATCATCGAAGGAGCCTGCTGGTGACCGCCATAAACCCTGACTCGCAAGGTCTCACCGCTTATTCCCGTTTTGTATTGTATGGTCTTGTCCTGCCATTATTATTTATTGCAGGCACTCAGTTATTCGTGCTCGCGGAGCAGACCGAAACTTATTTCGCCTGGACCTTCGCTGCGCCGATCTCCGCCGCGTATGTGGGTGGCGGCTATTGGTCCGCCATGTTCCATGCCTACAGCGGTGCACGCGCCAAAGATTGGGCATATGTGCGCAGTAGCATGCCAGCGGCCCTCGCCGCCACCGGCTTACTCACCATCACTACCTTTTTGCACCTCGACAAATTTCATCTTGGAAGTCCGCTTCTCATTACACGCTTTGTTACGTGGGTGTGGATCGCGGTTTACATCTTGGTGCCACCCATTCTGGCCATCGCATGGATCGTTCAGAGTCGCTTGCCCGGAGCACATGCCAGAGGACAGAACCCGCTTCCCGCGTGGATGAGAGCCGGCTTCGCTTTACTGTCAGCTTTTGCCATCCTGTGTGGTCTTGGTCTGTTTCTCACGCCTGAGGCCATGTCCGCATTTTGGCCGTGGGCAGTGACCCCGCTGGCTGCACGCGCGGTCAGTTCGTGGTTGACCGCATTTGGCGTGGCTTGTCTCACCCTCACTTTGGAAAACGACCTCAAGCACGGCGCAGGGACATGCCTGAGCCTGTTCGCCTTTTGCGTGATCGAGTTGATCGTCGTTGCCCGTTATGCCTCCGCCACCGATTTTGGGAAACCGTTGGCAGTCGCTTATATCCTTTTTCTATTTCTCGGTATGCTCGTTACGGGTGGGAACCTGCTAGCGAATAGAAGATTGGCGAATTAGTTTTTTGGCGTGACGTTATGATGATTCTTTTAGGGCGCGTTCGAGCAGGTCACTTACTTTGAGTTCATGTCCCCACTTGCGCATGTAGTCCAGCTCGAGTTCACCGGCTCTTGTCTTCAGCACCCCAAGGATATCGCGCCATTGTCGATCTGACACTTCCCCGCCCATGCGATACCATTCAAGTTTGGAGAGGATCACGTCTTCAGGGCTGGTCACATAAACGCTTTGTTCAGGGTCGGTTGTAATCACCGATGTTCGACGCCGTTCCAATTGCATCTGGTCAAATGGACGCGGTTTTCGGATGAAGATGTCCACCTTGAAGGCGGTCTCATAATGGATGAGATTAAAACTGCTATGGTGTTCGATGGCGTCACGCATCATCTCATCATCGGCGTAGAACTCTTTTGAAAGCGCCATAATCATCGGCTGGATATGTTCCAAATGCATGTCTGCAACAATATCCACATCCAGGGTGGAACGCATGACGCCATGTAGGGAACTTGCGAGCGAGCCGCCGACTGCATAACGGATGCCGAGCCGTTCCAATGTTTGGGTCACGGACAGGGTTGCGTTGGTTGATTCACTTTGCACGGTCGTAGACCTTGCGTGCCAGTTCTGTGCCAAGCATGAGTTCCGCCAGCATGCGGTGGATTTGTTGTGGGGTTGCATTAGGGTGACGCTGTTTGATGCTGCTTACTGCCAGCGTTTTGACGGTCTCATTCAATCCATCCACAATTGCAAATTTTTTCCACGCTGGCATGCGCCGAATAAATTCAATTTGCAAGGCTTCCATTTTGGGGTGGGTGTCAGAGGACAGAACGCTCATAGGTTTACATAGTATCGCATAAACATCCAAACCAGAAGTTCAAATTTTAGCTCATATATCCTGATCGTGCCCTACTTTGCGCGGTCACTTCGTTACTCTGATTTGGCTTTATTTTCAAGAAGTTCGCGGATCTGACTGATCAGGTGTTGCATCTCATCCCGGTCGCTGATGGCCTGCTGCAGGGAAGCTTCGAAGGAGGGTTTCTCTGATTCTGAAAGGGTTCCCAGCAGATGCTGATCGCGTGCGATCTGTGTATTTTTCTGTTTCAGTTTCACTTCAAGTCGTTTGCGATACCCCGTGTAAAAATCATACTCACTGAGCGGTTCGAGTGGCGCGGGCGGGCCCTGCGTTAGATATTCTGCGATCATGGGTAGAAATGACTCGACGTCCACTGGCTTTTCGATAAAACGGGTTACGCCGATGGTGAGCGCAAAGGCCTTGTCTTCAGGTGCCACATAAGTGGCCGAGAGAAAGATGACCGGAATATCACGAGTTTGCGGGTTCAGGCGCAGTCTGTTTACCAGGGTGAACCCATCCATTCTGGGCATCAGAATATCGGCGATGATCAGCGCCGGGCGTTCCCGCTCAATGCAGGCCAGCGCTTCCTGACCATCGCGAGCCGTGAGCACGCGATAACCTTTGAATTTCAGCATCGCATTGAGAAGTTCCAGGATATCAGGAACATCATCTACAACAAGAAGGTAACCTTGTTCGGCACTCATGCCTCTATTTTAGTCCCTTATTCCCAATTTTGGAAATGACACGATGGTATTGCCATGATCGACTTTTCTGTTTTCCGGTTTGTTCATTTCAGGCAGAAACTGCTTGTGGATGGGAACTATTTTAAGCCCAATTCCATTGTATAAATGGGGTGATGTCGGTTATGCTCGTTATTATTCGCATCGGATGGATTGCATGTCATCTATGAATCGTTTTGTTCCTTATCGCTTCAGGGGAATGTCTCTATTGCTGGTTTGTATGATCCTCCTGCCGGTTATTATCAACTGTGAGGCTTTGAACACGATCAGCCCAGCCACAGCCACTCCGGCCACTTCGATCACCCCCACTTCAACCCCCACACCGACCCCTACATTGACGCCGACTGCCACCGAGCGCCCTGTGCTTTGTGGCGGGCCGCCTGCCATGTTCATTCTATTGATCGGGAGTGATGCCCGTCGTGACAGCTATGCCATTGGTCTGGCGGATTCAATACGCCTGGTGCGCGTGGACTTTGTCGAACCGGGCATTCAGTTATTGTCGTTCCAGCGTGACCTGTATGTTGAGATCCCTGGCCTTGAAAGTCACAATGGGTTCACACATGGGAAGCTTAATCAGGCTTTCCTTTATGGCAACCCGGGCTACGGTTACTTTGATGACCCCAAGCTGGGGCCTGGTCTGCTGGCGCTGACACTGGAGCACAACTTTGGCGCTCATGTGGATCATTACGCAGCGGTAAACCTGCAGGCTTTCGTGCGTATCGTGGATGCGCTGGATGGGATCGATATTCAATTGCCTTATGCGGTTGACGGACGCGTGAAAGGTTCGAAAGACACCAACCTTTACTTTCAGGCAGGGAACCTGCATTTAGACGGATACCGCACGATGCTCCTGGCGAGGATTCGCCCGTCAGGAGATTTTTCACGGAGCGAGGTACAGAACCTGATTCTTCAGGCGCTGGCAGAAGAACTTCTCAGCTCAGCTGTGATCCCCAAACTGCCCGAACTGGTGGAAGCCTTGCACGGCTCGGCTCAAACAGATCTTGGTTCTGCCGAAGCTGGTCAGTTGCTGTGCCTGGCAGCGATGCTGGATGCACAAAAAAAGATCGAGTTCGTCAGCTTTCCCGAAACCCTGTTCAAAAGCGAACGCGTTCATGACCCTGTGCTTGGCAACACTTCCATCCTGTCGGCGAACTTCGAGGTGTTGAAAACGTATGTGCAGAAATTCAATGATGGGGTATGGCTCGAGCCTGAAGGGAATCTGCCGGACCCAATCAACCCCTAAACGTCCTGTTCATAGTTTTACCCACTGCTTATTGCCCACTACCTCCGTCTATTGACTACTGTCGTACAAAACGGACCCACTTCTCGTTAAGATCGACGATTTCCACCATCCAGCCTGCATCCATCCAGGCGTTGATTTCAACGTAGGTGCCTTTCTGTTGATTTCCCCACCATGGACCGTCTTGGTGTGCCGCTGGTGGTAATGGTTCGTTCAATATCTGCTCGATGTGTTCGAACGTCATAGTGACCTGATCCTCACTTACAGGCAGGCTGAGCAAGTATTTTTGAAGCGGTGTGTAATCGCCAGTCATACTCATTCCCTTTCTAAAATATCACAACTCAAGTGTGTTCAATAACTCTTTCAGCGCCAGCAACTCTTCCTTCGAGAGCGTCACACCTTTGCCCATCTTGCCGCCGTCCGCAGACCAGTCGCGCAGGTCGTATTTTGGATCGCGGTCGTTCCAACTGATCACGTTGAGTTCCTTTGCCCAGCCCGAACTGGACTTGGAAAGCACGCCGATCTTTTTGATGATCTCATATTTGATTTCAGACATTTTATATCTCCTCAACGTTCATACTATGAACGATATTAAGCTTGACGGCATAATATGATTTTACTCGGAAACCTGACCCCGGCCCCCACCACCCTTCGGGCACCTCCCCCAAATACGACAGGGATGCTTTTCATAATTATCAATCGATTAGCTGTCGGATTTGGGGGAGGCTGGGAGGGGGTTAGAGCGACTCAAAGTCAAAGTCGATGAACGGTTTGTCCTGCTCAATGTTCGTTTTACGGTCACGCATAAAGTTCGCGATCCAGATGTGACCGCTGTTGTCTACATCAAAATCCCGAATGCGCTTGAAGCTATCCACCGACCAGTGTTCCACCTCCTGAATCTCAAAGTCCCGGTGGACGACCGCATACAGTTCAAGTTCGCGCAGTTTCAGGAAGTGCGGGATCTCTTTCAGCCAGTTGTTATCCAATGTATGGGCTTGACGGTAGCCGCGCAAGAAATGGGTCATGAACTCCTGCGTGAAGGCGGCGACCGTGGGGAAGCCCAACTCTTCAGCGTCCATGGAGATATAGAACAGCACAATGGCGATATCGTTGATGAACCAACTGTAGGCGCAATCGTCGAAGTCAAAGAGAGTGAGCGTCCCGTCTGCATCCATGAAGAAGTTGTTCTGGTGGGCATCCTGATGGATGAGGCCATAAGATGCACGGTCTTTGGGCAGGGAGTGGATATGCTGCAGCAGGGACTGATATATTTGGTGCGCACTAACCTCAGACTCGGGCAGGTACAGCTCGATAAACTTCATGCTGGCGTCGTCCCACTCAGGGCGCTTCGATGCGGCGGCAGGTTGATAATCTATAGCCAGTGCATGCATTTGCCCCAGCAAGCGCCCATAGTTCTCATAGCGTGAGGGCGTCCAGCCTGCATCCCAGGGCTTTTGACCCACTGCCTTTACGAAGGCCGCGACCAGAAATTGCCCGCCCTGGTCATCCTCTATGGCTTCGACAAGTTTGTCGCTTGTAGAGGGAACCGCCCGCGCCACAGAGACTCCGCCGCGCGCCAGATAGTTGATCCAAGCCACTTCGGCCTGGATGAGTGCTTCGCTCTTGCGAAAGCTGTGCCCAATGCGTAGTATGTAGCCTGCGTCATCGCGTTCGAATTCGTAGATGAAGCTCTCGAATGCGTCCAGCGGCTTGATCTGATCTTTTGCAATGCCATAGCGCTGCCTGGCTTCCTGCAATATGGCGTCGTTGTAGCGGGCAATGATTTCTTGATCCATGAGGTCTCTTTGCCTTTTGGTTTGATGGTGAATAGCTTATTGTTTTTTGATTCGATGCCTTCGTATTGAGTTTGTCGCACTTTTTGAGTTGTGTGATGAGGATGAAAATGTACGGGATGGTACCGGGTCACGCAAAGGGCGCAAAGTTTTTCAGCTCAATCGGTTTTTCAATTCTTGAAGATGGGCAAGGATTTCGGGATTGAAATCAAATTTGGCCGCATGTGACAAGGCGTTCCGGGTGATATGCTCAAGTTCCTTCAGGTCAACAAAACTGGTTTGAACAAGGAAAACGATATCGGCAAGGTCAGTATCGAAACCGCGATCCAGTTTACTGAGGGCAATGCTGTATGGATCGGCAACGTAAACTTCCAGGTTCCCAAATTGTCCGATGCGGATACTGCGCTGGTCGCTTCCCTCCGGCAGAGGGATAAAGCGTTCGATCGGGACGGGTTCAACATGGATTTTCAGTTCCCTGGCAATTTGCATGATGTTTCGATGCAATTCGTTCGGGTGCACATCGTCGCCGATAAAGTCAATATCTATGGTCAGGCGCGGACTTCCAAGCAGAGCCAGCGCGCCTCCACCTACCAGGACTATACGAGATTCGGGCGCAACCCGCTCTCCCAGGGTTTTCAGTATAAATTGTATTTCCGTATTGTCCACGATTAAGCCTTTTGTAGTTCCAATCCCTTTTGCCAAACCCGGGCGGCGTGCTGGTACGTTCCAAGCCAGTTGACCTGCGCTCCACTCAATTCCCTATGACGTTTTGCCAGCTCATACAGGTTTTTTTCGAGATCATGGGTGGGAACCAGGTTGAGGTCTTTTGAAAAATAATCGGGCACGGACTTCTTATGCGGTTGGTATTTTTGTCCAAGCCAGACGGCTGCACTGTAATAGCATTGGAGCGTGAGCCGCGCGGACGGGTTGAGTCTTTTTGCCACCGCGCGGACATGCGCAGAGAATTCGGGATGTTCGAGAAAGAGCGGGATCAGCGACAGGCGCAGGCGGGATTCGTTGCTTTCAGCCAAGGCGGCGATCAGGCGTTGGGGTTGCTTGTGGAGAGATTTATCTTTACTTTGCCTGCCCAGAACAAAGTGTACGCCCAATACGTGCAGGGCATTTGTGAGTTGGTCGCCTTTGATCGCGGTTGTACGGCTCATAATTGAATTATATCTCACGGTTGACTCTCGCAAAGTTTTTATTCATCCCATCGACACGGTGAGCAAAAGTCGAACCGTCAAGGCAAGCTTTCCGCTCTTAAGATTTTCAGCGATTTAGTTTTTGGGCACAACCTGGTGTAGCGTTGAGACGTATATTTAAGCAGGAAGTTTTCATTTTAAGAGGAGAATATCATGAACCAAACTCGTAAGTTTCTATCCACCTTTGCCCTGGCGGCTTTGCTTGTGCTGACCTTCATCACGCCTGCCCATGCGTTTGATGGCCGTGGCGGTGATAGAGTCGCTATTGGGTCAGACGAAGTCGTCAATGACGACCTGTATGTGAGCGCCCAGGAGTTCGTGTTGGACGGGAGGGTCAACGGGGATGTGATCGCCTTCGGGCAGATCATTACCATCAATGGCACAGTGGACGGTGACCTGATGACCGCCGGGCAGACTGTGGTGGTGAATGGTGAAGTGACAGGCTCCATTCGAATGGCAGGCTCGGTGCTCTTCATTGGGGAGGAAGCCAGCATCGGAGGAGACATCGTCAGTGCGGGCTACAGCCTTGAGGTGCAGCCGGGAAGCGCAATTGGTCAGGACCTGGTCTTTGCAGGAGCGCAGATATCCCTGGCAGGTGATGTTGCTCGCAATGTGCAGGTGTCGACTGCGGCGTTCGAATTGAGCGGGAATGTTGGCGGTAATGTAAACGCTGAAGTGGGCGATGCAAATCAAGGTCAGGCTGGCCCGCCGCCGATGATGTTCATGCCGCAATCCACCGTTCCAGTTCCAAACGTCAAACCGGGCCTGACGATCGATCCATCTGCAAAGATCGAAGGGGATCTGGAATATTCCCAGGCGAAGGATTTGACCTTCCCGGCTGGTGTTGTAGGTGGCAAAGTCACCCGCACGGCGCCACAGGTGAGGGGCGGGACTGCTGCCCGCGAGGAGACTACCGGGCAGAAAGTTGGAAAGTGGATGCTGGGTTTTGTGCGCAACAGCGTCACGCTCATTCTGATCGGCCTGTTGCTGCTCTGGCTTTTCCCCTCTTTCGTGGGAGGCCTGAGTGCTCAGTTGCAAGCCAAACCTTTACCCAGCCTCGGATGGGGTGTGGTGGCGTGGGCAGGCTTCTTCTTCGCCATAATACTGGTGGTATGCGTGACGATCCTTGGCGGAATACTATTCGGTGTGCTGACGCTTGGCCAGCTTACCGGCACGGTGATCTGGCTTGGACTTCTGACAGTGTTTGCACTGATCGTTGGCTTCGTGCTGGCCACGACTTTTGTGGCAAAGGTGGTCTTCGGTGCGGCTCTTGGCAAGTGGATGCTCGCGCGTGCCAACTCATCGCTGGCTGAGCACAGATACTGGCCGATGGTTTTGGGCGTGCTGATCACGGTCGCAGTGATCGCTTTGCTGTCGTTCCCGCTCATCCCCGGATTCCTTGGCGGACTGCTGAATTTTGCAGTGGTGTTGTTTGGCCTTGGCGCACTCTGGCTTTGGGGAGGTGAGCGGATGGTAAGAAAGACGGCTTAGTCCACATGCCTTCCATTACTAATGAAGTGAAAACGAAACGGCCTGACTTAACAGTCGGGCCGCTTCGTTTTGATGGAAAACAGGCTACTTGCCCTTACCTGGTCATAAATTCCTGCCTTTGAAGTAATCGGACACTGCCAGGTCAAACGGACGTTTGTTCTTCTTCGCGGCTTCTTTTTCGTAGCGGGTGCGTACTTTTGGCTCAGCCATTGCCGCCTTGGCATACGCAATAGCTTGCTTAAAGCGTTTGCGATGCGCTTTCTGCGCCTTGCCCCATTTCACCTTGGACATATCGGGGACTTTGCTCAGGATCAGTTCGCCGGTATGGATGCGGCGGAAAACGTAATCGCCCAGCTTGCCGCGTATGTCTTTTATCATCGGGTCGAGTGTGACTTTTGCCATCTTGCCTTCCTTTTAATCAGTGACTGCCCTTTTACTGAGTATTAGTATCCTATACTCGTCCTCTAGTATGCGAATTTAGTGCCCTTATAGCACTGGTTACTCCTAAAAAGATTCAGTCGTGCGATGCCGGTTTGTTGTTAGTGGGAGTAGGGGATGATGGGAGCTGAGGCAGGGAGTCTGTCTGTAGAGCCCAGGCGGGAGCGACAGGGAGTTGACATTTCCCATCCATTGTGCTAAAAATTTAGCACAATCCATATTCATAGAATAAGCAGTGAATTCATCAGGAATATGATCATGAACAACAAACTCCAACAAGCTGAAGACATACCCGTATTGCCGGAGAGCGTTCCAGTTAAGATGCCCGACCTGCCAGCACGTTTACGGATCACCAACATGGAGCAATTTCGTGCGTGTAGTGACCCGGTGCGTGCCCAAATCCTGGGTATCATTCAAACTCAACCGGCGACGGCCAAGCAAATTGCAGCTCGCCTGAATGCGACTCCCGGTGCCATCGGCCATCACCTGCATCTCCTTGAGGAGGCTGGCCTGGCGCAGGTGGTGGCGCGCCGCCTCATGAGAGGTGTGGTGGCAAAGTATTACACACGCACGGCGCGCTTGTTTGATTATGACCTGCCCCACGAAATCACCGGTGACACGACCATTGCGCAGGATATGCTGCGCCAGGCCTGGAGCGAACTGGCGGAGGCGCCAGGGGAGGAAGCGCACCAGTACGTTTCGGCATCCCATGCGAGGTTGTCGCCGGAACGCGCGCAACACTTCCGAAAACGCCTTCAAAGTATCGTGGACGACTTAATGGCCGAGCCTTTTGATGAAAACGGGAATGTATACAGCTATTGCACTGCGTGGTTCATTGCACCAGGCTATCTCCAGACGCCTGTGAGCCCGGCAACAGAAGAGGAGTGAGAGATGGTATGATGTCTTCACCCGGCTCCAGCCTGTGGCGTCACTCTGATTTTCTCAAGCTTTGGGCGGGTGAGAGTGTATCGCTGCTGGGTTCGCAGATCACGTTTTTAGCGCTGCCACTGACCGCAGTGACCTGGCTGCAAGCGACCCCGTTTGAGATGGGACTGCTGGGTGCTTTGGAATTTGCACCGTTTCTCCTGTTCAGCCTGGTGGCGGGCGTCTGGGCGGACCGGTTGCCACGACGCCCCATCCTGATGGCCGCGAATATCGGACGTGCCCTCCTGCTTGGCTCTATCCCACTGATGGCACTCAACGGCTCGCTAACCATGGGCTACCTGTATGCAATGGCATTCGGCGTGGGGGTGTCGACTGTTTTCTTCGATGTGGCTTATCAATCCTATTTGCCTGTGCTGGTGACACGCGAGCAACTGGTGGAAGGCAATAGCAAACTCGAAGGCAGCAGCTCGGTCGCGCAGATCGCGGGTCCAGCCCTGGCAGGTGGGTTGGTGCAGGCGTTCACCGCCCCTATTGCTGTTGCGGCGGATGCGGCTTCGTTCCTGGTCTCGGCTTTCTGTTTAGGATTAATCCGCCGCAGAGAAATACCGGGTAACCGGGCTGGGAAGTGGAAACCGATCTGGGGAGAAATCCGGGAGGGGCTAGAGGTGGTCTTTCACAGCCCGATCCTGCGCTCGATTGCGGGCTGCACAGCCACAAACAATTTCTTCTCCAATGTGCGCTTCGCTGTGTTGACCATTTATGTGGTGCGGGAACTCGGGATCGAACCCGGTTTATTAGGAATTATCTTTGCCGTTGGCAGCGTGGGTGCCCTGATCGGTGCGCTATGGGGGAGCGCCATCGCCCGGCGCTGGGGCGTGGGACCCACCTTGATCGGTGCCGCGTTGGTGGGTGCGATAGGGTCACTGGCTTTGCCTGCGGCGCAGGGCTCTACGACCTTTGCAGTTGCAATGCTTATACTCGGGTTATTTATTAACGGTGGGGCGAACCCCGTCTATAACATTACGCAGATGAGCCTCAGGCAGGCGATCATACCGCTCCGCCTGCAGGGGCGCATGAACGCCAGTATGCGCTTTCTGGTATGGGGCACGATTCCCCTCGGGTCGCTAACCGGTGGTGCCCTGGGCGAGCTGATCGGTATTCACACCACACTTGTAATTGGAGCGATAGGCGGCTTGCTGGCAGTGACCTGGGTCTTTTTTTCACCCGTTCGCTCCCTGATTCAACCGCCTATTACGGATCTCGAGGATGAGCCCAGTCTATGAAAGTGCGCGGTTTTATCACCTTGGCATTCAGCATATGGATGGCTTCCTGCATAGCCATCCCTCAGACATCTGCGAGTGCACCTGGACCACAACCAACCGCGGTCAATCCCGTACCGACACCGCAAGCCTCCTCCACACTAACCCCAGCATCAACAGCCAGCGAGCCGGCTCCAATACCATCAACAGGCTCCTTCGAGTTGGTCGGTCATGCACCTCTGCTTAATCGCGGTATGAACGCT
>JAXIPJ010000113.1:0-11319 GCA_045402985.1 Anaerolineales bacterium
AATGGAATCATGAAGCCAAGCGCAAATAACGGAGCTACAGAAGGATCAATATCACTGCCATTGGACCCTGCAAATGGAATTCCAAGGAACATGGTAAAAAACGAAAGCATATAACATCCCATACCAATAAACCAGGTAAGGATCATCAATAATTGATAGGCCACAGCTTGAAGGGCTTGAAATGCTACATATTCGGATTTATCTTTTTGTGTAGTCCAAATGATGATCGGTGCAATCACTCCCATGAAAGGCAGTATTGCAGAAATATGAGCCAAGGCAGCCATGATTTTATCGTTTTGGCTGGGAATGGTTTGCTGTTCTATTGTCATCTGTCTCCATCTATTTTATTATCATGGACCTTCTGCAGTACTACGCTAAATTATACACTTTCACAAATAAAAAACCCGCCTCTCACAAGGCGGGTTCGTTACTTTACGGAAGCTCAGGGACTGACCATCCTTGAGGATAGATCAAGTACACTGTCCCGCCTGAGGCTTCGAGCCAGAGCGGTTCCAACTCGGAACGCAGATATGTGTGTTGGACACTTTCATTTGTGGGCGAGGCGGGATCATTGACGATCGGGTTGCCTAATTCATCGAAGCCGACCAGTACAAACAAATGTCCGTTCGTGGAGTCGATATCCGAGCCTGTCAGATCACCATTGCCCCATGCAATGGACATAATGACAGGTACACCCGCAGCCACATATTTTTCCGCCATTTCCAGGCTCGTGAAGCGAGCTACATAACCTTCATTGCCCTGAGTTGCTGAATAGGCTGTGTTAAACGGCCAGTTGCCATGACCGTCATAGACCCAGTCGAACACGCCATCCACTGCGGCGCGTACGCGTGGCTCACACGGACCCACATACTCATCCCAATAAGCCAGCACCATGGATGTTGATGTGGGGCTGCACCATACTTCGCCGCCATCAGGGTAAACCATTTGCGAACATTCGGGTACAGCAATCAATGTATTCCAGTCATTGGGATCGCCTGTTGAAACGCTGGCTTTTTTTGGGGCCTCTGTGGAATATGCTACTGAAGCATTTTTTACACTTGGTGTGGAACCATTTGCACTGAACAAACGCAGTTTCACCTGGAACTTATTCGTTGTGGCCTTCTTCGCAGACGAGACAAAAGTATCCACGGCCACGAATCCATCTGAATCTCCCTGCAAGTTTACAGAGTGACGCTCGATCGTGGAATAGTCAGAAGCCCAAATACCAAGCACATACCATTTACTCCAGCGCGTTCCATATTGCGCACGGAATTGAACTTCCACCCATGAGCCATACGGTGTGGATGCATTCCACGAGGCAATGGCTTCCTTATAATCAAAAGACGTTGTGATCTCTGGGCTTGTCGCTTCACCTACAAAGAACGAGCCGGCATTGTAGTAATTTCCGCCGTTATAGGCTCCTGCCGCATACGGGTCGGTCCCGGCACTTGCATTTGTTGAGTCAAATTCAAGTTCGTTGCTTGCATTGAGCTTTACGCCGTTTAACGTCCAGCCGCTAAAGTTTTTATCTGCTTCTACATCCGCTGCACGCCAACGGACGAAGCCTGTTTGGTACGCAGCACCTCTGGCCGAAGCCGTAGAAACCATGCTTAGCGCCAGGGCGCTGATCAACGCAATCCGCGCCAACGTTAGAATCTCATTCTTCATCACTTATTCTCCTCAATAAATTTTTAGATACGATAGGCAAGCTGTGGGGATTTTTCGCGGCATTTCTCCTTGAGTGGGATAAAAGACTATCTTACTTTACAGGAAAAGCAAATAAAAAGCAATAAGAAATTTTTGGGATAAAAAACCCGCCTCTCGCGAGACGGGTACGTTTCCGGTTTTAATCAGCCATTTCCCCTTTCAGCCTTTATCAATTACTTGCGCCTGGGAGCGAGCCGATTCCTACCGTAACTCTTGGGCGTGGGAGCAGGGCGCGGGGGGCGATTCCCGTCGCGCCGGTCAGAGACAGACCGCGGCGGCGCGGGAGGCGTATAGTCAAAGTCCTCGAAAGTCTCGCGTTTGATCGATCCTCCCATGATCCGTTCCAGAGCGCGGATCATATCGTTATCTTCTGGCGTCACGAGCGTGAACGCGTCACCTGTGCGTTGTGCGCGCCCCGTACGACCAATACGATGGATGTAGGCATCGGCGGTATCTGGCATATCGAAGTTGATGACATGCGAGATGCTATCGATATCGAGACCACGCGCCGCGATGTCTGTGGCAACCATGATGGGAAAGTGCCCACTCTTAAACCCACTGAGCGCCTGCTCGCGTTGTCCCTGTGTGCGGTTGCTGTGCAGGCTCGTGACGCGGTGCCCGGCGTGCGCGATCTGGCGCGCCAATTTTTCAGCACGATGTTTGGTGCGAGTGAAGACCAGCACCGAATCGGTATCGGTCTGTTTGAGCAGCTTCAATAACAATGCCGATTTCAAATGTGCGGGCACAGGATACAGCGCGTGCGTCACAGTGTGCGCGGGGCGGCTGAGTCCCATTGAGATGCGTTGCGGGTTGGTCAGCGACTGTGAAACGAGTAGTTCCACCTCTGGCGGGAATGTGGCCGAAAACAGCATGGTCTGCCGCTTAACAGGCACAGCTTTGATGATGCGCTTCACATCCGGTAGGAAGCCCATGTCGAACATGCGGTCGCCTTCATCGAGCACCAGCACTTCGATGTGGTCCATTTTTGCATGACGTTGTTGGATGAGGTCCAGCAAGCGGCCAGGACAGGCGATCAGGATTTCCACGCCGTCTCTCAATGCTTTGATCTGACGGCTCGCTGTGACGCCCCCGTAGATGGTTGCGCTGCGGAGCCTCGTCCCAGTCGACAGAGCGTGCACCACCTGATTGATCTGCTCGGCCAGTTCGCGCGTGGGTGTAACGATGAGTGCGCGCGGCATGCCGCGCGGGCCGTCAAGGAGTCTCTGGAGAATGGGGAGTACGAACGCGGCGGTCTTGCCTGTACCTGTCTGCGCGGTGCCGATGATATCACGTCCGCGTAAAGCAGCCGGGATGGCCGCTTCCTGGATTGGAGTCGCGGTTTCATAGCCCGCGTACTTGACCCCCTTCAACAGGCGGGGGTCCAAATTAAATTGTTCGAAGTTCAAAACTTTTTCCTTGTCCTCAGAAGTCGTACAGTTGTAAAGTTTGAGTGATTTCCCTCCCCGGTAAAACTGCCGGGACACGCAAGCGAAAACAGCGGTGGACTGCTGATATGTGAGTCGTTAGATCCGTAAATCGGGACTCTATAGATTTGTTGTAGGAAGATTATACACCATAAAGAAAACCCGCCTCTTATCAAGACGGGTTTGTTCCCAACTGATCACTATTCACTGGTTGCGGCTTACTGCTTTCCGCCTGCCGATGACTGAACCCCACCCAAATCTCCTGCGGATAAATGATTGCGTTCGTACCAGGGATCTGCTCCATGGCGAGGCCTGTGTTCAGGTCAATGCCAATTTGCTGATACGCCTTATATACCAGTTGACTGCAATAGAAAGATTCCTCTATCTCGGCATTCAGGAAGTTCAGGTTATACGGTTTGCCAACCTGCGCGAGACAATACGCCGCGACAGTTCTCCGCATTTCATGTTCCTCTTCCTCGGCGAGTCCATGCACATCCAGTGGAGAAGCGACCCCGTAAAAGGAATCAAACAAAAGTCCGCGTTGGAGCGCCATACGTTCGGTATCCCAATGTCCACGCGGAACGTCGAAGGTGATCACGCCGCGCGTACCCGCTTCGATGCAACGTCCATCAGGGCCAAGGTAAATTGCAACGTGATCTACATCACCAGGCACCAGCCGACCCACAAGTCGCCAAAACTCCCCCGGCAAAATATCGGGCTTGCCATTCATCGTACAAATGACGTCGCCCGTTTGTAAAGTTATTCCTTCAATTTGATAGGTATGGATCATTCTCGCTCCATACTCATTATACGGTGAACTCTGCGATTCGTTTCAACAAAAATTCACGGATCCCGCTTGCCGACTCTTCCCATTTTGGTTGACGCAAATAACGACTGCGCGCCGCCAGACTCATTTGGATGAGGACATCCCGCTTCTCATTCAGGACCTTCAGCCTACCCACCAATAGATTGACATCTCCTGGCTCTATCAGGAAGCCGTCAACTCCGTCGCTGATGATCTCTCTCGCGGCCCCAGTCGTCGTCCCGATCGCCGGCAGACCGAAACACATCCCCTCGAGATAGACGATGCCAAAACCCTCATAACTTGATGGGACGACAAGCACGTGCGCTTGTTTGAGCTTTTTGATGAGAGGTTCGTTATCAAGTGACGAGTGAAACATAATACGTGACGTCATACCGTTGTTGAAAACAAACTCCTGCATTTTTTTTGCATACGCTGGCTCAGAATCCGATGAACCAACAACATCAGCTCTGACATTGGAGTTTAGACGTTTGACTGCTTCAAGCAAAATGTGCAACCCTTTTCTAAAAATAATATTCCCCAGAAACAAGATTCTTAATTCGTCACTCTTTGCTCTTTCAATAATTTCGTTCTCCGAAATCGCTTCACCAAATCTGTCCGTTGGAGGATACGCAACGATGGATGGCTTAGTACCTCCAATTAAACCCTTCACTACTCCCTTTGTTGTTTGAGAATTGAAAATAAATCCATCTACTGATTTCAGATATTTCTTCTCAACCAAATGATAAAAAGCATTCTGCCACTTTGGCCTCAACTCCGAACAGAGCAAATGATGTATAAGGCTGATAACGGGGTAGGAATGTTTTCCCGCGTTCGCCGCGATCAATGATGGATGATTCAACTCATCCTGGATCAAAATGTCAAACTTCTGTTGAGTTGGGGGTTGCTTCGCTTCGCTCGCAATGACATTTGGTGATGGAAGTCTGAACCACAAATTATCCATCAAGTGCGCGGCGTAATTGCGCCATGGCAGGGATATGACTTCCACAGTATCTCCCTGTGATCGCAAAAATTCAACTAATTTACGGTCATACAGGTATCCACCGCTTAATGTGTCAAGCGAGCCGTAGATGAGGAGTCCGATTCTCATGAGTCAAAAGTCGGATGTCAGACGTTTGACTTTTGACGTTCGACGAGAAAGGATGCCCATGCGGACTCATTCTCCCACAACACAACTTTCAGCTCGGTGATGTTTTCAGCCCGAATGCGTTCACTCAGCGAAGTGGCTAATATCCGTGCGAAATGCTCAATGGATGGGTTCAAGCCAGCAAACTCAGGTTTTTCGTTCAGCATTTGCTCTTTGTAATAGTTCACAATTTCATCGAGATGTTTCTCTATATTCACAATGTCCACCAGATAACCATGCTGATCCAGCTCTTTTCCCGCAAGTTGAAGTTCAAGAATGTAATGATGTGAGTTGGGTAAGTTCTCTGCTCCCCAGTCTCCACCGATCAGAAAATGTCTTGCGATGAAGTCCCTTCTTACGCCAAGTTTATACATGGATGCTCCAGTGTCAGGGTTTGATGGTGCGCATGATGAGTTTTTCATCTTCGCGCGTGATGGGCATGGCGAAATCGAAGCGGTCAATCTGTGTGCAGTAATCCAGATCGGATAACGGGAAATCCGGTTGTGCAGGGTCCAAATGCTGGAAAGCATCTCTCGAGTCATATACCCGTTCGACAAAAGGTTTTGGGTCTGGTTGAACACCTTTCATGAGTGCCTCAAGATACTGCGCGCAGGCCAGATCTTCATCGTTGTTGTGGATGCCTGTAATAACAAAAGTAACCTCTTCCGGCTCAAGTTTGGAAACGTACTTGATCGTTGAGCTCGCAACGACAAAACTTGCTGCAACCAGGATATCGGCTTTTTTGCATCGTACAGCACCCTGTGTCCCTGCGCCCGTTCTTTGAATGAGCGTTAATCCAGTGAAATCCTGTTCACGAATCTGGGTGGGAGAGTTGCCAAAATTAAAGCCTTCTGGTGCCAGGCCACCGACTTCGCCCAGCGCTTTCGAATTCGGTAATTGCGCTCTCAACGCTAATGCTTCTTCCACTCGGCTGACGAGTAGGATCTCCCTGGCGCCGCGTGAGAAAGCATAAGCGGCGGTTGAAAAAGCGCGTAAAACATCAATGACGATCACGACTCCTGTCGCTTCATGGCAGGTTTCAAGATCGGTATAATGGAATTGCATCATTGAATTTTGCTCACCTCATCTTCGTTACATATGTTTTTGCAAGAAGATCATAAAGTGTCTGATGTTTCTTCGTCATGAGAAGGCCGGCGATGTTCAAACCAATTAACACGTAGACTAGAATAAAACCGTAATTAATCAAAGCGGAATTAGCTTGTCGCGAAAAAGATATCTGCCAGATGAGGGTATGCGAGAGTTCCCATGGGATAAATTTCAATAACGTGCGCGCCAACGATCTCCAGAAGCTGATTCGCGCTCTGTTAGTGTCCGTGACAATTAATCCCACACGCTTCTTTCCCCAGGTGGCCTGTTGAACGGAGGATTCACCAAAGGAAAAATAAAGCGCAACTGGTAAGGTGATAAGAAAAAATCCTGTTAGCTGTGCACGAATCCGATCTGAGAACAGCCACTCATTTACACTGAACAGCGAGTTGATCAGCAAAGATAATAATGTAAGTGCTGCCAGATAGAACAGGATAATAATATAGTCGAGCGCGAACGCTTTTGCTCTTTGCCAAAATCCAGCATAGGTCTCGATATGGCTATCGTTCATGAATAAGTT
Source organism: Anaerolineales bacterium (assembly GCA_045402985.1). Classification (GTDB taxonomy): domain Bacteria; phylum Chloroflexota; class Anaerolineae; order Anaerolineales; family Villigracilaceae; genus Defluviilinea. The sequence continues at coordinate 6,708 of JAXIPJ010000113.1, forward strand.
ACCAGGATCTGGATCGCCTCCTGTGGATTTTCATCCAGCAGGCGATAGGCTTCTTCTGCTCTTGTGATCGGGAAGCGGTGCGTGATCCATTTTTCTGGTTTGACTCTTTCCAGTGCCTTCCATGCGGCTTCGAAGCGACGCGCTTTGTCCCAGCGCGCGGATAGCTCGGGCGCGATGGTGCTCACTTGCGAGGAAATCAATTTGATGCGCGAGCGATGGAACGCGCCGCCCAGATCCACCTCCACTTTCTTTTCGCCATACCATGACCCAATAACAATACGACCTGAAAAGCATGTCAGAGACAGAGCGTCATCCAGTGCAGAAGGATTTCCAGAGAGTTCAAAGGTCAGATCAAACTTTTTCTGCGCGTAGGCAGACAAATCGTTTTGGAAGTTTTCTGAATTCGGGTCAAGTGTCTTGCTAACTTTCAAATTCAAAGATGCCGTGCGCCGCAATTCATAAGGATCGGCGGTGACAAGTGTTTCAATAGGAAATTCCTGCAGGAGAGAAGTTGTGAGTAGGCCTATAATCCCCTGACCCAACACCAGCACACGTTCACCAAAGATCGGCGCGGCATCCTGAACCAAATTAACGGCAGTTTCCATGTTCGGGAAAAAGCAGGCAGACTCTGGTAAAAGAGAATTCGGAATACAAAACAGAGAATCGGTTTTTGTGATGAAGTGTGATGTATGTGGCTGGAACGAAAAGACCAACCGATCCTTCCATGCTTCATTCACCCTATTTCCAACTTGCACCACTTTCCCCACACACGAATATCCATACGCCAGCGGATACTTGAAGCCGCCTCGCAAACCCGAAATAACGGAATCCGTTTCAAGCGTCCGTGGGAAGCGGCCCTGGTAGATCAACATTTCAGTCCCGGCGCTGATGGCGGAACAAATCGCCTGGACCAATACTTCATCCTCTTTGAGTTCAGGCAGATTTATTTCGCGAATCTCGATCTGGTGTGGAGCGATAAAAAATAAGGTCTGTGCCTTCATCATCAGATTTTATCTTTGAATCCGCGCCCTGCAAGCAACAAACCGATTCCCCCATTCAAAATATCGCGGGCGCGCATCAGCAGAGTCAAACTGATGGCCGCAGAAGCAGTTTGCCCAAAGGCACCCAGCGCAAATACCTGACTGGCCTCAAGCGCGCCCAACCCTCCCGGCAGCGGCATCAGAAAAGCAACTTGCATGGAGGTGAGCGCCGCGAAGATCTGAACCGCATTGATTTTCATTCCAAGAAAACTAACCATCAGATAATATTCAAGCACGATACCAAGCATCGCCAACACCGAAGCGCCCAGCGATAAAAACAGCGCGCCGATATGTTTTCTGCAAAATGCAGAAGCCATCCGTTCTGCAACGACGATCAAGCGAATTGTTTTGTTTTTTTGTTGGATGAAAGGCTGGCTGAACAAAATCTTCGAGATGGGATGTTTTCCGTTATATAGAAGGAAAATGTGAACGAGGGGCCACATCAGCAAAACTGCCAGCCCAATCAGACTCAGTGTCAGCCTAATCCCGTTATCTGAAAATATCCCCACTCTGACGATACTCCACGCGCCGATGCCGATCAGCAAAAAATTGACAAGGAACTCAAGCAGTTTATCCATGATGACGGCAGATGTGGCGCGCGCAAATGTTAATCCGTGATTGCGTTGCAGATATAACACTTGCAGCGGTTCGCCTCCCACTTGCGGACCCAGGGTGAAGTAACTCACCCCAAACACAGACAGGCGATATCCGATCAACGCGAAAAATGGCACAGACGGATTCTCGGCGCGCACGATGATCCACCAGCGTACGGTCATGCATGCGATCACAACCACGTTGATGATGAGAAGCAATCCGATTTGTGAGAGTTGCAGGCCCTTGAGTGCGTTCCAAATTTCAGCGAATGGCGCGTTGCGTAATGCAAAGTAGAGCAGCAAACCAAGGATTGAATAAACTACAAGATAGCGAAGCCAGCGGCGCAAGGGCGGGGCAGGCTTGCCCTTGCCTTGCATCCCCAGAGCGGGCTGCAGCTCTGTAACGGATGGATTAAATTGCTGATTCACCATGTCCCTCAGGAGCATTCTCTATCAAACATTTCATCTCTGCCAGCACAGCTTGATGGATAACTTGTGTATCGTTGGTGCCTAACTCACGTGCATAGATGGGTTTTCCAATTTGGACGCGAACAGAAACAGGTTTAACTTTCAACATGACATAAGCCAGTAATTGTAACGCGGCCGCCAGTCTGTTTTTTTCCTCTTTTGTCTTTTTAATTTTGATCAGCCAGTGGTAGGCAGCTTTTTTCCACACCACACCGCGTACGAGAACAGGCAACACTGCCGCCTCAGGAGCCAATCGGATAAAGACGCCAACGCTATCTGTCCATGATTGCAAAGATTCCACTGCACCTTCGTGCACGTCGGGATCTGGCTCTATGCGCCCCGCCGGGAATGTGAGCGCCGCGCCACCGTTTCGCAAATGAGTGCTGACCTGTCGCACGAAGGCCAGGCGCGAAGCAGATTCGTCCCGTAAATAAAAGAGTTGTTTTGAGAGGTTCGGCATCGCGTCGAGAAATGGTCGGCCTAACGCGAGGATATGCAGGTCAGTGCGGTTCAAGGCAATGAAGAGTGAAAGTGTATCTGCCATGCCCGGATGATTGGATAAAGCCAAAAAGCCGGAAGCAGGCAAACGGTCCAGGCCAAAGACGCGCAGATCACGAACGTAGTGCTTAATGGTTAAGCGCGAGGCGTCCACGAGGCCGCGCGCACCGAGAGCTGAGTCAAAATCTGACATCTGATGAGCAAAAAGCCGCCCGGGTTTAATGAAGAGTCGGCGCAAAGGACTCGCAAGCAGAGGCTGGTGTTGCCAACCGAAGGCTGAAACGAGATCGTTCAAATTGATCTGTGTGAGGGTGTCTACAACGGAGGACATTATTCAGGTTCCATAGAGAAGTGTAAGGGGTAGCCCTCCAACCCTGCGGCGAAGTGGGCTTTGTTGACGCGTTTCTCGGCTTCGGATTTTGGCAGGGTCTGCACATAAGCCATGCCAGTAATGTGTGCGGTCATCATGATATCCATTGCTTTTTCGTTCGAAAGATAAAAGAAAGTTTTCAATGTCTGTACAACAAAATCCATAGGCGTAACCTCGTCATTATGGATGATGACGCGATAAAGTGGTTCGAGCTCGGTCTCTTCCTGCTGTTCTTTGATGATCTCAATTTCAGGCGCGATACGTATTTGCATTTCCATATACGGATTTAATCTGTTCTTGGATTTATTGCCGTCAAAATAAATTATTCTGGTTCACTCAGCGTGTTGAACTCTTTCTCTGTGAGTTCGATGCTTGCCGATTCACAATTTTCACTGATATGTCCCGGATCAAGCGACATCGGGAGCGTGATTACGCGTGGCTGCGAGATAAGCCACGCCAGCGCAATTTGATAAGGTTTTGCGTTGTGCGCCTCTGCAATGGACCGAAGCGCCTGATTCACATTTAAGCGGCCTTTATCCACGGGCTCATATGCTGTCAGCAGAATGTTATTTTGCTGGCAATATTCCAGCACACCATTTCTCACGTAGGAGCGTTCCGAGAGGCTGTAAGGGACCTGATTCGTAACCAGAGGCGTCTCACACAATTCCCGTGATTGTTGAAGCAACTTGAGATTGAAGTTGCTGACGCCGAGATGCCTTACTTTGCCATCGCTCACAAGTTTGTTGAGCGCGCGGAAAGTATCTTCGAGTTTCATGCCCGCTTGCGGCCAGTGGATGAGATATAGATCAATGTACTCCATTTTGAGCCGCTTCAGGCTGTTATCACATGCTTTCAATGCATCGTCATATTTTAGATGAGATGGCAGGACTTTTGATGTGATAAATAGCATCTCGCGATTTACATGCGTTTCGCGGATGGCGCGGCCCAGCAATTCTTCCGTATGACCACTGGCGTACATCTCGGCTGTGTCGAAGTGGGTGTAGCCGACCTGTAGCGCGGACTTTAGAGCGGCCAGCGAAACGGAATCCAGTTTCGGTTCTGCGTAGGAACCGCCGCCAATTTTCCAAGTGCCAAAGCCGAGTTTGGGAATTTGTTCGCCGTTGGGGAGAGTCTCGTATTTCATTCCATAATTTTACTAAACAATCATCCATAACTCTATAACTCTTCTGCACAAGTTCTGCACATTTGCCCGGTATCCTATGGAAAATAAACAAAGGAGTTCCAAATATGTTAAAGCTTTTCAAAAACAAGAATTTTAGAAATTGGGGGATTGGGGTGGTAGTCGCAGGCACTTTGGTCTGGCTTGGCGTAAGTTTTTTTTCTGCCAATGCAGGTAGTGCAACGGTAAGTACTGAAGGAAATGTCGTTTTGCTGGAAGTCACTGAAATGATCGAGGCAGCCGGTTCGCTGGACGCTCAACCGTTTGCTGCACTGAATTGGAAAACCAGCGGCGTGGTGGAGAAAGTAAATGTAAAGCCGGGAGATCAAGTTAAGGCGGGAGATATATTACTGGTTTTACAGCCTGCCAGCACGTCTGCCAGCATAGTTTCGGCTCAGGCGGACCTGGTCAATGCACAGCAGGATCTTGAAGATCTATTGAACTCCAAAACCAACCTGGCGCA
>JAXIPJ010000380.1:0-9109 GCA_045402985.1 Anaerolineales bacterium
ACCAAATTCCAGCGCCCCCGCATTGTCCTTTACCTGCTGTACAGATTTGAATCCCGGAATGGGAACCATGCGCTCATCCAATGACCAGATGTAGGCCAGCGCGCCCTGTGCCATTGTCCGTCCGTTGGAGGTGAGGATGTCACGGATCTTGTTCACGATCTTCAATCGTTTGACCATCTCAGGATCGGAAAAATCTGCGCGTGAGCGTATATCATTATCAGGGAACGTGGAAGTTGAACTGAACTTGCCTGTCAATACACCTTTATTGAGAGGGTCCTTGTTGATGCCTGCCAGGTCAAAATCCGCGCAGACTTTTCGCATTTCGGCATTGTCATAGATGGCATTCAAACGGAATTGAATGGATGTGCAATGCGCGCCGCTCGCGAAAGAACGAGCACTGTCAACAATATCGGTGCTCCAGCCATACCAGCGGATCTTGCCCGCGGAAACCAACTCTTCCAAAACGCGTTGTAACTCCAAAGCCTGTTTCGGATCATAGCCACCTTCGTGCAGTTGATAGATATCAATGACATCAGTCTGCAAACGGCGCAGGCTGTTCTCCACATCCGTTCGCACGTTCTTGAGGATCTGATCAGCGTCACCATAAACCGTTTTCTTTTCTTCATTGACGATGTGTCCAAATTTCGTGGCGATGACAACTTTGTCACGTTTGCCCTTTAGCGCGCGACCCAGGATGACTTCGCTGTGACCTGCTCCGTAATTCGCGGCGGTATCGAAGAAGTTAACTCCCGTTTCAAGGGCGGCATGAACAGCGCGAATGGATTCTTGATCGTCCGTAGTACCCCAACCGGCAGGGAACGGTTCATTTCCCGGTTGAGCCCAGGTCCACGGACCACCAATTGCCCAACATCCCATGCCAACAGCACTGACTTCCAATTTGCTTTTGCCTAACGTTCGTTTTAGCATATCCACATCCTTTTATCTATAATTTATACTCGCCAGGCATGGGTGGCCTGGCTTAACATCTGGACCTCTTCTAGTGTCAGGGAGAACGAGAGCGCACCTACATTCTCAGCCGCCTGTCTGCTGTTTTTCGCGCCTGGGATGGGAAGCACATTCTCGTTTTCGATCAGCCAGCGCAGTGCAACCTGACTGGGACTTTTACCGTAGCGATCACCGATCTGACGAAGGAGTTCCACAACTGGCTGTACAGCATTCATCGCTTTTCTATTGAAATTTGGGAGGAAGCGACGCAACCCGCTGGCTTTTGTATCGGCTGTATATTTGCCGGTCAGGGCGCCCTGCGCCAGCGGCGAGTAAGCAATGAGAGTGATGCCAAGTTCGCGACAGGCATCCAGTACCCCATCTACTTCAGGCTTTCGATACAGCAGGGAATACCGCGTTTCGCCAGTTCTGCATGAGCGAGGCGCATCTGCTCAGCGGAATAGTTGCTGACTCCAACGGTTTTGACTTTACCCGCCTCGACTGCATCCGCCATGAGATTCATGAGCTTTGGGATGGATATACGACCAGATGGGAAGTGATGTTGGAGCAGATCAATCGAATCGCGCTCCAGACGAGCGAGGCTGTCTTCGAGCGCTTTTGGAAAGACATCCTCTCTGGAAAATGGGGAAGGCGGGAACTTGGTTGCAATTAGAACATCCTTGCCGCGCACAAGCTCTCCGACCCGGCGCTCGGAGGCACCATTGCTGTACATCTCAGCCGTGTCGATCAGATTGACTCCAGCATCGAGACCCACCTTCAATGCTTCCTCCTCTTCAACCGTGCCATGTGACAGACCATAAGCCAATTGAGCTGGAGTCCAACGAGCCATGCCTTTTGGCTGACCCCAGACCATTGCCCCGATGCCCATACGCGGCACGCGCAGATCGCTTTTACCCAATGTCATTTGGTGATTCATGCTTATCATCCTTTCTCGATGCTATTCATCTATCGAATGCCAACACCTTCTTTACTAGTTTGAACCAACGCGACCGCGAGGCAATCCCCCGCGCCAGAGCCGGTGATGAGTGCGTCGTAGTCCATAATGCCCTGCGTTTGTCTTATAGAGATAAGAGACCAGAAGTTTTAGAAACTTCCAATGTCAGATTCACAGTTACTTATTTGCTTTTCGAAATCTTTGGATTCGAGCTTCGATGTCTGAAACGATCTTTTGTGCTTCCGCCATATCGTCTGCGTTTAGATGTTTGCTTAATTCCTTCAATAGTGGCTGCATTTTAGGATTGAACGCATTGATCAGAGTGGCAATGTCGTTTTCGTAAATTCCCACACGTTCAAAACTACCCTGACGGTAGAGCGATGGCAACGCGAACAATTTCAACAGGATCAATCCGTCCACTGTGGCACAGCTGATCTTGCGATCCATAAATTGTTTGGTTGTCGTGTACTCCTTTTCCACTTTTGCAAATAGTGGATTCTTCGTGAGCAGGATGTCTATCTGCAGTTCACCAAATTTACCGCGTGCAAAAAACATATCCTGGCTTTCGATCTTGATCTCAGGTAATTTTGCCAGTGAAGGCAATGTCATGATGAGGTCAATGTCTTGTGTGTTGCGACCTTCCACATAAGTGAGCAGGGCAATGCCGCCAACAAGGACGTAGTCTACTTTGCGGGAGTCGAGCAGATTAAATAATTGCTCGACCTGAGTCAGGAGAGAGTCCGCTTTCATGATGACCTCAGGAGGATTATTGAAATTAAAAGTGATAGCATTACGTAAAACACTGCCAATTTGGGGGATGCTGTGAATTGTCATTGATTTAAGTATACCCCGTGTTCATCTTGTATTTGTGTGAATAGATTCTGTTAACTGGATAGCATCTTCTCATATATCATAAATTCCCTCAACACCTCAGGCACGATCCAGGCGTATTCCTCGCGCATGGAACCTTCCATCCTGGTGATGCCCTGGTGCCAGGCAAGCGCCTTGGCAATGGAGGCGACAGGGCGCGAAAGATTGTAAGCACTTAGCAGGCGTTCCTGGTCAGCGAATCGCTGCCACTGTTCGAGGTAGCGATTCAGGAGGGCGGTCATTTCGGTAGTGGGAGGGGCATAATCATCCAGCTTGAGCGCGATCTCCATGCTGACGAAAAAAGTACGGAGTGTGACAAATGGATGGGTCACACTGGCATCGCCCCAGTCAAAAAAGGTGATGCGACCATCTTTGAGCAGAACATTCCCATCATGGAAATCCCCGTGGTTGAGTGATTCTGGAATTTCGAACGAAGCCAGCTCGGTGCAAATTTGACCGAAACGCGCAGCCATGCCTTTTAGTTGCTCCCACTCTGCGGAGGTCAATCCCTTCTCCTGGTCGATCATCAGGCTTTCTTCATCTGTAAGCAATTGAGTGTACAGTGCGGGTAATACGGCGAGGCGATGATCAGGAATCCCCAAAGCCAGAATCTCGGATGCATGTTCAGCGAGTCCGATCTGTACTTCTGCATAACGCGTAATGACAGGTTCCCACGGTGTAACATCCTGCGTCGGGCGAATGGAGCCGCGCAATGTTTCGCCACCATCGCGCATTAACATCCAGCCGCGCCTCGTATCCACTGCCAGTAGTTCGGGGATGCAATCGGGAAACCAACTTGCCAGTTTTTGTGTCAATGCGGATTCGTATATTGTCTCCGCCGCGGTGGCTTTAAAGAACAACGTGCCTTCATTCGTTGGAATACGCAATACAGTGGACCAGGGGTAGACATGCGGCTGTTCGATTTCACCATTTATAAGGAAGGAATGGCGCTGCGCCTGAGCGCGGATCCATTCATGGGCTTCCTTCTGCCAGGTCGGATCTCGCCAGAGAATTTGGGGTTGAGTTGACATACTTCAAAGGCCTCGGGGTGCAGGTTTATTTTTGTGGGACGATAAGGACTAGGCAGGCTCTGCACCCAAATCCAATGGACGAGTGGTATAGCTTTCATAATCTGGTACCAGACGATTGTATTCACCGTCCATGAGCGGGGAGGAAATCATGAAATCCGCCGAGGCTCGGTTGCAGGCAATGGGAATATTCCACACAACTGCCATGCGTAAAAGTGCTTTTACATCGGGGTCATGCGGCTGCGGTTCAAGCGGGTCCCAGAAAAAGATGAGGAAATCTATTTTGTTATCCACGATCTTGGCGCCGATCTGCTGGTCGCCTCCCAGAGGTCCGCTTTTGAGTCGCACGATCTTGAATCCAAGTTCCTTTTCGAGGATCTTCCCTGTGGTGCCCGTTGCAAATACCTGATGATGAGCCAGAAGATCGCGGTTGAATTTTGCCCATTCCACCAGATCGCGTTTTTTATTATCGTGCGCTACCAACGCTATCTTTTTGTCGTGTTCCATGGGAATTTTTTTATGAGCCATGATCCGTGTTACTCCTTTCGTCATTGGCGTACAGGAAATTATACTTTCCATTCCCATGATTGATTAAGCACTACAGCCATTAATCCAAACGTTAAACCGATCTTAACAACCGCCCCTGAGCACTTGAATGAATGCAAACAAAAAGAGCGGGCGTTCCATAACTTTGCTCAGGAAGCCCGCTCACTTTCCACTTTCTATTCTTTATTATCCATACCTGTTCATAAACTTTTCCATGCGATGCAATGCTTCTTCGATCTTGCTGTATTCTGTTGCATAGCACATACGTGCAAAGCCTTCCCCGCCGGGACCGAACGAGTTGCCCGGCACTACTGCAACATGCTCCTCTTCGAGCAGTTTCTGACAGAAGGTCTCATCGTCCATGCCAGAGGCGCGGATGTCCGGAAACGCGTAGAACGCGCCGCGCGGCTCAAAAGTCGCGAGGCCCAGGCGGTTGAGTCCAGCCACAAGGAGTCTGCGGCGGCGGTCGTACTCCGTCACCATTTCCTGCACGTATGGTTCGCCGCTTTTCAACGCTTCGAGCGCAGCATCCTGAGCAGTAGTGGGCGCGGACATAATACTGTACTGATGGATCCGCACAAGGCCCTGGATCAAGTCCGAAGGTCCACAGGCGTAGCCGATGCGCCAACCCGTCATGGCGTAATCCTTCGAGAAGCCGCCCAACAGGATCGTGCGCTGCTTCAGGCTTTCATCCAACCCTGGGAAGCAGACATGTTCAAAGTCATACACAAGGCGATCGTAGATCTCATCTGAGACGACCAGCAGGTCATGCTCTTCTGCGATCTTCGCGATCTCGAGCATCACTTCACGTGTTGCGACCGCGCCGGTGGGATTGGATGGATAACCGATGAAAATCGCTTTTGTGCGCGGGGTAAGCGCCTTGCGGATATCGGCCGGGTCAACCATAAAGTTGTTTTCCACACGCGCTGTCACTTCCACAGCCACGCCGCCCGCCATAATCACTTCAGCCTGATACGAAACAAAACAAGGCGTAGGGATGATGACCTCATCGCCGGGGTCGAGTATGGCATTGAAGGCCAGATACAGCGCCTCCGATACGCCAACAGTGGCGATGATCTCGTTGGTTGGGTCATATCTCACCCCATATAATTTTTGAATATTGTTTGAAATTGCCTCACGAAATTCCAGCTTCCCCCAGTTCGATGTGTAATGTGTTTCACCATTTTGTAATGAACGAATGCCCGCCTCAAGGATTGGTTTTGGTGTTGTGAAATCCGGTTCGCCGATGCCGAGTGAGATCACATCCTTCATGGTCGCGGCGATATCAAAAAATTTGCGGATGCCCGAAGGCTTGAGTCCTGCTACTCGTTTTGACAGACGTTGAACATCAGTCACTTCCTGCATTGCGCCTCCTAAATTAGGTTGTTGCTCATTGCGCCGTCCTTGGCGCAATCAGACGCCGAGTACGGCGTCTGGAGCGGTTAGATCGGTTGTATCACCCATTCATCGGGAAGCTCCCGATAGGTAAGATCAAAAGCCTGCCCATCCGCCGTCTTGACGCGGAATCCTTTTTCGGCGGGACCGCGCCAACGCGCCACGATCTCTGCGATCTCATAATGATACCCCTCCCACGTGAGAGAAAGTGGACGTTCCGCGTATTCCGAATCTGAGCGACACTCAACTGTATTCATCATTCCGATAACACGACTTCACTATGATCACCAACGTTTAACTGGATGACGTGCCCATCGCCTCTGCCCTTGACCTTTGCCTGCCTGCCGATCAACGACCTGCTCAGCACTGAATCCTTTATCTCACTACCCGCCTCGACGATGCTTTCTGTCACACTGCTGTTACTTATCTTGCAATTCGCTCCGATGGATGCATGGGGACCGATTTTTGAATTGCTGATCTCAGCCGTTTCGTGAATGGCAACTGGTTCAATAATTTCAACATTTGAACCGGTAAACTTCCCTACCTGGGAACCCAGCTTATCCAACAATAATTTATTTGTATCCAGTGTTGCTTCGATTGTCCCCGTATCAAGCCACGTACTGATCTCGTGAATCCGCACCTTCGCGCCGCCCTCAATCATGATGGAGATCGTATCAGTGAGGAAGTATTCGCCTTTGAGCATGATACCGCGCTGCATCTGATCTTCAATGGCGGCAAGCAAATTTTCCGCGCTCTTGAAATAATAGCATCCCGCCACGACCAGGTTGTTTTCCATGGATTGCGGCTTCTCGATGAAGCGGGTTACCCAGCCATCTTTGCCAACCTCCGCTACACCAAAGCGACGAGGGTCCGGTACGGGCATCACCCAGGCAACGACATCAGCCGTCTCCTGCGCAAGGAACGAGAAGTCGGTTTCCATCAATGTATCGGAGAAGCACATGAGCATGGGGCCATGCATGTATTCGCGCCCCAGCCACAACGCGTGGGATTGACCCTTCATCTCATGTTGTACAACATAATGAGCTTTGAGATCAGGATAATTTTCTTTAATGAACGCAGGGATCTGCAACTCACCAAGAAACGGTCCCACGATAAAAACATATTCAACATTCTCGGGATCTGGCAAAGTCTTGAATATGTCCATCAAATGCTCAAGCGTAGTCCTGCCCGCCACGCTGACGAGCGGCTTGGGCTTGCTCAAGGTATGCGGGCGCATGCGTGTGCCCCAGCCAGCCATGGGAATGAAGATCTTAAGTGTCTCAGTCAATGGTTGCTCCGTGTTTCATGAGTTACACCGCTATTTTACCAACATATGAGTATGTCATGCTGAACGTAGTGAAGCATCTCTACTACCGAAGTAGAGACCCTCACCTGCACTGTCCCGCGATCCCGGAGCCTGCAGCTCCGTGCTGCGGGATCTGGGACGTGCGGCGCAAGTGTCGGTCGCGAAGAACGCTCACTCAGGGTGACAGTTTGTTGTACTTTACGAATGCCCTAAAACAGGATGTGGCTTGTATGGCTCTTCGAGTCGTTTGATTTCGTCATCTGAGAGTTTGATCTCAAGCGTGGCGATGGCCTGATCGAGATGATCCATTTTGGTCGCGCCGATGATAGGACTATGCACATAAGATTTACTCAAGACCCAGGCCAGTGCGATCTGGGAGGCGGTGACGCCGCGTTCCTTGGCCACCTCTGCGGCGCGATCTGCAACAGTGAAATCCTCTTCGCGGAAATACAAGCCTTTCGCAAATGGATCGCTATTGGAGCGTTCGGTTTCGCCGCCACCGTCGCGTTTGCGGTCCCCGGCAAAGAAGCCGCGCGCCATCGGACTCCAGGGGATGAGGCCGATGCCTTGCTCCTGGCATAATGGGATCATCTCACGTTCCTCTTCACGATAAACGAGGTTGTAGTGGTTCTGCATCGAGATGAACTTTGTCCAGCCGTTGCTTTCAGAAACATGCAGTGACTTTGAGAACTGCCATGCAAACATGGACGAGGCGCCGATGTAACGTGCCTTCCCAGCGCGCACCACATCATTCAACGCTTCCATGGTCTCTTCGATGGGCGTTTCATAATCCCACCGATGGATCTGATAGAGATCAACATAATCCATTTGCAGGCGTTGTAATGATTTATCAATTGAATCCATAATATGCTTGCGCGCGAGTCCCTTGTCGTTGATGTCATCACTCATCTGTCCGTTTACTTTTGTAGCCACCACGATGTTCTCACGCTTTACGCCGAATTCCCTAAGTATATTCCCGGTCACGCGTTCACTTTCCCCCAATGAGTACACGTCCGCGGTATCGAAGAAATTGATACCTGCATCCAGTGCGCGTTTGATGAATGGTTTCGATTCCTCTTCCTCCAATATCCATGTGCGCCATTGCTTGGACCCGTAACTCATCATGCCAAGACATAGACGCGAGACCTTCATTCCAGTTTTACCGAGATTGATGTATTGCATGGGAACTCCTTATGCTCCCTTCGCCGTCCCCGGCGAAGAATTTGGCATTAGCCATTCATTTATATCCATAATTTCAATGATTGGTTTTCTTCCATAATCATAATACCCAGCACTGGAATACAAATAATCTGCCCTGTCTTCTACGAGCTTCCAATCCTTAGCAACTGGATTTTGGTGAATGTATTCCATTTTCTGCCGTAAAAAATCCGTCGAGTAAATATTTTTGCCTGAATATCCTGCCAGATGCTATGCTCATGTCTCTGGTCGCGTTTCTTTTGTTGAAACAATTCCAGCAAATCTTTCTGGTTTCCTGCTCTTAGTTTGTTCAGAACTTCATGTGCTGTAAAAGAGCCAAACTGTTGAACGATTACTCCAATCGAGTCGCTTTCAGGTTTTATGATTGCATGAAGATGGGAAGGCATTATGACAAATGCAAAGAGCAGGATTCGTTTCTGTTGTTGCATCCATGTCAAGGAATTCAATGGAATGTTTGCATATTTAGCTGTTAATGAATAGATGTTTCCAGTCCACAATGGATGCGGTGATGAAATATAGATGGGATGGATCATGGAAAGAGGGAAGGGTCACGCTTTTTCCTGCTCTTTCATCGTCCTCGGCGAAAGATTTGAATAAGTGGATGAACTTTTGAAACAAACGCCGAGGACGGCGTTTTGAGCGAGCTAGATGATCTTCAAATTCGCTAAACTTGCAGAAAGGCGTTTGATCCCAACAGACTCGAATACCACATCCACGATCTCATCGTCGTCCTGGATCTTGCTGTCGAGCACGATTCCCTCGCCCCAGATCTGGTGGTGGATGCGCGTGCCAGCGCGGAATTTTGATTCCATAACGGAGGCAGATTGAGGTCGGGAGTGAAGCGAC
>JAXIPJ010000343.1:0-8179 GCA_045402985.1 Anaerolineales bacterium
GTACTGAATGCCTGGCTGGCTTTGATCACCGCCTCCTGTGAATTACCTCCAACGAATAAAATAACATTGGATTGACTCCAGGGTGATATACCGATCTGAACTACTCCATCTGTGTCATGGTCTTGATCCAAAACCAATCCCATGTTTGAAACAGCGATAGGCAAATTCGCAACTTGTAAGCTGGGGAAATTTTTGGCCAGACCGACAAATATTAAATGTTTAGATGCCACCATTTCCTCGTTCAACTGACTGGCGGTTACCATACCCACAAGCAGGTCGCCGTTTGTAATGGATCCTAGGCCTGCCATTGCGGTTAATGCAGCTTGCAACTCAAAAGCCTCAGGGGTATCCGGGATTACCACAAGCGCTGAATTAGGCACAATTGAATCAGGTTGATATATAGGGCGCGGCAGGAGCGATAGATCTGCCACAGGAGAGACTTCTTCATATTGAAGGTTGACTTGAGAATTCTTGCTTACCAGCAGTGTGGTGTGAACATTATCGTATCTACAATTGACATCGGCATTAAGATAGAGTCTCAGGCGGTTACGACCATCTGGTTCCACGGTATTCAGCGCCTTATCGGGGATAACGATTTCTTTTTCCAGAGGGCTATCACTGCTCAGAATAATCGTGTCTATCAATTCATCGTTAAAATAGACCAGCAATGTCCCGCCCACCCCCACGACGGATGTGGCCTCTGAACCACCACTCCACGCTAGAGCGTATTTCAGCAACACCGAGCTTCCGGGTGCAAGTCTCATATTGGCCGGGAGGCTGAAAAATAGAGTGGTGGCATCGAATGGACCGATTAATAATTTTTCTGAATACCCAAGTTGTTCAAACGAAAATATGTTCGCAAGTTGGGCCTCCTGTGCACTGATAGTTTTGCCGGAATTCCCATTTGCGTATGCTGGAGTGGCGCCAAACCTAGGCAACAGCAGCGCAAACAGTACGATCACAGGGATAAGTTTTCTCATTTTTATGAATACCTTTTACTGGAGACCTATACCGTCCCAATCATATAATGACAGAGTGGTAACTTCTGATGGTTATGTGGTCTCAATTTTTTCATCAAAGATGAATGGGGTGGAAAGAAAGACAACAGTTGGTGCCCCAAAAGAGGACGCCTGTTCAATGGCCGTTTTTGCACGCTTGATCATCGCAGCACTTGATTCAAATTGATCACGAGAGACCACCCCAATACAGGGATCTGGTCGAATCACCATGTCGCCGCTTTCACTGAGCTGGATCGGCTCCTCCAATAACTTCTGGATGCGCTTGAATGTACTTTCAATGGCTGAGCTGGGCGCATAAGGAAGCAATACAGAGAGTTGTGCCCGATCCCACCTGCCCACAATATCACGGCCACGCAATTCGTTTTTCAAGGTTTGGGTAACACGGTACATGGCACGGTCAATTGCGCCTTGTGGGAAGACGTCGATGCTTTCTTCAATCCCTCTGAAATTGATAATGCCCAGGGATAGACTCACGTCGGGGTTTTGGGTGACCTCCTCACGCAGCCTTCTCTCAAAAAAGGTTCGATTATAAGCAGACGATACGGGGTCGATCACCGAACGCTCTCGTAGCCGTTCAAATGAATATTGTAGCTGCTCCCGTGAGAATGCCAGTCCGGTACCTAAAATGGCACCCACCACAAGGGCTAGACCTGCATTCTTCACCGGCTCGGGACGAATAGGTTCAGTGGGTACTTCAGGCTGATCAAGAACGCTGAAGTTATAAACAGGATACAGTTTGTTGATGTAATCGAGTGCCTCGTGCCCGATCGCTTGCGCGATCAGGACCACTGTATTGGGATCAGGACCCTCAACGTTAAGTTTGAGAATATTCGTGTCAGGAACCACCACCGCCACGATCTGATATTGGGATGTCAATTCTTCAGGGTTCATTTTCTGGATTTCAGGATTTGTTCCATAGACGGATGGGCTCGCCAGCAGTTCCTTATAAGTATTGATAATAGAGCGCCGGTCCAGCGTATCCAGACTGGAAACAATATCCCATGAATTTGAATAAACCGCAGCATTGGGACTCACAACAAACCGCGATGAAGTTTCATAAACTGGTGGCGTTAGATATGATATCAACAATGAAAAATTCATTGCAGCCAGCATCACCAGAACAATTATCCACCAGCCGCGTTGAAGTGCACGCAAGTAAATGTTAATTTCCATAACAACCTCTCTCGATCAAATTACAAATGCAGTACTTACCACGACGGAGACTGATTCCAGTAAAACAACAAGCTAATATAGTGTCGTTCTCCACAATCTTCCGTTTCTAGACTTCCAGGCTCTATTATAAGACTGAATTGTTGCGAGAGCCTGTGTATTCAAGGTAAAATCCCGCAACACCCGACGGTGAGCATTTTCCGCCAATCGTTCGGCCAAACCATCATCCTGGATCAACTTTCGAATGCCAGTGACTAATTTGGGCAGGTCGGGCGACGGAACCAGCAGGCATTCCTCCTCATCTTTTAATAATTCGGGGATACCACCGACAGACGTGGCGAGAATGGGTTTTCTGAGGGCCGCTGCTTCGAGCAATGCAATTGGCGTACCTTCCGACCTGGACGGCATTACAAAAATATTGCCCGCTTCCATTAAAGATAAAACTTCCACCCGAGGTAAATGTCCAAGCAGAATAATATGTTTTGTCAGGCCCATGCTTTCAATTTGTGTTTCGAGTTTTTGACGAAGCTCCCCTTCCCCGGCAACCAGGCAATAAACCCGCTGATCTTCCTCAACCACCAGCTTCAAAGCGCTGATCAGATCCTCGTACCCTTTTGCCCAGGTTAACCTGCCAGCCGCTACCAATATGATCGCTTCAGGTGGCAAATTCAATGCCTGGATCAAATCCCTGGCACTCCCCGAGTTTTGACCACTCTGTATTTCCACTGCATTGTGGATCAGATCGATCTTATCAGACTGGATCCCATGTCTGACGAGAGCCTCATAAATGGATCTGGACACCACCACGTAACGGTCCAAAGCAAAATTTGTGCCGAGTTCAAGCATGGTATACAGGCGACCCTTCAAGCTTTTTTCACCATGTTCGCTGCCATACCAACTGTTTAGGGTGGAGACCAGCGCTGCTCCCGTTAACTTTGCAACAATGCTTCCCCAAAACTTTGCTTGTGGATTCTGCGCATCCAGAACCTGAAATCCGCCCTGGCGAATCACTGAAATGAGTCTTATAAGTATCTGCAGGCTGCCTTTATTTTTGCCAACCACAAATACACGTAAGCCAGCGCGTTCTGCTTCTATGGCGGCCGGGCTATTTTCCAACGCCGCCAATGCAATCCGGTCGTGATCCATCTTCTGCATCAGGTTTAAGACGCGTGTTGTTGATCCCCCAAAGTTTTTCGAAAGGTCAATTATTAAGGTATTAAAACAATCTTCATTTGTTCTCAAAGAAAGTTTGTCGTTTCTTTTTATCAGCGAGGAGATCATTTCAAAACCTAATGCGCTCCGCGGCTTTCAAAAACCGCCAGTGCTGTTCGCGCCAGGATACTGATATCCAGCCAAATGCTGGCACGCTCAATGTATGCGATATCAAGACGAAGACGATCATCGAATTCGAGTTGGGCACGGCCAAGGATCTGCCAGAGACCGGTAAGACCTGGTATTACATCCAGCCGATGCGTGTGCCAAAGTTTATAAGTTTCAGGGCCAAATGACGTGGGCCGCGGGCCAACCAGACTCATTTCCCCACGCAGCACATTAAACAATTGTGGCACTTCGTCCAAACTGGTTTTCCGTAAAAAGCGACCGAACGGAATGATGCGCGGATCATTCGTGATCTTAAAATCAGGCCACTGCAGCTCATTTAGATGTGCATACTCGGATTTTAATTCTTCTGCGTTTGGCACCATGGTCCGAAACTTGTACATGTGAAAGCGACGGCCGCCTTTCCCAGTACGCATCTGTGAGAAAAACACTGGCGCGCCCGGAGATGTAATTCGAATGATCAGGGCGATCACTGCATTCAAAGGCAGCCAGAGCGGTAAGGTGATCAGAACCAAAACTAGATCGATAATCCGTTTGATCAGGAAATAAGCTGCGCCCGTAAAAATGCGCTTTTGCGGATCAAATTTTTTGATCCAATCCTCTTCGTGGGAGGAGATCATTGCCAAGACACTCATAATTCAGAACCTTGATTAATAGACTCGAACACAGGCACTTGCGGATTCCCAGGATCGGTCTGATGGAGCCGTTCAGATGCCTTCTGCAAAAGATCGTCGAAGGTGAGGGCTTCCTCCGGAAAGGCCGCCACACCCCACAGGACATTCAGATTGGTCCTCTCTTTTACCGCCTGGGCAATTCGTTTGGCGAGCAAAATGGTGCTATCGAGATCAGTTTCGGGGCATAAAACTACAAACCGCCCTCTATGATCCCTCAACACCAGATCGGTCTGACGAATACGATCGTTAATGATCTGGCCAACCCGCGCAGACGTAAAGCGGTTCAACAGATCATGCTGAATGCTTTTCAACATTTCGCGCGTTATTTTTTGATCTTCAGATTCTGATTCGATGTCCACCAGTCCAAGTGGGCGATGGTAACGTCGGCTGCGTGTTAACTCAATTTTGATGCGCTGACTCTCCTCTTCGATGTTGCGCGCCCGGTTGGGAAAAGCGCTCAGCGCCAGAGCATCCATGATCGACTCAGCGTGACCAATTTGCATAGCCAGCTGATGAGCGAACCAAACGCCAGCCTCCAACAGAACAAATTCCAAAATGATCACAGCAAATTCACTTGGGTCAGCCGAAAGATCTCTGTCGATAATTTGCAGCAATACCAAATAGAAGCCTGCCCAGGCTAATAATGGAACAAAGGAAGGGACGCGCGAAATTGACGGGAAAAACAAAGTAACTGGAACGGCGATCAAAACGCTCAGATAAAAATACGACGCAAAGTTGATGATGGGTCTGCCTGTATAATCGGCCTGGCCCAGCACAAAAACGATACCCATATAGATCGCCGCCCAGAAAAATGCACGTTTAAGGTTTGTCATCACTATCTCATTTCAAATAATAAAGTTGATCGTAGAAAAGCTTGATATACTACAGGTGTCAAAAAGATGAAAAATGAACCTCATCTGGCTTATTTCTCAATCAGCTACAAGACGGAAAATATTAGAATATGTTACTCCATACCCGTAGCGCTGTCGAGCATCCGTCAATCCTAATAAAATTGTAAACTATGGACCTCTACACCACTAATCCAACCCAAATTGTCATGTACACCACCGAGTATTGCTCGGATTGCAGTCGCGCGAAGGCCTTCTTCGAAACTAACGACATTCCTCACCTGCGCGTGGGTCTTGAGGGAAACCCGGAAGCCACAGACTTCGTGATGAATATCAACCGGGGCTATCAAAGCGTTCCAACCATTGTCTTTCCGGATGGCTCTATTCTTGTTGAGCCAAACTGGGAGCAACTCAGAGCCAAACTCTCCAACGTATGAGTCAAACAGCAGATATCGTTATCTGCGGCGCGGGGATCACAGGCGTCAGTGCCGCGCATTTTCTGAGCGGGGCCGGTTTCAAAAACATCCTCCTGCTCGACGAACATCCTCCCCTCTCATTTACCAGCGACCGTTCAACAGAGTGCTATCGTAACTGGTGCCCCGACGCGGAAATGCTCGCATTGATGAATCGCTCCATTGATTTAATGGAGCAATTTGCAAATGAAAGCGGAAATTTCTTTCGGATGAATCGGCGCGGCTATTTATACGTCACTGCCGATGAAAACAAAATTGCGGATATGGAAAACGCCTCACGCGTGACTGCCAGCCGGGGCGCGGGACAACTTCGCGTTCACTCCTCTGACGCCTCAGCCTACCAAAAATCCCACCCCGAAGGATTCGACGATTCGCTCGATGGCGCGGACTTGCTGATCGGCAACGAACTCATTCGCAAACATTTCCCCTATCTGACAGAACGCGCGGTAGCCGCGCTGCACATCCGACGGGCAGGTTGGTTGAGCGCGCAACAGTTGGGCATGTACCTCCTCGAAACGGGACGCAGGCGCGGGGTCCGGTTTGAATCCGCACGCGTGACAGGCATACGTGTGACGAACGGCCGCGTAAACGGAGTGCGGCTGAGTTCGGGAGAACGCGTCGATTCCCCAATATTTATTAATGCCGCAGGTCCCTATCTCAAAGACGTTGGAAAATTGCTCGGTGTTGATCTGCCCGTGTATACAGAATTGCATCTCAAAGCCGCCATCAAAGATTCGCTGGCGGTCGTAGGACGTGAGGCTCCGCTCCTGATCTGGAACGACGCGCAAACCTTGCCATGGGACTCTGACGAACTGGATGCATTGAAAGAAGAAAAAGAAACTCGCTGGCTGACAGAGACGTTTCCATCGGGAGCGCACACAAGGCCTGAAGGCGCGGGCGATACAATTTTGATGCTGTGGGAATATCGGAGCAAAGTGATGGAGCCCAGCTGGCCGCCAACGATGGATGAACAATTCCCCGAAGTTGCATTGCGCGGACTCGCTGCCATGCTACCGCGCATGGCCAAGTATTTTGGCAAGATGCCGCGTCCACAACTCGACGGCGGTTACTACACGAAGACACACGAGAACCGTCCGTTGGTTGGGCCCATGGGCGTGGACGGCACGTATGTCATTGGGGCTGTTTCAGGCTACGGGATCATGTCCGCGTGTGGTGTTGGCGATCTGCTTGCAGCTCATGTAACCGGTACAGAGTTGCCAACTTATTCTGGCGCATTTGATTTATCACGTTACGATGACCTTGAATATCAAAGAAGATCAGAGAGTTGGGACGACAGCGGGCAGTTGTGATCTCGCAAAACCAAGGTATGTCATGCTCCCGAAGCAAATCGGGACGATGTGAGCCGTTTTGTGGCGAAGCATCTCTACTATGGCAAACCAGATCCCTCGGTCGCGGAAAAACGCTTCCTCAGGGTGACATAGAGGGGACTTTTCTCAGCAGGGCAAGCGGGATACAATAAATTAGAGGAGAGAAAATGAAGAGAATAATTCTCACGATTCTGTTGACATTCCTAATATCATCGTGCAACGGTTGGGTAATTCAACCATTCCCCGGTAACCCACCGACACCATTTCTGCCAGCAACATCCACGCCATCCATATTTACCCCAACGCCCGTCGTAATCGGAGTCGCATCCGCAACTCCCAATATTTCGATTGCGACCAACACATTCACTCCACTACCCACAAACACGCCCTTCGTTTTTATTTCCGACACTCCATCGCTGACAAATCTTCCCAGCGGCCCATCCATTTCTGTGGAGGTATTAGGCTGCAACACGAGCATTGATGTTACACACGGTATGGGTGAAGTGACGAATGCCTTCATCACGTTGAAAAACACAGGTGGTGTGCAACTGACGAACCTGAAGGCAACGCTCTTCGCGCTTGATGAGAGACGCGAACACCCGGACAAGACCATCGAAATACCGTCCATTCCAGTTGCTTATCAGGTGACCATAAAATTAACTGTGGACAGCACCTACCAACAGGAAACGCCCATTCAAATTGAAGTGAGTGGTGATGGCGGATTGTTCCAGCGAGTGGGCTCCGCATCCTGCGAGGACATCGGTCTGTTGGCGCCAAATCCGAGCGGATTGTACACGCCCGTTCCAGGTAATCCATAATTTCGTAAGGGCGACCCGTCAGGGACAATACAATTAATCTGCTTTTGCACGGCGGATCGCCCCTACTATATAAAGGAAGACCATACTATAATCACCCTATGGCTAACGAAAACTTATCGGTACTACGACAAAAGATCGCCATCCTTATAGATGGCGACAACGCGCAATCGTCCCTGCTGCCTCAAATGCTGGTGGAAGCGGGCCGCCATGGACAGGTGACCGTCCGTCGCATTTATGGTGATTGGACGACGAATCACATGAATTCATGGAAGGAAACGCTGAACTATCACGCCTTCCAGCCGATTCAACAATTCCGCTACACGATCGGGAAGAACGCCACCGACAGCGCCATGATCATCGACGCGATGGACATCCTGCATGAAGGTGTAGTGGATGGATTCTGCCTGGTCTCCTCCGACAGCGACTATACGCGGCTTGCAACTCGCATTCGCGAAACTGGTGTTTTCGTGATGGGCATCGGTGAGAAGAAGACGCCGAAGCCGTTTGTCAA
>JAXIPJ010000467.1:0-3668 GCA_045402985.1 Anaerolineales bacterium
CAAGATACGGGATCACTTCAACAATCTTGCTCAACGTGTAACACCTATTTTTCCGGTTGAAGTACAGTCATATTTTGTCCCGCATAATTTTGATACAAATCACTGCGCCGCTTTCTCCAAGCGTCCAGGCCACCTCGCAGATTGCTAACGCGCTTAAAGCCCTTAGCTTTCAAGTAATACGAGATCATGACCGAAAGCCCTCCGCCCGGACACACCACCAGAATTTGCTTGTCCTTTGGAAGCTGATCCAGGTATTTTTCGACGGAAAAGGGAGATACTTCATGAGAATTCGGAAGACCTTTAAACCTCTTCCGGTCGTCATCTGGCCGCACATCGAGGATGTAGGTTTGTTCATCGAACAGGATGGTTTCGTTCAATTGTGCGGGTGTGATCATGTTGACAAACGGGGTTCGACCTTCAACATAATCTTGAAACACCTGCGTCATATATTGGATGTCGCGCGCCGAAGTGCCATGCCCAAGACTGATGCGAATGGTCTCTCGTGCCGCTTGATCGGATACACCGATCGCTTTCAAAACATGTGAAGGCTTATCCTCCCCCGTGCTGCAAGCGGAGCCCGCCGAAACCGCGATTCCACGATAGTCCAGCATTCCCATCAACCCGGCATTCCCTACACCCGGAAATGTAATATTGAGTGTGTTCGGCAGGCACTCTGCGTCTGCTTCTGGCGAATTAATCACACAATCCGGTTTGATTTTCTTGAGTTGCCGGATCAACTGACTCTTCAACCCCCGGAGCCGTTCTGCGTCCGCCAGGAGTTTATCCATATCCTGGCAGGCTGCGCCAAACCCGGCAATATTGTGGAGGCTTTCGGTACCCGCCCGCAATCCGCCTTCCTGGTGGCCGCCATGCAGAAACGGTGTGAATGGGCTGCCCTGTTTGACATACAGGGCGCCGATGCCTTTCGGCCCGTAGAGCTTGTGCGCTGAAAACGACGCATAATCGACCCGCCATTCATGGACATCCACCGGGATCTTCCCGAGCGCCTGGACGCAATCCGTCAGCACCAACACATTGTGCCGCTGGGCAATTTTCGTAATTGCCGCGATATCTTGAATTACGCCGGTTTCATTATTGGCTACCATGCAGCAAACCAAAAAGGTCTGCTCATCCATCTGCTTCTCCAATTCAGCCAGCAGCACACGACCTTGATGATCCACAGGACAATATTCGACGATAATGCCCTGTGTTTCCAGGTACTCCAGCGTATTGAGCACAGAGGGGTGCTCAATCGGCGTGGAAATGATCTTTTTCTTCTTGGGAAAAAAATGCGCGCTCACCGACTTGAGCACAGCATTATTGGATTCGGTGGCGCAGGCGGTGAAATAAATTTCATGGGGATCCGCATGAATGGCGTCCGCAACGTGTTCCCGGGCTTGTTCGATAATTTCGGCTGATTTTCTGCCAATGCCATAGAATGATGATGGGTTACCGTAATGATCTTTCAAGACCTGATTCATTTTGCTCTGGACACGACTGCTCACATTCGTCGTTGCATTATGATCAAGATAGACATATCGATTGAAAGGAATAAGATGTTTTAGGAATTCAAAGTACTGGATTTCCATTTTTATTTCCTCTTTTTGGCTTATCTACGCGAGCTGGGTTTCGCTCTGTTTTGCCAGGATGGATCATTCTGCTCTACCAGGATTACGACTTTCCCCTGGGCGTGGACATTTTCTACATACCGCATCGCTTCAGCAATCTCACTTAATGGATAACTCCGATCAATAACTGGAACGATTTTGCCGGCTTCCAGAAGCTCCCGGAGATAATTCAAATCCTCCTGGTTTACTTTGGCTATTCCCATGCTGGCCAATTTCTTACCGCCTTTTTGTGACATCAAAGATCCGAAGAACATAGCCTGTAAAAATTGAGGCATAGTGCCTCCCGCGCAGACGTAAATCCCCTGCGGACGTAGTGCACTTTTATAAGCTAAGAGCGGGTGATAGCCATTCGCGGCAAAGATCAGATCATACTTCTGCCGGTTTCGAGTGAAATCTTCCTTTTTGTAATCAATGACATGATCTGCGCCAATGGAGCGCGCCATATCCAGATTCCTGGTGCTGCACACAGCGGTCACTTCGGCTCCGAACGATTTGGCAATCTGTACTGCAAACATACCCACACTCCCCGAGGCGCCCTGGATCAAAACCTTTTGGCCGGCCCGAATGTTTCCCGTGTCGCGAAGACCCTGTAGAGCAGTGAGTGCCCCAATAGGCACGGCCGCGGCTTGCTCAAAGGATATATTGGACGGCTTCAACGCTAAGAGTCCCTCACGCGCACAGACATACTCAGCAAAAGCGCCGTGACGACACCCAAACACCTCATCACCCGGTCGAAACTGCGTTACGTTTTCGCCAACTGCTTCGACCCGTCCTGCTACGTCGCCTCCGAGGCGCGTGTCTTTTGGTTTTAGAAGACCTCCAGTCACTAGTCGAATAAAGAACGGGTCGGCTCTCATCACGCGATAGTCGCCCGCGTTTATTGAGGTGGCATGAACTTTAA
The DNA here is from genome assembly GCA_045402985.1 of Anaerolineales bacterium. Classification (GTDB taxonomy): domain Bacteria; phylum Chloroflexota; class Anaerolineae; order Anaerolineales; family Villigracilaceae; genus Defluviilinea. The sequence goes on from JAXIPJ010000467.1 coordinate 2,530, forward strand.
CCAGGACTTGATTTTCAGCTGGCGTGGGTTTTTCAATCTCTTCGATTTGAAGAACATCAGGGGAACCATAGTTGTAATATGTAATTGCTTTCATTAGTATTTCTCCAGGAGTCCTTTAATTTGACTGTTTTCAGAATATACGAAAAATTTATCGATAAGTTTGCAAAATCTATTTGAGCAGAATCGCAATGTGGTTGACGCCTAACGCTCGGATTGAGCAGCAGATCGTGAAACAGAAATGTTGGCTGGAACCTGTTGTTGTAAGCGTCGATACCATGGTGTGAATGAGACGCGCACCAGCCAGTAGAACATGAGCAACAACACCAAAAGCACAGGGATTGGCAGCAAGCCAGAATTGCGCAGCGGCTCCGGAAACACTTGTGATTGACCTACAAAGAGCGAGATGGATGCAAGAAATAGCGCAAAGCACATGCGCCATAAATGCCTTGCAATACGATGTGATCCCTGAACACCGCGTGCCATCATCCGTAAATCTCCCAGCGTTGCCAGCAGTGCCACTGCTCCAAAGATAATGTAGAGGACTGTTGGTTGTCCCTCAGCTACAATACCATAAATGACACTGGTAATGCCAACTATCATCCCTATCAGCATGGCGCCAATATCTATCCAGGAAAATTTCCGACCAGCAGGGCGGCGAACCGTAAGAAATGAAGTAAGCACCAGATAGAATGTCAGCGCACCAGGAATTACTGCAGCCATCTCGGATATCAGCAAACCCATCACTGTGCCAGTGATCGCCACGATCATCATGGCGTAGACAAAGATCATCCCGCCCTTTCGATGCAACTTCGCACCTTTATGGGCAGAGAGCGCAACAGCACCCGAAACAAGTCCGATGACTCCAGCGATGATGTGTATCGGCAGTAATGTCATATCTATACTCCTTTTGACCGAGCTTGATGCGTTTCAATTTTCTGTTTGACATCTACTGCATCTGCCTGACCGAGCCTGTAGAGTCTGTAGCCTACAAACAAGAACCATACGGTCGTGAGAACGGAAGTGAGGATAATAGTTACGGTACTGAAAGAAGTTGAAAAAAAGGAGCCTGCTACCGCAACGAGCCCAAGTAAGCCTGTAAGTAAACCCAAATAGGCGGTGTGCTTGCTGAAAATTCCCTT
>JAXIPJ010000030.1:0-18082 GCA_045402985.1 Anaerolineales bacterium
TCGGGATCTGATGTGGTGGAGATAAAAGGTTCGCTGGCCTGAATACTGGTATTTAAATATGATTGTTGGATATTCGCTGCTTCATCGCGTGGGAAGCCACCGGGAATATAACCGGCAGTGTACATACTCCACAGACCATCAGACGCGACACTGCCCTGCCAGATCGGGAAGGCTTCTGAGGAAGTCTTATATTGCCGATCCACTGTAAAGCCAACGGATTCCAACTGGTTGGATACATAATCACCGATCGGTTGGCGTGTGCCATCCCCATCAGAACGAATGAGGAACGCAAGCGTAATCGGTGCACCATTGAATTGCCATTTGCCATCGGAGCCAAGTTCCGCGCCCATGGCAACCATTTCAGCATCGATCACTTCCTTGGCCCGATCAACATTGTAGGCATACTTGGATTCCAAAGCGCGGGAGGTTTCGATCAGGTTGGTGTATTCCACCAACTGCGTGGTAAACGGCAAAAGCCTCGGCAGTGAACCGCCTAAATAGATCTCCTGGTTGAGGTAATTGCGGTCAACCAGCCAGTTCATGGCCTCACGGATCTTGCGGTTTGAGAAGGGATTCAAAACGCTCGTATCGGTGAAGACAGCGGGATTGAAACTGATACCGTAATAACTGCCGAAGGATTGTGTGGTTGAAAGGCCTGCATCCTGGATGGCAGGATACACATCTGAAGCTAGACCAAATGAATAGAAGTCAATCGTGCCAGCCTGGATTTGTGAGATGGCAGATGCGCCGTCCACAACAGAAAGGTCAATTTCATCCAGCCAGCCACCATGACGTTCAGTTCGCGGCGTTTCGGTGGGTGCTTCCGTCGGCGCTTCGGTCGCGGTCTCGACAGGAGCTTCAGTTTCAGTCTCAACTGCTGCCGGGGGTTCTGTTGCATTAACCGCAGGTGCACAAGCCGCAAGAAGCATGCTGATTGCCACCAACAGGCTGAGGACATAGTAAGGGTTTTTCGATTTCATTTTCTTTATCTCTCCTTGAAGATTGAATATGAGTGTATTTGGCGTGATCAAACCTATATCAGGACCGTCCACCTCCTTGGCTACCGCTTGTCTCATTAATTAAATTACTAAACTTTTGAAAATGATTTGAAGACTAAAATCAAAGTTCAAGCTTAGATGATGAGGCGGCACTCTGTAAATATGGAGGGAGGCGGAAACCGGGTTGCGTAGACCCGATATCCGCCTCACCATCCTGTTGCTTTCTGTGAGGAGAATCATGAAAGCAAAGCAGATTAGCTATGCTAACCTGCTCCCATGATACGTACCGAAGCCCAATCGAGCATCCGCCTGTGAGTGTGTTTCCCCTCCCTCACAATGATTGTTCTTTATCACCCAAATGGAGAAAAAGGTAACTAACCATCCGTCGTAATAGGTGTGCAAAAACCCCTCGCAAGAGGGGTATTGAAACCAATTATTAATCGAATAAATTGGATGGGTTTTGTTATACTATGCAGGCAAGTCTGCGGTTAGAAATGAAACAACTATTTAAACGGACTTTACCACGCATCTTTGGACTCTGCATCCTTTTCGCGCTGGCTTCATGCGGGATGACAGAACCGTCTCCCACCGCGCCGGGGCCTGATTCTGTACCCATCAGCCGGCCCCCCGCCCTAACCCTCACATCTGACGAAGCCCTTCCACAGATCTGCAACTGCGTGCTTCGTTTTGAGCACATTAGCATCGAACACGGACTGTCCCAAAGTTCGGTACGGGTTATCTTCCAGGATAGCCGCGGCTTCCTCTGGTTCGGCACCGAAGATGGGCTTAACCGTTACGATGGGTATACATTCAAAACCTACAAGCCCGAACCGAGTAATCCGAACAGCCTAAGTGATGGGTGGATCACTGCTATTGTGGAAGACCAGGATGGCTACTTGTGGGTTGGCACACGCCTCGGCGGACTGAACCGTTATGATCCGTTTAGTGGGCAGTTTGTCCAATATCAACATTTTGAAGAACAACCAGCCAGCCTGAACGACAACCACATCAGCGCGCTAATGGCGGATCGAGACAACCGCCTTTGGGTCGGCACGTTAAGCGGACTGGATCGCTTCGAGCCAGAGACAGGCACCTTCCATCATTATCCATACACACCGGCCCAGGTAACCGTGGAAGATAGCAGTACCATCCCCGATTCAATATCGAATGTGGATAGCCCCAAGTACTACCCGGGAATTTCAACCGAGTCAGATAAATTAAGCAGCAAGAACATCAGCACCATCTATCAAGACTCCCAGGATCGTTTTTGGATCGGCACCTCTGATGGCGGGTTGAATGGCTTCGACCCGCAAACAGGCACTTTTACGATCTATCAAAATATTGAAGACGGGCCAACGACCATTAGCAGTAATCGTGTTACCGCCATTGTAGAGGACTCGGACGGCAATTTATGGGTTGGCACAAAAAGCGGATTGAATCTTTTTGATGTGGAAGCAGGAGAATTTACACTTTTTTCGAATGAAAAGGGCAACCCGCTGTCCCTAGTAGATGACTCCGTAAACAGCTTACATGCAGATAGTTCCGGTAATCTGTGGGTAGGCACAGCCAACGGGCTTGATCGCCTGCTCGCGTCACGCGACCGCTTTGTACATTATCACAATGATACGTCCTTTCCGAAAAGCCTAAGTAACAATTTCATCATGTCCATTCATGAAGACCGCAGCGGTGTCCTTTGGTTTGGAACATATGGGGGCGGATTGAACAAGTATGATCGTGAGCACTCAAGATTCTCCTATTTTCGCAACGATCCAGAAGATCCTAAAAGCCTGAGTGGGAATTTTATTTTCCCCATTCATGTGGATAACAAGGGAAACGCGTGGATCGGAACATCAGGCGAGGGAGTCAATCGCTTTAATTGGCTGACAGGAGAAAGTAAACGCTATCTCAATAATCCAAACAGACCGGGCAGCCTTGCCTCCAATTGGGCAAATTCCATCACAGAAGACAGTGATGGGGATATTTGGATCGGCACATCCAACGGGCTCGATCGGCTCAACCCTGACAATACCACGTTTACACATTATCGCTATGATGCAAATGACCCTAATAGTTTGAGCGCAAGTTCCATTTATGCGCTCTACGAAGACAGCCACCGACAATTATGGATCGGCACATCCAATGGGCTCGACCGCTTCGATAAAGAAACGAATACATTCGCACATTACCGCTCTGATCCTAATGACCCAGCCACATTGAGCAGCAGCAAGATTTTCTCGATCCATGAAGACGCTGAAGGGAATCTATGGATCGGCACATTTGAGAATGGGCTTAATCGCCTGGACCCTACAACAGGCACAGTTACCCGCTACCTTCATGATCCATCCAATGAGCAAAGCATTAGCAGTGACTCGATCCTTTCAATTTACCAGGATGCAAAAGAACGGTTATGGATCGGCACCGCTGGTGGAGGCCTCAACCTCTATCACCCTGAAACAGATTCATTCACATATTTTCTTGAAAGAGACGGCCTTCCCAATGGGGTCGTATATGGCATTCTCGAAGATGATCTGGGCCGTTTGTGGATGAGCACGAATTATGGGGTCTCACGCTTCGACCCTGAAACCGGCACCTTCAGAAACTTCGATGCAGGCGACGGCTTGCAAAGCAATGAATTCAATTCAAGCGCATACGCTGAAGGCAAAGATGGAGAATTCTATTTCGGGGGTATTAACGGGCTCACCGTCTTCCATCCGTCAAACATTATCGATAACCCACACCCGCCACAGATCACACTGACATCGCTTACGCAGGACGACCAGCCCATTGCGATCGATTCCAGCGTGGAAACCGCTCAGGATGTGACGCTTGAATGGCCGCAGAATTCACTTGAATTCGAGTTTGCCGCCTTGAGTTACAACCAGCCAGCTAAAAACCGTTATGCTTACAGGCTTGAACGTTTCGATACGAACTGGCATTTCATTGGCACAAAACACGCCGGGCGTTACACAAACATTCCGGGTGGCGAATACACATTGCTATTAAAAGCCACCAATAGCGACGGCGTCTGGAATGAAACCCCCCTTCGGTTAAATGTAAATGTTATCCCGCCTTACTGGCAGACAATCTGGTTTCGTATACTTTTGAGTATCGCGGCAGTTGCTGTAATCGTCGGCGGTTTCCGATTACGCACCAAGTCCATTCAGGATCATAACCGCGCGCTGGAACGCCTCGTCCAGGAAAGAACGCATGCGCTCGAAAAACGCGGCCGTGAATTGGAAGCGCTCTATCAGGCAGACGAAAAGATCCTGCGCAATGTAAGTCTTAATCAGGTTTTTCAAACGCTGGTGGATGTAGCTGTGGATTTGCTCCACGCGGATTGTAGTGTGGTCTTTGCATGGGATGAGCGACAGACAAAAGTATTACCGCGCGTCAGCCATGGCTATTCCGCGCAAACGCTAAAAGTAATGGAATTCGCCAGAGGCGAAGGGAACGTTGGTCAGGTGCTGGCTACCGGCAAACCTGTCATCGCCCGGGAACTTGAACCTGATACAATGCGCCCTGATGTTCGCGACGCCATCATCGCGGACGGGGTACGCTCCTTTGTGCATTTGCCAATCGTCGTAGATCACAGGGTGGTCGCAGTTTTCAACGTCGCTTTTAAGAGGCCGGATTTTATCGGCGAAGATATCATACGCGTTTTCTCAGCACTGGCAGACCGCGCTTCAATGTCCATTGCCAATATGGAGCTTTTCGAGCAGACCAAGGACCTGGCAGTGATGGAGGAACGCAGCCGCCTGGCGCGTGACCTGCACGATAGCGCGAAACAAAAGGCCTTTGCTGCGCTCGCACAGTTGGGAACAGCGCGCGGCATTTTGAATGGAAACGGGAACTCTGTCTCCATCCATCTCGATCAGGCGGAAAACCTTGTCAGTGATGTGATCCAGGAATTGACCTTCCTCGTGCAGGAAATTTACCCGATCGCGGTACAGGAAAAAGGACTGGCAACTGCACTGCGTGAATATGTTTTCGAATGGGAAAATCGCAGCGATATCACGGCAAAACTTGTCATTCGCAACGAGCAGCGTCTGCCGCTTGAGATCGAGCAGGCAATTTATCGCGTGACTCAGGAATCTCTGGCGAATGTGGCACGCCATAGCAAGGCACAGCACGTGGATGTGGCGCTGGTTTACAATGTTGATTCTATACAACTTACCCTGTCTGATGATGGCTGTGGATTCGAGTCCGGAGTGAAATCACAGGGAATGGGTCTGCGTTCGATCCGTGAGCGCGTGACCAGTATCCATGGCACGGTGCAGATCCAGAGCGCGCCCGGGCATGGCACCAGGATTCTTGTTCAGATACCAGCCAAAAGCTGGGAAGGAAGCGGTAATGGCAAACAATCATCATAATAATCTCATCAGCATTTTGATCGTGGACGATCATGAGGTCGTCCGCAATGGCATTCGGTCTTATCTCGAAACAGTCAAGGAATTTCAGGTGGTCGGTGAGGCGGCTTCAGGCGAGGTGGCTGTCAAGCTGGTTTCAGAGCTTATCCCCGATATCGTATTGCTGGATCTGATCATGCCGGGAATGGACGGTGTCGAAACGACGCGCCAGATCAAGCAGATCAGCCCGCGCACACAGGTCGTGGTGTTAACTTCATATCATGAAGATGTGCATATCTTCCCCGCGTTGAAGGCGGGCGCCATCTCGTATATTTTGAAAGACATGAAAATGGAGAAGCTGGTGGATGCACTATATCGCGCCGCACAAAAAGAGGTGACGCTGCATCCGTTGGTCGCGGCGCGCGTCCTGCAGAACATCCGCAGTGACAATAGTGAAGAACAGCCTCTATTTACTGAATTGACCGAACGTGAGTTGGATGTTTTGCGTCTGATCGCCAATGGCATGACGAACAGTCAGATCGCTGAAAAACTGGTGATCAGTGAATATACGGTGAAGGGTCATGTGAGCAATATCTTGAGCAAACTACATCTCGCAGACCGAACGCAGGTGGCCGTCTACGCATGGCAAAGGGGATTGGTAAACAAGGAGCAGATGGTAAAGAAGTAAAAAAAGACACGGAGAAATTCCGTGTCTTTTTTGAACCGCGAAGAGCGCTAAGCTCGCTAAGAACCTTTTTAAAATCTTCGCGTTCTTAGCGGGCTTCGCGGTTAGTTATTCTCAACGCGCCAATACTCTCCCCCACCGCCTTCGCGCTGCATCAATCCAGATCCTACCAATTCACGCCGCAGGGTCGCGGTATCTTCATGATACCCCACCAGGATCTCATTCACGCGCTTTTCGCTGTAGCGTTTTCCCAAGTCAAATGATTTTACAACGTGCCGCAGGATGGCCTCAAGTTTTTTGCGCTGGGCGGGCAGTGTCTTCAAACTTCCATCACGCTTTGAGTAATCCTTGATCACTTTATTGTCATACGCATCCGCGTCCACTTCCGCGGCGACAGATGAAAGCTCGGTCTGTGAAAACATGCTGCGCGCCTTCTCCTCCAGCACCGACTGATCGAGTTGATAGACGCTGTAATAACTTTCGGCGCGCGCTTTCACCAACTCAGCTTCTGCCAGGCGCGAAAGGTGATGCGAAACAGTCGAAGGTTTGAGTTTCAACAGCACGGCAAGTTCCTCCACACTGTATGGTTTTTCTGCAAGCAGACCTACGATCTTGAGCCGGTTCGCGTCTGCCATTGCCTTGAAGAAGGTGAGAAGTTCTGTGTTTGTCATAGTTTTTTAGTTTGTCACCCTGAGCGACAGCGAAGGGTCTCTGTGACGATCGTAGAGATTCTTCGCTCCGCTCAGAATGACATTACATGGGTGTTTAATTAATTCTCCAATACCTTGTGCCGTCACTTTCACGGGCCATGAAACCATAATCAATTAGGTTACGGCGCAGCGTGGCCGTATCCACATGAAAGCGGCGCAGGATCGTATTCACTTCCTTTTCTGTATAGTTCGCATCAAACGAGAATGCATCCAGAATAAAATGCAGGATGATCAGCATCTTCTTTCCCTCCTGCGGAAGCTGCCGGATGGTACCATCCGCGTTGAGATAGGCCTTCAACACCTTGCGGACGTCCTCCTGCCGATCTTCCTCAGGCACATAGACTGGACGCTTGCCTTCAAACTGACCGCGCGCCAGCGACTCGATCGCCTTCTCGTTCAGGTCATAGACTCCGTCCGCTTCGCTAACAACGTTAGATGCTGTCAACTGTTCCAGATGCCGCATCACATCTGACGGGTGCATGCCCAACGCCTCCGCGATCTCCGCGGCGCGTTTTGAACCCTGGCTCAACAAACCGACAATTCGCAAACGGTCTGCCGACGCCATGGCTTTGACAAAAGATAGAATTTCTGGTTGCTCGTTCATAATTCATGCTCTCAATCTAATTCGATGGTTATCGAATTAGATTTTACCCGTGAAACTGGATTTGTCAAGAGAATTCCACACTAAATATAGAAACATTTATTGGATACCTTAGCAACAAAGCTCGCTCCTATCCACCCCATCCTGGATCACCATCAACGATTGAACATGTTTGGCACTCTCCTGATCATTCCTTTAAGTTTCCCCTAATCAGAGAACGCAAAATGGCAAGGGACGAAATTGCTATTTAGTCTTCAGTTATTTCTATTACAAAGTCACAGATTTTACAGGTTTGAATGGCGACGCTGGTTCGTTCAAAAACCTTTCCTTAATAGTATGAAACTCTCTTTTTGCGTCTTCCCGCCCAAAATCAGCCAATTTTGGCACTTCCTGATAATCATCTAAAGAAATGTCCTGAGTCAATTCCCGAGTAATTCTGACAACAGGTGTTTTTAGAAGGGTGTTTGCTGTACCTACAACTGCTGCCTGTTGAGCGCTCATAATCAAATTAAGTAGGTTAAGATTCCATTGGGTAACACCACCTGTTTTCTGATTATCTTTTATCTTAAATGTAGCAAATGTAGTTCCGATGCTAAAAACATCGATATTTTCTAGACTTGCGTCCATATATTTTGTGGCTTCAGTAATCCCAACAAGTATTGGACAATTCGCCCATACACCTCCATCTACAAATGTTTGCATTTTATTGTTGTCGCCAAGTGGAAGTTCCCTAGACCGGAAATAAGTTGGAGCAGCGGCTGTCGCCATTGCAATATCCGTTGCTAACATCAAATAATGGCGGTCATGTTCTATATGATGGTATGTTTTGAAGAGATGCGCACCATTACGTGAAGCATTGTAAGAAGTAATAACAAGCGGACGTTTTGATTGTCCAAGCTTTCTTTCTTGAATGATCGACATCAGCGCCTCACGCAGATTTTCAGCTTCATATTTTGCACGAAAAAGTTGTCTTATGCCAGTAAACAAGCCTGTAGCTTTGAAAATGTCTTTAGCTTTTTGCTGATAAAAATCTAAAAGGTCTTTGGCGGAGAAACCCAAACCTAGACCAATTGCCAGAATTCCGCCCGTTGATGTTCCCGTAATAAGGTCGAAGTAATCTATGATTTTTACCTTCGCCTGTTCCTCAATTTCCGCTAATGCTGCGGCACTATACGCACCTCTTACGCCACCACCATCAAGGCTTAGTATTCTAAAAGTTTTCATTACAGACTCCTTTTGAATTTTCCGATAATGTGAGCAGATCAAGTTTATTCCAATAAGGCGGGCTTGACCTTCAAAGGCGGTCGCGTGATTGATCGACGCATTGCCAAGATCAAGAACAACAAACTCGACTTGAGAGGCGACATCAAGCCGCGCCGCTTCGCGGTATAGGCTGGATCCTATTGTTAGGCTTCCATAAACCTAGGCAGTTAGGTCAGTATTTTATGTTGACAATCGAGCGAATAGAATTTATCGGCAATACGAAGCACTATTCATTCGAATTCAGATCACAGGCAATCGTCGTATCAATCCAGCCGACTGCGTTCAGGGCTGTTTCGCCAAGGAATTCCGCGATCGCCTGTCCACTGGGCAAACCGAGCAATCGTCCACACAGCAGATTGCGCACGGCGAGCGCAGCCATCTATTCCTGACCTTGAAATGCTGGCAATGTTTTCAGGGGCAGCGCCAAGGCGGTGCCAATCCGCCGCGCCAGATTGAGCGTCGGTGGAACTGGCACATCCCGGAAATCATAAAACCTTCGCCAATCCACCAGCCAATTAGAGGGCAAAGAGGCCAACCCTATCATATCGCCGCTCACGCTGGCAAACATGAAAAGGAAAGAAAGCTCCGCCACCATTCTCAGGATTTGTGGACCGGTGGTGATAACGCCTCGCAGGATGGTTGGATCGATGACACGAAGTAGAAAGTCATACAAAACGATCCATTAGGCTATTTGCTTCTGTGAATGATTACCTGCACTGGCTTAGCTGGTTTCTTGGTTGAGTGGAAGCCAATATACAACTGTTCTTTTCTCTTCAATTTAATTTGCTTCGGAATGGGTAGAGCGACTACCTTGCCTTTCTTGGATGTATGGGAAAGTACTCGTGCATCCTTCTTTGGGTCTGTCGCAGCGACCAGAGTAACGGCCAGTGGGAGGTCGGACTCGAGGAACCATGTACTATCGCCACAAAGTGATCTCCAGCAGTCTTCACACGGCCCCGAAATCTCTTTGCAAATCTCTCGTACTTTCAGGAAGCATGGCGCATTGGTGCCATCGATGCACTCAACTTCGACCGTCACCATCGGAGAGACAACTTCGCCATAGAAGCGCGCTTCGCTGTCGCAGTCCTTTGCTCCTTGACTGCACTCGGCCATGCAATGATCAAATTGTGCATAAGCCGCGTCATCAAGATGAGCCATGACCGTATCTGCCGCAGCGTTCACCTGTCTCTGGCATTCTATCCTGGCCTGGTCATTCCCAATATTCTGAATGGCGCAGTCACTGAGATCACGCAGACGCTGAAACTCCAGCATGCCACGCTGAGCCTGGTTCCTGGCTAACTGCTGGTCACGCGTTCGATAGCAGTTGCGAACACATCGCTCGTAGCGCCTACGGCATAGCGGGGAAATAAAGACCGGAACAAGATCTAGTAGCGCCGCGATAGAAAGAAAGTTATTTTTCATGAGTTTATTCTCCTATTTGATAGTGGATTACTCTATAGTTTTGCGAACTAACTCGACTCTTAAATTACCAGTTGGTTGAGATATTCATGAAGCGCGACATATTCCTAATATCCAGGATCTAAAGTCATCCCGAAATCAGTTTTTTACAGCTCAACTTTTATATAAGCATCATTGATGCTTGATCCTTGACAATTGATCATATGGATCCGTCCTAATGGGCAGCATCTTGTTGGAACTCTCTCCTCTCGGGAGATACAAGAGTAACTTGTCTCCACAGCTTCCAGGAAGCAATTTCATGCTTCAAAATCCACCCCGAGCTCTTCCCATTCCTCACAGGACATATTCACCAAATCTACAACAGGGTTAATTAGCTGATCGTTTTCATCGCGCGTTGGAATAACCTGGGTGATTGGGCCGTGGGTTGCGATCACCACAAACAGGCTTGCCCGGCGCGGCCGGATGTCGGCCAGCACCATACTGTCATAGAACTGCATGTTAAATCGGTTTGCATTGGTAGCAGCATCGCGAAGGAACGCGATCTGGTTGACATTGTTACGCCTCAGCAAGCGTACCGCTGCGGCTTCAAGCAACGGTTCAGTGGCCTGCAACAATTCCACACGCTGCGTATCATCCATTGCCGCGATCGAATGGAAACCAGGACCGTTGACCTCTAACCCCTGCGTACTTACCGGACTCAACTGCAGGAATTGACTGGTGTCATCAAACAGGACATTCAGGAAATCTCTTTCCAGGCTGAAAAACGTCCGCATATTGTCCATTCCGACTCCACCAAAAGCCACATGCGCTATGGTTTCAATAGAGAACCGAATCTCCAGTGTGGAGAACTTGCCTTTCATCCCTGAGATACAGACCCGAACATCCGGAAAGAAAACCGATAGGTAAGGTTTGTTGGGCTCCTGTTCCAAATAGGCCCGCTCTGTCACGAAGACCAGTGGTGAGGCCGCAGCCCACACATGCACCTCGCGATCGCTGATATCTGCGCATTCCGGACAAGCCTCGATCAGTGTGAAGAACGCCTCGTTAATCTGCGCGTTGTTATAGTGAAATACAAATCGACCCGCCAGCCATTGGGAGAAAACGATCCCATTCAGGAGGTTTTGTGAGATTGCATACCCCAGACGAGGGTTCCCCCCATTCTGCCTGACCTGTTCCATTCGTGCGGTTAGTTTCTCTCTTAGGTCGGGATCCACCTGAGTCAGATGTGGAGCAAAAGCTGGAAACGGAAACTCCATTCTGGTGAGAGCACCGGCGGAAAGCAACCGTTCTGGCACACCATTGGCAGCCATGCTAACAAGTCGATGTCTTGGAGCATTGACGTCGATATGATCAACAAGAGCTCCTGTGACTTCGACTGGGACCTCAGCGGCGAAGGGCTGGGGCAGGCGGAAGTGGGGCAGGCCCCGAATCACCTCTTCCAGACTGTTGGTTGTGCGTTCCTCTATAGCTTCCACGACTTGGTCATTGAATATCGTAAGTGCGAAATTAACAACGAAATCCCAGATCTGGTGAATGCCACTGGGGATCTCCGAGTTGACAGACACAGTAATTTCGCCATCGAGAGAAACCTGGTCCGGGTCAAGAACTACTTCCTCGGGTTCGCTGCCCCGATCTACGGATATGTTTGATTGCAGAATAGGCTGCTCCATGCTCACTCGAACCTGGGTGACATCCCAAACGAGATAGGTCACCGCGGAAAGTATTAACGCACCGCCGAGCACTGTGGCGACCGGGGCTCCTGAGAGCAGCAGACCCAGCACGATGAGTCCAAGCGGACCCATACCGATTAGGGTCATAATGACTACCGCCACCGCAACTGGCGTAACTATGGCTAGAGCCACCAGCACGCCAGCTGCTGTCAGCCAAAACGCCAATCCCGGCGAGCGTTCCATAGTAAGTGTGGCGTCGAGTTGCTCCAGTGCAAGTTCGAACTCGATGCGAGGTCGGTTGCTGTCAGGCACTGTAATCAGCAGTCGCTGAATGGTGTTGTTGAGCATGCCCGAAGCACGAAATTCAATCGCCAGTTGTTCGAGCTGTAACGTAATGTGGACTAGGTCAAAATCCTCGCTTGGCCATTCCAGGTCTAATAAGTCACCATCGATTGGGAGGTTGATGGTTGCGAGGCGCTGGTTGAGCACTGCCTCGCGCACTATAGCGCGAGAGGCGGCCGAGAGCCCGCCGTACCGTGCGGCCGCGGGGATCGAAACATTCGCCGCGAGCGCGGCAATCTCGTTTTCGATGGCTTGTTCCAGTACAACCGGATCATCCTCGCCCCCAAGCGGAATGGGATCATCGGCTGCGACGAACTGGCGAGCGAGGGTATCCGCAAGCGTGTCGAGTAACCCCGTTCCTCCAACAGGATCGCGCAGCAGGCAGAATAGGGCATCACCTGCTTCGCCCCGGTTCTGGTGAAACTGTTCGAGCCGTGCCAACCAATCGATAGTCAGATCGACGACGGTATTCTCTGGATCTTCAGGATCGACCCGCGTTCCTGTTACAGTGCCAAGCCTTCCGGCTATCAGGTTGATAAGATCTTGGATTGCATCAAGCAACGACTGGCGGATCTCCAGGGCTGAGCTTGCATGTGTCGTCGAAGGTAAGCATTCCGCGAATGCTGGCTCAGTGCTGATCTGGGGAGGGACCACTTGCCCCACGGGAATCATAGAATAGTTGCTGGCGCTATAGGCTGCGCGCATCTGTGTAGCCTGTTCTGCTGATGCTTTCCTTCCTTTCGCTGGCTTACCATGCCTTCTTTGATGCGGGGTCCCAAGCGGGTACCACACACCCTCGCTTTTGGGCTTCCCGTTGCGAAGATTATGGAAGCCTTTCGGTATTCTAAAGAGCACCCTATCAATTGGGCCCGTCTTGATGCCTGAGATGCTATGGCCCGCCAATCGCGCAACGCGTTGGCCCTTGCCATTCACCAGCCAGGTTTCCAATGTTTTCGGTGCTCCTGCAGCCTTGATCTCCTTCAGTGGCAGCCCCAGTTCGACGAGCTCATCCAGCCCCGGCAGGGAGGCGGAAAGAATCATGGCGGCGATTTTGGAAGATAACTTGTCGTCGGTCGAGTACTCGATCACTACGTCAAGAGATAACGCTCCGCGCACTGAGAACGTCAGCGTATCCTTTCCCTTGGTTACTTCCCACTTCAGGTCGACCTTCTTGAGCGATATGGGCAAGCCCGTTTGAGGTAGCTGATTGGACGAGAAGTGGATGTACGACTTGTCTACAACATCGACATACACTGCACCCAACTCAACGCTTTCGAGCGCGAACGGCGCGGCCTCCGCAGCCTTGCCACCGGGCATGTCATCGGTTCGCGTAAATCCCCCGGCCGAGTGTACGCGCGCCCAGCGCTCAAGACGCTTCGGCATGGCATCTCTAATGTCGCGGAACTCGTTAGGAAACGCGCTGGAAAGTTTGTCGAGTTCGAAACTGGAGTGAATTTCGAATGTGACACCCTCCATCGGACCTTCCGGAACAGCCCACGCTTTTTTCGGCGCGGAGAACAGAATCTTCTGAATGTCTTCGGTCTTGGCCTGGCGAAGTTTTCTTGGATCGAACATCACGATGCCTCCTGGGCTTAATGCGATGAAGCAAAAATATTACCGGCTTGCGTCCATGGATGAACATTCATGAAATCGAGAATATAGTCCATGATTTCTGTGCCATGTGCGGCCAATCAGTTACAAAATAATTTAGCACGATTGGCCTTTCTATTCATAGAACATGCTTGCTCATTATTTGTATAATCTTGCTCTATTTTGTCAGTATTCCGGGGGCGAAGCCAAATCTCCGTTTGAAGTGACGGTGAAAATGGCTTGTATCTGCGAAACCAGCCCTGGCGGCAACTTCGGCGATAATCAAACTTAGTAAATCAACAATTCCTGTCAAATTACTAACGCGAGACATCTCACACCCAAACTGCATCATCTCGCCACGTGCTTATGCATGTTAGGTCCCTTAACTTTTGACCCACTAGGCTTACGCCACCCAGATCGATTTCATATACCGGTATCTCAGAAAGTTCCGCACCGGACCAATCTATGTGAGACAGGCCGCGAAAATTGAGTTGGGAAATTAATATTTTCATATTACAGCAGAAACTCTCCAATCACATCCATCGAGTGGCGGATGTTTATCTCCGCCACTTCGGGGAGAGAGCAGGCCGTGCACCGTTCGCGCTCCGCTTCAACCTCATAGCCGCTTTCCATAATTTGGAACTCAAAACCACTCACTCATCGACTTTTGCAAGAGGTCCATTCATCCAGCCTGTCAGGAAGAAGTACCAACTCCACCTCGAAAAAATTCCCTATGAGATGGGTTTAACCCTTCGGAGCAGTCAACTCCACCTGGATATTGTCCGGGTCACGGAAGGCAAGCACGTAGATGCCGAGTCCATCCAGGTCTTTGATCTCCCCGTGCGGAACGCCGCGCTCGTCGAAGAGTTTGATTGCGCTTTCAAGCTCGGCATGATTCGCCACGTTGAAACTGACATGGTCCAACCCGACGCGGTTCTCATCGAAACGGTCCTCGGCAATGGCGCGGGCAGGGTCGGGTGCGGGGTTCAACGCCAGGATCACGCTGTTATTGCTCAACAGGTATTTCGGCCCAAATTCGGTAATGAACTGAAAACCCAGCAGACTGGTGTAAAATTCGCGCGACTGGTCCCTGTCTGTGACAGTGAGGGCGATATGATTAACGGCTCCGCTTGGAATTGTTGTCATGATTAAATCTCCTTTTTGTGGGTTGATTTGAAAAGTTTGTTGTCATATTGGCTTGGTCCGCCGTCTCTTGGCGGGGCTTTGCGAGTAAAGCTTGCGCAGGGAGTAAACCGATCTAGATACGCTTCGTACACGCCAATAATCCGAAATGGAATCTCATGATTTTCCACATGGTATACTCCGTCCAACATTTGTACTTTACAGGATCTGCGATCTGGTTTGGTATCCTTTAGTGATACAAAATTGATACATTGATGAGGGAACTTTGACTGAGGTATCCTTCGGCGAGTGGCTTAAGCATCAACGAATGGGCAGGGGCTTGAGCCGCGAACAACTGGCACACCAGATTGGTTGCGCCGCCATTACCCTGCGTAAAATCGAAGCCGAGGAACGCCGCCCCTCGGCACAGATCGTCGAACGGCTGACAGAAATCTTCACCATCCCCTCAAACGAAAGAAAAGCCTTCCTAAGGTTTTCCCGGGGCGATTGGGCAAAAGCCCCCAGTGAACAACGCGGGGAAACGCCATGGCGTGACTCAACACAATCACCACGCACAAATTTGCGTACCCCGCTGACCTCCTTCATAGGACGCAACAAGGAAGTTGCCGATCTGCGCGAATATGTGTCAAACCCTGATACGCGGCTGGTCACCCTGGTCGGTCCGCCGGGCATTGGTAAGACCCGATTGAGCCTTGCGGTCGCGCGCGAGTCACTCCCTGAATTCACTGATGGCGTTTTCTTTGTTGGACTGGCTCCGCTTGAAGACTCGAACCTGGTTGCGTTGACAATCGCTCAATCGTTTGGCTTTGTAGAAACACACGACCGTTCCCCTTCTGAACAGCTCAAGGACGAAATTGGGGATAAGCATGTTCTGGTCATTTTGGACAATGTTGAGCATGTGCTCGATACAACGGCAATTCTGGCATCCGACCTCCTTTCAGCCTGCCCACATTTAAAAATCCTGACCACCAGCCGTGAAGCGATCCGCTCTCCGGGCGAATGGCTGTATCCTGTACCGGCGCTCAATATCCCCACCCCAACGGAATTGCAATCGATGGATATGGATGGGCTATCACACTTCTCAGCAATAAAACTATTCGCCGAACGTGGTCGCGCCGTGCGCCCCGACTTTAAATTGAATGCTGATAACGTCAATGCCGTCACAGCGATCTGCTCTCAACTGGACGGCTTGCCACTGGCAATCGAACTGATCGCCGCGCGCCTCCGTTGGATGTCCGCGCAAGCCCTCCTGTCGCAATTGACCGATCAATTGGTTCTCTCAGCCGACGGCATGCGCGCCGTCCCTGCGCGACAAAAGAAATTGCTCAATGCCATTGGCTGGAGTTACAACTCACTACCTGAAAAAGAACAAACCTTATTCCGCCGCCTGGCAGTCTTCGTGGGCGGTTGGACGCTGGAAGAAGCGCAGACAATTTGTTCAGGCGATGATCTTGAAACGGACGATATACCTGTCTTATTGACACGTCTGTTGGAAAAATCGCTGGTGTTCTTGCAGGAACAGGCAGGGCAGGCGCGTTATCAGATGTTGGTGACTATCCGCCAGTACGCACATGAAAAATTATCTGAATTACAGGAAACAGAGCGCGCCCAAAACCGTCATCTCGACTTTTTCCTGAATTTGGCGGAAGAGGGGGAAGTCAAACTTCATGGTTCGCAACAGCCGGTTTGGCTGGAACGATTGGAGAGTGAGATGGACAACTTCCGGACTGCATTAAGATGGGGTCTCGGAAATAGTGCAGAGGCAGGATTTCATCTTGCAAGTGCATTGTGGCTCTTCTGGCATATGCACAATCACTTCATCGAGGGACGCCGGTGGTACGATGAAGCGCTCTCGATCAGCATGGGCGCACCGCCGCTGATACAGATCAGACTCTTGAACGGAGCAGCCTCTATGGCAATGGGACGG
Organism: Anaerolineales bacterium; assembly: GCA_045402985.1. GTDB lineage: Bacteria > Chloroflexota > Anaerolineae > Anaerolineales > Villigracilaceae > Defluviilinea. The sequence continues at coordinate 16,695 of JAXIPJ010000030.1, forward strand.
TCTGATATCGAACGAACCGCTGCGTTATCCGAGCAATGTCTGGCGCTCTCGCAGGAACAGAAAAATGAGTGGGGGCTTGCCCTCTCACTGCACCACCTGGGCATAGCAGTAATGTGGCAAGGTGATTACAAGCGAGCACAGAACCTGTTAGAAGAAGGCCTGGTTCTATCTCGCAAGATGGGGAATTGGGCAATTATCAATTATCTTCTTGGGGATCTCGGCAGCTTGGCCGGGACACAAGGCGATTTCGAACAAGCGCGTGTCTATTACGAGGAGTTTTTGGCACTGGCTCGGAAACATGCGGACAAGTGGCTGAATTCTTTTGCTCTCCAATTCTTAGCAATTTTAGCTTACAGGCAAAGTAACTATAGTCGAGCGAGGACGTATTCGGAGCAGGCCTTAACATTAGATAACAAATCTGGAGATAAGAGACTATTATGTTGTCTACTGGAAATAATAGGGAGGGTAGCGTTCCATCAAGGTAAATCCGAACATGCCGCGAGGTTGATCAGCGCTGTTGATTCCCTAAATAAATCCATAGGCATTCTTTTCGACTATGACATGCCTAAAGAACCCAGCATAGTGGTTACCATTCGTGAGCAACTTGGCAAGGCAAGGTTTGAAGCACTGGCTGCAGAGGGCCGCGCCATGAGCATGGAACAGGCGATTGCCCTTGCCCTGGAAGAAACGACTTAAGATAAATTCGAGCTAACTTGATATATAAGGCTGGTGTCAAAACTGATTTCCACTCCACGGTACTTATCAAAATATCCATTTCCAAATATAAGCCGAATTGAATCAGGTATAATCCCTCTGTAAGAGTTGGTCCTATTTCCATTTTGGAGGCGTTTGATGGATCTCTCGAAGCATGCTTTTTTTGAGGGAAAAATTGTCCCGCTTGCGGACGCAAAAATTAATATCGCCACTCATGGCTTTTTATATGGCACAGCCGTATTTGGCGGAATGCGAGGATACTGGAACGAAGAGAAGAAATGTCTCTTCGTTTTTCGTCCCTATGACCATTTTCGACGATTGTTACATTCAGCGCGCATGCTGGCCATGCAGACCAGCTATGATGAAGAAAGTTTGATTCAGCTGACGCTTGACCTGCTCCGCACCGACAATTGGCAACAGGATATTTACATGCGCCCGAACTTTTACAAGGCAGATCTGGGGATTGGCGTAAAACTGCATGATCTGAAAGATGAGTTCTGTATGTTTGTGATGGCTTATGAGCCGTACGTACAGAACGACACGGACGCCCACGTGACCGTTTCCTCGTGGCGGCGCATTGACGATAACGTCATCCCGGCGCGCGGCAAGGTGGCAGGCGCCTATGTAAACTCCGCCCTCATCAAAACAGACGCGAACCGCGCCGGCTTTGATGA
>JAXIPJ010000363.1:0-11124 GCA_045402985.1 Anaerolineales bacterium
ATACTGAAATGATCGACCAGGCCGCCTACGTCCGTGAATTGCAATTTGCCTACAGGGAAATCTGGATTTAGCGTCGGTGGGGGAGTTGCAGTTGCGTTGGCGCCTGGATTGGCGAATAATCGAAAGAGAATCAATCCGAAGCCTATTACCACAGCAAGTTCAATCCCAATCCGAAGAAAAGAGCGGCCCGGGCGGCTTGCTTCGAGGGGTTGAGAGGCACGCTGCCTGCTGGCTTCGGCTGCCTTGCGTGCGATTTCTGCAATGTGCAATGTTCCGGGAGATATAGTCTGCCCGTTGAAGAGTGCCATGAACTCATTTGCCAGATCGCCCGCACTCTCATAACGCAGAGAGGGATCTTTTGCGAGCGTGCGATCGAGCAGTGCCTGTAGATCTTTTGAGATGCCTTTGATGGGTGGAAGAGGTTCGTTGATGTGTTTCATCAACATACCGAAGGTCGTATCTGCCTGGAATGGAACCTCACCAGCCAGCATCTCATAAAGCATGATGCCGAACGAATAAATATCTGTGCGATTGTCCACTTTTTCGCCGCGGGCTTGTTCAGGACTCATGTAGGTGGGCGTGCCACTGACGGAACCAGCCGTCGTATGCATGGTCGAGTCGAGCAGGCGCACCAGGCCGAAGTCGGTGAGAACCGGCTCTACATCCAATGGCAAAGATTTATCAAGTTCAATAGATTCAGAACGCGAACGCAGAAGTACGTTGGCAGGTTTTATATCGCGGTGGACCATGCCTTTGCTGTGGGCATAATCGAGCGCACTTGCCATGGAGGTTAGAATATGCCCGACGATGCCAATGGGAAGTCTTTGTTTATTATCGTGTAGATTTTTCATGTAGGCAGCGAGTGAAGGCCCCGGGATATATTCCATTATGATGCAAGGGGTCTCATCCACCACGGCGTAATCGAACATTTGGACAATGTTGGGATGGCGCAACTCTTCAACCACCTCGGCTTCGCGCTTGAATCGGGCAAGTTGATCTGAGTCCCGGTCAAGCAGGCCCCTCATAACTTTCACAGCCACCTGCCCAAAAGACTCATGCGTGCCTGTATACACTTCAGCCATACCCCCGCGGGCTACAAGGTCATCAATGTGAACCTTTCCAAGTGTTTTTCCGGCCCAGTCTGCCATGGATGAAATTATAACCGACAATAAAGACGCGCCGGGTATAATCTGCATGACAATTTAGCGGAGGTTCATATGAAGACTTCATTGGAAGCTCAAATTGGAGAACTCTTACAGGCGCGCGGATTGAAGTTGGCGCTCGCGGAATCTTGCACAGGAGGGCTAGTGGGGAATCGCATCACGGATGTGCCGGGCTCCTCCGGGTATTTTTTGGGCGGGGTTCTAGCTTATGCTTATGAAGCAAAAGTGAATCTTTTAGGCGTTCAGTGGGAAACGCTGAATGCCAAAGGTGCTGTGAGTCGTGAGATTGTGATCGAGATGGCCCGCGGCGCGCGCAATGCGCTGAACGCAGATATTGCCGTATCAGTCAGTGGGATTGCTGGTCCTGGGGGTGGCACGCCCGAAAAGCCTGTGGGCACCACCTGGATAGGATTGGTCACGAAGGAGGGCGAATGGGCCAGGGTATTTCAGTTTTCAGGTGACCGTGTGCAGAATAAATCTCATGCGGCGGAGGCTGCATTGCAAATGCTGCTTGATCAACTGCAAGGACTCTAATAAGACTTCCCGACTGTTATGCCAGGATGTCTTATCGTTTAATTTGCTACCCCTCTAGGCTTGCGCGAAGGTATCAATCAACAATTTGAAATTCCCGCCAACGGGATATAGGATCGGGCAAGTGCAGCCCCGTTTCTTGTATTCGTCCACTTTGCTTTTTGCCTCAGCAGGCGTCCCTGAAGCGGTGATGCGATGGACCAGATCGTCCGGCACAAGGTGTTTGGCTTTGTTGATCTGTTCCTTGGTGGCGGGCCATCCCAAAATTGATTGGATAGCGTTGATCACATCCTGCGAAACGCGCGAGGCTTTGGCGATGTGTGGTTGTTGTGCAAGATACTGACAGAGCAATTCCTTGGTGTATTCAATTGCCTTGTCGTGATCTTCATCCACCGAGCAGACGATCAATTGTGGCCGGTCAAAGTCTTCCAATTTGCGGCCCGATTTTTTCAATCCTTTTTCAAGCAATTCCAAAGCGTTGTCGTTGTAATCTGGGGGAACGCAATAATTCCATACAACACCATCTGCAATCTCGCCTGACATTTCCATCATGACATCACCCGTCGCTCCAATCATAATGGGAACATTACGCGGCTCGCGGCGGCCATGCACCACATCCAATTCGATTCCGTCCACATGATGAAACTGACCATGGAAAGTGACTCGTTCCATATTCAACAAGCGGCGCACCACTTCTATTGTCTCGCGCATGGCAAGCAGTGGCTTCCGTCTCTCAATACCAACGTTCTTTGCCAGCGGATCCCACCATGCCCCAATTCCGCAGATGATTCGATTCGGCGCGAGATCATCGAGTGTGAGCAGAGTCATCGCGAGGAGACCGATGTTGCGCGTCCAGTTATTGATGACGCCAGAGCCGACCTTGATCTTATCGGTCACTGCCGCGTAGGCAGCCATTGGGACGATCGCATCGCGTACAAGCCGAGATTCAGCTTGCCATACTGCTTCAAAACCTTTCTCTTCCGCGTATCTCACGTAATCCAGTCCGTCGCGCAGATCGTGCGAGTCTTGCAGATAAAGTGCAACACGCTCAGTCATGGCATTCTCCTTGTGGGATTAGAAGGATATTGTTTTTTCCAGGTTTTTTATCATCTCATAGTCTTCAGGAGAATCCAGGTCGAGGCCCAGCGAAGTCAGGTTTACGACCTCCAGCCTGGCTCCTGCTTTTTTTACCAGAGCACAGTGACGGTGAAAAGAGTTCTCACCAAAATCATATTCGATCAAACCCGCGGGGGCGATCAGTAATGCGTTCGTGCCTTTTCCATGCCGGTCCGGCGCGATCACAACTACCGGCGGATCAGTTGCGCGTTCCACCAACGCCAGCGCATCTTCGCGTGAGATCAACGGCAGGTCTGCAGGCAGCACTAGAACTCCGCGCGTGGCGTAAACCTGTGCGATGACAGTTGCGCGTTTGAGCGCGGTATTCAACTCTGGCTGGCCATCTTCGCGCACGGTGCGCGCGCCGTAATTGCGTGCGATGGTCAATACCTGTGGGTCGCGACTCACCACAAGTACCTCATCCACTTCCTTCAAGTCTGAAAGTATTTGCAGAGTATGTTGTAAAAGTGCACGGTTGAGATCGGTGCGCTCATCTTCTGTCAAAATACCAGCCAAACGCGATTTGCCGCGTCGTAAAGGTTTTACAGGAACAATTGCCCAGAATGTCATAAGTCACTTCCAATAAAGTTTAGCGTATTTTCTGCCAACCGTTTTCTATCTTCATGACTTTTCATTACGGTATTTGTTACATGGGTCTGCATATTCAAACCCCGCACACTTTCGATAAGTTGCGCATCAATTGTGTCCATTACGAAATGAGTCACAAGCCCACGATAATGATTTGCAACTGCCAGCGCCGATGGTTCGATGCCCAGTTCGCGATACATTTTTGCTGCAGGCCCCTTTATAGCTTGACCGCCAATAATAGGAGAGACGGCAACTACATTCTTTCCCTCCCCCCAACCCCTCTCCCGGTTGGAAAAAACCTTCAAAATTGGATCAATGCTCACCCACGGATTCGACGGGCAAATGACAATTGCATCTGCAGACTGGATCGCCTCACGCGACCCGCGAGCTGGTTCCGCCTGTTCGATGCCGTCAAACCAGAATCCTTTTACGCGCGGCTCACATCTGCGATGGACAAAATATTCCTGGAACGCCAGTTCACCTTCGTCTGTTTCAACGAATGTTCTTACGGGCCGGTCAGACATTGGTAGTATGGTATGTTGTATTCCCCATGCCTCGCAGAAATCTCTTGTGATCTGGCTTAAAGAATATCCTTCTTTCAATCGTCTTGTTCTTTCAAGATGAGTGCCTAAATCTTTATCTCCGAGCTTGAACCAATCAAGACCGCCAAGTTTCGATATGTTCTCAATTGCATTCCATGTTTCGCCCGCGCGTCCCCAGCCTGTTTCCGGATTGGCTATGCCTGCCAATGTATAGCAGACTGTATCCAGGTCGGGACAAATGTATAAACCGTAATGCTCGAAGTCATCACCTGTATTGACGATGACGGTTAATTCTTCTGGTTTGAGAAGTTGGGCCAGGCCATGTGCGAGTTTCGCGCCACCGACTCCGCCGGCGAGTGCAACAATTTTCAATTTATATCAGCTCCAGCCGCCGTGCCTGGTAGCGCTTATTCGAGTTGTACGCCGGGGACGGCGCACAGAGCATTTATAAAAACAGAGAAACATTCTTAATTTCTTTTCTTTCCCGTGCATCTGGAATGACTTCGGAATACCCGATAAAAAACATTCCCTGTGGTTCCCAGGAATCAGATAAATTTAAAGTATGGCGAATGGTTTCCTGTGCAAACAAAGGCCAGCAGGCCCAGACTCCGCCCAACCCTTCGGCGTGCGCGGCGAGCAATAATTGCATCCCTGCCGCAGCCACGGATTGAACTGCCATCATGTATTCGGCTTTGTTGCGTTTTTCGTCAGGATAAGAATCCGCTTCGCTCATATCGAGACATAACAGGATGGCGGCCGGTGCGGAGGTGATTCTCTCCCTGGAGCGTTTGAGCTGAGCCTGAATTTTTTCAGGAGGTAGGTTGTCGCGCGTCAGGTCGTGTTCAAAGTCCTGCGCCATTGCATCTGCGAGCTGAGTCTTAACATCTGGATCGGTCATGACCACGAACCGCCACGGCTGACGGTTGTGCGCGGAGGGCGCGTATGTTGCAGTAGTGAGGATGCTTTCGATCACGGAAGCCGGCACAATGTCAGTTTTGAAGCGGCGGATGGATCGGCGAGTCCGCAGAAAATTGTGCAGGTCAATTGTGTTCGTCAAAATGAGTCGGCTTGATCTTGAAGATGATCCGCTTTTGGGTTTCGCGATAGGTCCAGGGTTCGTTGTCGTATTTGAGGGAAAGTTGGTTGATGTGTTCATCTGCGCCTTCTGTTGTGTAACTGACAACTTCGCCGCGAACGCCGAGATAGCGATAAATATCGTTTGGGTCCTGGATCGTCATTGCCACTTTCGGACGGACCCTCATGTTTTTATCCTTGACGCGCTGTTCATTGGTGTTGACGAGAATATATTCGCCATCTATGTCGAACCAAACCGGTGTCACTTGAGGAGATCCATCTGGCATGATGGTTGCGAGGTAAAGCAGGGCTTTTGAATCATCGTTAAGCAGATCAAGAAATTTTTCAGGGAAACTCATTTTTTGCCTTTGGGTTGGGAATGAAGAGGGTGTGCATTTCGCCGTGGAAATTCAGTATGATCTTTATTTCTTCCGATGTGCATCCGATCAAAAGTTTGATCTCTGCGACGCGTTTGAGTGTATCAAACGTGCATAAGATTCCTGTTAGTATTTCATGTTCTGCTCGCGTTTGATTTGTATTCAATAAGCCCAGCCATACATCAATTCCATCGCCGCCGGATGACCTGGTATTTTCGAGATGGCCATAATCAAGTGGACAAAAAAATTCAGCGTAACGCGGATGTGGATGGCCTTTTGGTCTATTTATGATGATGGGATTGGTCAGTGCCAATTGCGGTGTTTCGTGTCAATAAGAGGTGTCAGCGAAATAAATCTTGTTCTTTTGGTCTGATCAATTCTTTGAGCGAACCTGCGCGCAATGGATACGGGAATCCGCGCACATGCACAACAGGCGTCCCTTCGGCGGCCTGACCCATCACCAGCGAGGCAGCCGCGGCGAGTTCGTCTGCCACGCCCACTTGTGTCACCTTTAACTGATAACCAAAAAGATCTGGTTGCCCACGCAAATCCTCCAGCCCCGGCAAACCTGAGATACCAATAGCAATGCCGACTGTACCGTTACGCCAGGCGCGTCCATGCGAGTCGATGATCAGCACACTGATCTTCCTGCTCGTTTTTTCTTCGAACTGCCTGCGGATGTTTTCTGCTGATCGATCTGGGTTTTCAGGGAGCAACAGGACCCAATCTTCCCTCACCACTTGCCCCTCTCCCCGCTTCGTCTTCAGACTACGTCCTCCGCTCAGCGAGGGTGGGAGATGGGAATTAACGTTTGAATGATCGATGCCTGCGTTGGCGCATACGAATCCGAGCCGATGTTCTACAATGATGACACCCACGCGAGTGCGCAACACTTCGTTGCTTTCCTGAAGAATTAATTCGACAACGCGGGCGTCCTTTTCTGTTGCTCTCGCCAGTTCCAGCGCGCGTTGCGATGGAGTCACAGTGGTGAGATTTACAGCGCGTCCCTCAGCTTTTGAAACGATCTTTTGTGCAAGAACAAGAATGTCATTATCCTGTATCGATATATTTGAATCCACTAATGAGCTCACAAAAATATCCGCCAAGTTGTCGTCTCGGCGGATCAGTGGGATATTGGAGAGCGGAGTTAGAGTAAGTGCAGTCACTTTATTTTTTATAGGCGCCAGTGATCCTGATGCCTGCGTGTGTGGAACCATATCTTTTGTTGATGTTGATCAACACGCTGGAGAGACCTTCAACGACAACCGAATTTTCTATTGGACCCGCATCCCATCCGGTAAGCCCAGCAGCTTCAACCAGAGTCAGTGTTTCGGCGCGCGCTTCCTTGCTAGTGCCGGTGACAAGCACATCGCAGTTGATATCACCTTCATCGAAAAGAAGTTCATGCGAGATATTTTGGAACGCGGCAGTCACTTGCACATCCTCTCCAACAATTTCCCTGGCTTCCTGAGCAGCGGACCCCGCGGCTGGCATTTGTACTTTCGACAATTTTGGCGGCACGAGCGGGACTGTGACATCAATCAGCAGTTTTCCTTTTATTACATCTCTAACGCTCTCAAGTGTCTCGCGATGGGCAGAGTAGGGTACTGTGACGACAACAATATCCGCTTGTCGCGCGGCTTCAAGGTTGTTAGTTCCAACCACCGAGGAGGAGCCTTCCAATAATTCCATGATCTCGGATGCGGCAGTCACGGCTCTCTCTGAAGAGCGTGAACCAATCAGCACGCGATACCCGGCTTTTGCCCAACGATATGCAAGACCTTTACCTTCCTTGCCTGTTCCACCCAGTACTGCAATCCTCACTAAAAGGGATTCTTCACTCATCATAAGCTCCTCTACATAACCTTGGCTACTTCGTTTTGATATCTGTCCCAAACTTTAGGCGCGATCTCGCGGGCTTTGACTGAGATCTCCTTTTCATCAAGTGTGAGTAATTCACGGTCTCTCATCAAGACCCTGCCTCCAACGATGGTGGAAGTGACCATACTTTGTTGAACACCAAAAATAATATGCCAGGGCAGATTTCCTGTGGTCAATGGCGTATTGGGTTGATAGTCAACAAAGATAAGATCCGCATACGCGCCGGGGATAAGTTGCCCGATAGGCGCATCAGGGAAAAAGACATTTGCCAGCGTAGCGTTGTTATAGATCGCCATCTGTGCCACTTCGTACCCGCCCATACGACGCGGGTCGCGATGGTGGGCTTTATGCAGAAGGTAGGCGGCTTTCCATTCATCCCACATTGCGTTCGAGAATCCGTCATTCCCCAAACAGACTTTTATGCTCGTTCGCAACATCGACTCGATTTGCGCGACGCCCACGCCGTTATTCATATTCGAGCGCGGCTGATGTGAAAGCCAGGTGCCCGTCTCAGCCAGGATCTGCATCTCACGCGCATCAAAGTGGACTCCGTGTGCGGTGATGGTTTTCGGTCCGAGTATGTCATGCTTTTGCAGGCGGTCAATGACGCGCATACCATATTTATTCAGGCTGTCATATTCATCCACTTCATGCTCGGCCGCGTGGATATGGAAGCCTACGTCATCAGGCGCGGTTTGGCGGCACAGGTCCAAAGATGAGTCTGAAAGCGTCAGGCTGGCATGCAGGCCAAAAGTCCCGGCGAGAAGCGGGCCTTTCGTCCTCTTGATGAAGCGCATGTTTTCATTAATCCCGGCTCTCATTTTGGCCTGGCCATCCCGATCTGTTACCTCGTAACAAAGCACTGCGCGCAAGCCTGCCTCTTCAACTGCTTCAGCAATAATGTCGAGAGAACCGTCAATCGCGTTGGGCGACGCATGATGATCGATGAGAGTTGTTGTGCCATGTTTGATGGCGTCCACGAGGCAGGGGAGGACAGAATACTGGATGCTTTCCGCATCAAGCGACCGATCAAGCGGCCACCACAACTTTTGCAGGATCTCGGGGAAATCTTTCGGCGCGGTGCCCGGGATCGCCATGCCGCGGGCATACGCGCCATAAAAATGTGTATGCCCACAGATGTTGCCCGGCATCACATATTGACCGCGCGCGTCGAGTTGTTCTTCAATTGGATGTTTGTTGAGGAGTTTCAGAGTTGTGCCAATTTCCTTGATGCGATCATTCTCGATAAGAATCGCATGATCATCCAGAATTCGATTCGTAGGCTCCCATGTAATGAGCGTGGCATTGGTGACGAGCATGTCAGCCTAGACCGAACTGATTCGGATGTGGAAGATTGATCCCGTTTGAGCCAATCTCTTCTATAGCATAAAACGCCGCTTCCCGCACTTCCGGGTCCTCGCCATACATGGCGTTATATAACGCGCCGATAATCCCCTCGTTTGCCACGCGCTTGAGGTATGGCAGTGCCGCGAGACGTTCTTCGGTCTCACCAGATTTGAAGGCGTTGAGAAGCACATCGGTAGCAGGTCCGCCGCGCGGGATGCCCGTGCCCTGTTTACCAGCGAATTGAATCAGCCATGGAGATTCAGATGGCGCCGTAAGTTTGCGCGGCACGCGTGGATCAATTTTTCCCATTTGTTCAAGATATTGGTTGGCAAGATTACGGACTGCCCATTGGTCATCTTCCACCTGCATCTTTTGAAGAGTCTCGGTTGCCCAGGGTTGATCTACGAGCGCCAAGCCGTGGACTACCGCGCGGCGTAACATGATGTCTGGCAGTGTGGAGCCTTCCTTGAGCATGGCATGGCCCTCGTTGGGATCATTTGACAGGGCTTCCGCTGCGGAGCGCCTGAGTTCCTCATCACCTTGCAGGAGGGCGCTTGCTACTCCTTCCAACGATCTTTCTGTTCCAATGGCAACCAGCGCGAGACAGGTTGCGCGCCGCACTGCGCCTGAGGGTGCTTGCAACACTTCCTCCAATGCATCCACGGCTTTGGTATCTCGCATGGCGCCACTGCCCAAGGCCGCCAGCGGGATCAGTTCAAAGGATCTTGAGCTCAATAATTGACGGAATAGAGTCGCTGCGCCGGGGTCACCGCTCATGACGAATGCCGCCATGGCCTGGCCGCGCAAGCCAAGTGGCTGGCCCTCGGCTTGCAAAATGGTCAACAAGCTAGCGAAGGCTTTAGCGCGCCATTTTGCTTCCTTGGGTGCATCTCGCAGCCAGCGCGCCACGGCAAAGACCCGATCATGCAGCGGCAGATCTGATTCTTTCAACATGATATCCGCAACTGCTGAAGCATCGCCGCGTGCTGCCAGATATCGCAAGGATAAGGTTTTCCCGTCCCAATCTGGTTGAGCCAGCAGAGTTGTATCCGCATCATTGTCGCCAATCGCCTGACCCGCCAGATAACCATTCAACACTGGGTGAAGGAAGCGCATCCTGTTATTCGTATGCAATAGGAGCAAGCCGCTATCAACCATCTTATTTAGCAACCCATGCGTGGGAATGGCTTCGCCTGTTTTGGATTTTTTGATACGTATCTTCTGAGATTCGGTGGGGGATGCAGCTTTGACATCAGAAGTTTCACTGCTGGGTTGTGCGTCATCCATCGGTCTATCTTCCACAATGTCATATTGCTTCACCCAGGCCTGCGCTGTACGATGATCGAAGATTGGCTGCGTGGTTAGCACAACTTGCATGGCCAATAATTCCAAGGCGGCCAGAGGTGTACCCGCGGGAGCAACGCGCCTGACGTGTGTTGCGATGGCGTCCATTACACGTGGCCCCAAACTGTCACCTGCATATGCGCCCCATACTTTAAGCGTAAGCTCAAAGGGAGTGAGACCGTGATTGTCTGTTGTCACCCAGGTGTTGAGCAGGATCGGATCCACTTGTTCTGGTGCTGTTTGCGCCCAGGTTTCCAGCGCGACAGTCCGCGACCATTGTTCTCCCCACTGTTGAATGAAGCGCGAACTTTTGCGCGCATCCCATCCAATGATCGGAAGCGGATTGAACCCGATCCCGATCAGACCGTTCAACTGATGTACACAGCCCGTGGTAACGATCCGCGCATTCGGGTAACTTTTCATCAATGCCTTGAACCACTCCACCACATTGTGCTGTGCCTGTAGATCAATCTCGTCGAAACCATCGATCAACAGCAAGGCCTGTCCGTTCTTGAAACTTTGCTGAATAAAAGCGGGCAGGCGCCTCAGGTCAAACACTGGCGCGTTTTCACTGGCCGCATCTGTGACGATATGGATCGGATCTTTGGATGCGTCAAACGGAAGCTGCAAATCTGCCACATGATATAGAAAAGGGACCGCTTCCTTCTCTGCATTCGGTTCAAGCTGGACCTGGAGATTCGCCGCCATTGAAGCCAGATGCGCCAGCGTGACAGTTTTTCCCATCCCTGCCGCGCCCACAATGACAACATTTGCCCCGCCCATCACTGCTTCCGTGATGCCCAGCGTTGGTGCGCGGTAAATGGCGGCCAGCTCTGGCCAGGCTGGCATATAGGGGAGAGTTTGTGAAATAATATCTTCCGGTATTGCGATCACGCCAGGTTCGACGCGCGCCGGTGGCGCGATCAGTCGCGGTTCCTGTATGATTTCATCCAATGAAAAGAGAGACGCTGCAAGATGCATCCCCTGTGCGCGCCTCAGCGTGAGACGACGATGATTATCCTCCAGGCCGCTCGTACGACGGACCTGCGCAACCTCGCGTTGCTGGCTCCAGCCCGCGCGTATTTGCTGAAGCAGAGGACGCGCACGTCCGAGCAGCCATGTGAACAGGATGCCAACTATAAAACCTACGATAAACGAGAA
>JAXIPJ010000155.1:0-7763 GCA_045402985.1 Anaerolineales bacterium
TCTGGTTCCCTTTCAACCCACGCTCTCAGCGCCGTCCGCGGCGCTGGTGTTAGTTAACGCCGCCGTCCACAGGATGCTTCGCAAGGGACGGCGATTTGAGCAATTTAGAGTTCCCTCGATACGATTATATCAATCATCTGCCGCGCAGCGAAAACCGATGCGTGGAGAAAAGCTGCCCAGGTATTCACTTGAACCGGGGATCCCATTTAAGTTGGAGCCGGGCACAGACGAACGCTTCGAAACGCGGATGTTGATCTCAGCATCTCCCAGGCTTCCGCCGCGCACCACGCGCTGGAAGCTTCCACTCGTCAATGGCCCCGTTGGATTCACAACATCTGAACTGGCATAATAATCAAAATCATAGAAGTCATTTATCCATTCTGCAACGTTGCCCGCCATATCCAACACGCCAAACGGACTCGCGCCGGAAGGGTATGTGCCCACGCGCGAGGTATCATTGACCATGAAGTTAAAGTTGGCGAATGTGCCGTCGGGTTTATCTTCGCCCCATGGGAAGGTACGGAAATCATCGCCGCGGCCAGCGCGTTCCCATTCTGCCTCACTTGGCAAGTGCCTGCCCGCCCATTCGCAATAAATTTTGGCTTGTCCCCATGTCACGTATACAACCGGGTAATCATTGAACTCAGGGTTGTTGAAATACTTGGCCCGTCTTTGTGATTTGAAACTCTGCGGCGGATCGCATGTGCCTGTTTTGATGCATAACAGATACATGGCGTTGGTCACTTCCAGCTGGTCCATCCAGTAGGCGTTCAGTTGCACATCGTGGTTGGGCATTTCGTCCTCGGCTGAACGCACATCCAGGCCGCCCATTCGGAATATACCTGCGGGGATGAAGACCTGCGGCATCCCATCCACCGTGGATACGCGTTCACTGGCGAATTCGGCAGTTGGTAAAACTTCGCTTGTAGGTGTAATAATCGTGGGGATAATGATTTCCACCGTGGAAGTGGAAATCACACGCGGAGGGATGGTAGGAAGCGGCGTTGAGGTTGACTCAACTGTCCGTGGCGTCCCTGCACAGGCTGCGAGGATGAATAAAAGGACTGGGATGAATTTTTTCATATCTCGCTCAAGCCGCCGTCCCTTGCGAAGCATCCTGTGGACGGCGGCGATTACTGTACAATGTCAGCGCCGCGCCCATCGGGGATGCTACGTGAGGGTCGCCCCTACGCCCATTCATTACGGCGTCGCGCCGACAAAATTCAGCGCGTATAACGCATCTTCATAGCCCGGGCGGACGGATAATGCCTTCCGCCAGTTTTCAACTGCGCCATTGGTATCACCATTCCGATACAGCGCCCAGCCATGCCACAGCCATGCTTCTTCAGACATCTCTGTGCGTTGCAAGGCGTAATCTGTAAGAGCCAGCAGATCATCTGTGCGGTTCGACTGGAAGTTGGCAATGAAGGGACCAAATTGATAGCGGAACATACGTTGGGGCAGGCCCAGTTCGCGTGCCTTGTCATAGGCGTCATTGGCTTCAAAGTGCCGGTCAAAGTAAACGAGATTACTCCCGACATTAAACCAGGCGAACGCGTCAGATGGGTCGTTAATGGTGGCAGCTTGAGCGACGGCCAACGCGTTTTGGCGGTTAAGGTCCGGGTCCCAGTTTGAGCCGAGCAGAGTCTGGAGCTCCGGCTCCTTTTCGGGAAGGTAAACCACCATATATAAATAATTGAACGGCTTCCATTCCGCTTCCAGTTGTTCGTAGGGGACGGTCTTTTCAGGTCCGCGGTATGCATCCTGGGCGATGAAGGTTTTGGTGGCGTCGTCGTAGCCGGTGAGCAGAAGATAATGTGCGGCCCAAAGATCATCGTCGGGCCAGCCTGTATCATCTGGATTAAGAGAAGTGGTTCCTTCGACGATGACGGGGTACGCGGCGGCGATCAATCGCTTGAGCGTCTCGATATCACCGCCCACGCGGTATTCGATGCGCAGCCAGCCCGCGTAATTGCGCACCCAATATGCCATCTCTTCAGGGTTGACGTTTCTGTCACCATTCACGGGTTTGATGACATCCGAAATATCCTTCTGACTGCCGCTCCAGCCGACCATGTGCAGCATCATGGAAAGCGCGGCGGGCCCGCAATTATTTGCGGTTTGCTTTTCATAGGGTGGGGAGGCAAGCAAGGCTTGCGGAGGAGGCGGCGCGAGCGTGGCTGTCGGTGGGATGGCCGTTGGAATCAGTTCCAGCGTTGGGGTTACCGGGCTTGTTGGGCTGGCGACGTTTGCCGCGGCAACTGGTGTATTTGGGATCGCAGTCGGCGCATTGCCAACTGGATTGATCACATTTTTTACGTAGGTCTTTGCAACTTCAAATCGCCATGCGAGACGGCTGTTGATGGCTGGCACCTGATAAAGTAATAAGGCAACGATCAGCAGGCCGGCACCAGCCAGTGCGATATTTCTTTTTGACATGCAGAAAAGTGTACCAGAGTTGTATGAATATAAATTAAATTCTGGTTTAGGGAATGCAATAGTGGAAGTTTAATTAGCAAGTCATGATATGGAGCCAATATAAGCATAAACTTCCTTTTGTTGATGTTTCTTCAAAACTGTGTATCTCGTATATCCATCCATTAACTCCAGCCCAATTCGATTGACCAAAAGCGGTTCGATGGAAACGCCGCGCATTATTGCTTCTTCGCGCTCATCAGCGCGCTCTCTCAAACTGATCTGAAAATCTTTCACGTTCATCAAATCTGCTCGTGGATGGATATCATCCAGTTTGATAATTTCCAGCACAAATTCCATTTTCGGAAGTGTACTCATCCACTCAACGGTCCAGGTTTCCTCCGGCGCTTCGTTGTGATCAATCTCCCATTCGCGCATGATCCATTTCATTGCATAAGCTTTGATCGTGAGCGGGTCAATCAGAATATGATAGGTGAAGTCACCTAGTTTGCGATACTCAAATGAAAGAAGCGTTTTATGAATCAATTTGTGAAAACCCATGGCAAAAAATAGGGTTTACCATGGATTATTGATGTCCCAACAGAGTCACGGCCTTCTTTTATTTGTTGGCATAAATGACCACATACCGGCAAAACCGTCGCAGGAAAGGAATATATTTAAGCAGAAATTTATCCATCTTCCGCAGGAGGGTGAATTTTGTGTCCCAGCCAAATGCACGTTCCACCATGCTTAATAATTCAACCTCCCGAAATTTTACAGATCGGAATTCCTCCGTCCATGTGTGGA
The DNA here is from genome assembly GCA_045402985.1 of Anaerolineales bacterium. Taxonomy (GTDB): domain Bacteria; phylum Chloroflexota; class Anaerolineae; order Anaerolineales; family Villigracilaceae; genus Defluviilinea. The sequence continues at coordinate 3,223 of JAXIPJ010000155.1, forward strand.
TGTCGTTGTAGGTAAGAGGCCGATCGACTCCTACTGGATGCTTATAACGATAAGGCACATATTTTCGTACGAAAGTTAAAACCGGGTTCATTCCAAGCGGTTCTACAAACACGGCCATGCCTCCCTTTTTGAGCACCCGGTAAATATCATGCTTTCCCAAATCGACGATCAAATGATGCAAAATTGACTTTCCGAATATTATATCGAAGCTGTCATTTGCAAAGGGCAAATTTTCACCGGATGCCACGGCAAAATCAATATCTGTGTTGTTTAGCGCGGCTAATTGTCTGGCGGTGTAAACACTCACTGGAGACAGATCAAATGCCGTAACATCTGCGCCACTTTTTGCGAGCAGCAGCGCCATCTTTCCAGAACCACAGCCCAATTCAAGCAGATGTTTACCCTCAAGATTTCCGAAAAATTCAGAAATTCCAGGCAGTTCGCTATTTTCCGCTGCATACCGGTGGAAATCTTCACCGGGTGGAAGAATTTCCAAATCCTCCAATCTTTTCCGGGCAATTTCATCCCACTTCGATTTCTCGTTTTTATATCTTTCTTCCAATGACATGGATTATTCTTCTTATATAGCTCCGGTGTTTGATTTATCTGACCAACACTTCGAGAAAGTCCAATAACGCAGCAACTCTTCTCTTATATCAATATCTATACCACATAAGCTTTTATCTTCATAGTTCTGCCCCATTGATGAATATTTACCGATCAAGACGATCAATCCATATCACCGCGGTTAGGCGAATTTTCTTTCTTCTAAAATCAAAAGTATGGATGTAGGTGATTTTTTCCGTTCATGCATGATTTACAGTTGAACCTGACTTTAATGCCCCAATAATTTGACTGCGGCCAGGACCGACGGATCGGTCTCAAAGTAGAACGTGTCCCATTCTGCGAAGGCTTGTACATCCGGGACAATGCCTGTATCTTCCCAATTCTCATCGGAGTGTTCAGGGAAAAACGTCTCAGAGGCGATCCATACCTGTGAGCCATCGTCAAAATTGTATCCGTGCAGCACCTCCACATTTCCGAGGCTGGTTTGTCCGACGACCTTTGCGCCCCTTGAATCTCTTAATACACCGGCGAAGATCTCACCATAACTGACCGTATTCTCGCTGACCACCACTACGATCGGGACAGTCTGCGAGTTCTGGATCTGATTCGCATCCACATCCAGTGGCCGGGAGTCAGCGCGGCTTACAAATTGGCCCAGCCTGCCGGTAACAAAATGCTCCAGAATCGGGTTCACCACCGAACTGCTCCCGCCTCCATTCAAACGTACATCCAGGATCAAACCATCGAGTTGACCGAATTCATTCAACGCGTTTTCGATCTGCGGCGGGATGGTCTCATCAAAAAAGGTGGGGATGAAGATATAACCAATCTTCGATCCGTCTGTGGTCGGGACCAGGCGCGCGTCGATGTCGAGACCTCCCTGAATGGCTTGCCGGACCAGCATCAACTCGCGCGGTTCCTCACCGGGAGATTGCACCGTCACCACTACTGCCGTGCAGGCGGGCCCGCGCAGGCGGTTCCCTGTTTCAAGCTCGAGCGGGACGCCATCTACTAACAGGATGCTGTCGTGCGGTTGGATGCCAGCATGGTCTGCCGGGGAACCGGGGAAGGTGGTGATGACAATGAGTCTCTGGCGTTCAAGATCAGGCTGGCTATAAATACCCACGCCCACAAATTCGCCTTCGCCTCTCAACTCCGCTTCTGATTGTTTCACTTCCGGCGGCGAAAGGAAAAATGAATGCTCGTCCTGCAGTTCCTCGATCATCGCCTGCATTTCCCGATAGAACGACTCTGTATCCAGGCCCGCTTCGATCCTGGCCTGGTATCTGGCCTGGATCTCGTTCCAATCCTTCCCGTTAAAGTCCGGATAAACGTATACATCTTCAACGATTTTTGCAAGCTCCTGCAGGATCTTTTCCTGTGCGCTTTGTGAAACATCCGCGTTCGCTTCAATTTCCAGGGTTGGCTGCGCCAGCGCGCTCTCAGGCGGAATGGTGGCGAGCGGCACGCTGGCACATTCGTCTGGGATAAAAGCCGGTACAAGCGGAACTGGTGTGGGGGTGGCTGAAGCGGTCGGCGTCTGGGTTGGCAGCGGAGTGGCAGTCGCCGGGATGATCATCTGAGTGACATAATTGCACGACAATAAAGTTAAGATCAAAAATCCAAATACGATCCGTTTTTTTCTCATTATTAACCTTTAATAATATGTCATTGCGAGCGCTCTTCGCGACACTCCCCGGCACTTGGCGCCCGGGGCAAGTGTGCGCCGCACTGCCTGCCCAATGGGCGTGGTGCAGTGAGCATCCTGCGGTCGGCGTCTGGGACGCCACTAGGAGCACATCTTACGCATGCCATGCCTTCACACGCCCGAACAACTCGGATAGCGGCTTTAGTTCAGAGATGGGTACAGCCAGATTTTTCGTACGAGTTCTGTTATATTGAAAGACACGCGCGCCCGCCTGAAGGTAACTGGCGCGGCGGTTGAACTCCTCACGCGCCAAATAACCCGCCAGCAAAATCTCCATGCCATACACCCAGATATTACCCCAATCCAGCGGCTCCACCACACAGGTATCTTTGCGAGTGGGGCTGTGGATTCCGATGCGCGTATTCGGTGCGGATCTAATATGGATGTACGACACTGAAAAGAATCCATCTTCGATCTGGATGCGGGTACGCGGCGGGAGCTCAACAACGCGCGAACGCATCTCGCGCTCCTCATCCTGCCCGCCGATCTCGACGGTCTGAGTCTGCTCTGAATCGGATTTCAAGGTTAGCGCGCCAAGCGACATCCACGTGACTGGGTGTGTCCACGCATCTGGCATGACGTGTATCAAATAATGAGGCTGCTTCGCTTCGATAACCTTCTTCATGTCACGCGGCGAGGCGGCGATCAAGCCAGGAAGGAACGCAAAAAGATATAGGTCGTTATCCGAATGCCCCTCTCCCGCGTTCTGATCAGATGGCACCAGCGCAGGCGCCTTCAACACAATGGCCGCATCGCGTTGCATTTCTGAAATTTGATGGCGATACGTGATAAGAAATGACTTGATATCACAGCGCCGCCCACCGAGTGAAACGTCATAATGATCGGGGTCGGTAAATGGCGTCGCACCTTTCACGTCGAAGGGGATGTTCTGCTCTGAAAGATAACGCCGAAAGGCAAGCTCCACCGCCACCCCCGCCACGATCCGGCGCAAACGATCATATGGCGACCCACCCATTCGATTGTATGTGTAAGGCAGGGAACGCACCGCGTATGCAATTCCACCTTCGGTAAGGTCGCGTGTATAAGGGAGGTGGATGAGGTCTGCAGAAGAGAGCATCGGATGATTTATTTTGGCGGATAACTATTCTCTTTGAGGAGATTTTCCAAAGGAAGGAATAGCGGGCTGGGTAAAGCGTCCCATACATACCACCCAATTTCTTCAACTTCATCCTCAGCAGCAATGGTTGGTTCGCCTAATGTAGACTCACCATCCATCCAGATTGTTATGTAATGTCTGCCTGTTGTCTCAAATAGATCATTTGTAACTGCTCGAAATCGAATGTCAACGACATCCAATCCAACTTCTTCTTTTGCTTCACGTGCCGCACATAGTTCGGGAGTCTCTCCAAAATCCAAATGTCCGCCTGGCGTTGACCAGGTCCCTATACCATGCAGACCTTTGCGCTTCATCAGGAGCACCTGATCATCTTTAGTAATAATAATTGCTACTCCAACTTTAGGATATTGATCCATTATTCATTCCTGAACTGCAACAATTGGTTTTCAGTCGTCATTTCTTGAATCTTCCGATTTATTGTTGTCATCTTTTTCTGCTTCCTCAGAAACATCAACATCGTAACCCTTTCGGAATTTGTTAATGGATGCAATTCCTACCATGAAAGTCAAAATAAATATCAAAAGAATCACAGCACTACCTGTTTTCGTTGAGTCGTTGCCCTTGGGTGATTGACCGAATATGAGGATACAACCGAAAGGAACTGAAAATAGAATAAAAACAATAAGCATAGATACTATGGTTTCTCGTCTATTCCTTTTTATATTAACAAACCGTCTTCGCGGTTTTTTGTTTTTTGATTCACCATCCCCTCTATACGGTAATTCTTTCCACCAACCCATAAGTTCCTCCTACTCTTTCCTAAACTGCAAGCAATAATGATGAAACGTATTGCTCACCCAGGCCGAGCCAAGCCCGAACGGCGCGAGGGGCTGGTTATCCTGCACCCAGATCTTTTCATCTTTCAGCGTATATGTCTTGCCGAGCTCGCGGGCGATATCCCACGCCAGCGGATAGATCTTCCCGCCTTTCTTCACGTTCTTGACGATGATAGTCAAATAAGCCTTCTCGCGTATTAAAGGTTTGAGTCCTTTATATATATTTACCAGCTTTTCGAGAAACTCATCATAATCAGAAATATTCCCCATGTCATTTGGGTCATCCGAATAATGAACATCCATATCCACAGAGGCGCGGCGCTTCTTTTGCGTGTCCGAGCCTTTCGCGCGC
>JAXIPJ010000392.1:0-16650 GCA_045402985.1 Anaerolineales bacterium
GGCGTGCCGCTCTTCTTGGGGAATGGCGGCGGGAATATGCCTTCAAATTCATCGCGCGAGAGTGTTTCCACTTCGAGAAGTTTCTGTGCGACGGCATCAAGTTCCCTGCGATATTTGGTAAGTAGTTTCTTCGTCGTCTTATAGGACTCGTCCACGAGTTTGCGGACTTCAGAGTCAATCTTTTCGGCGATTGCATCAGAGTAATCGCGTTGCTCTGAAATTTCACGCCCGAGGAAGATCAATTCTTCTTTCTGGCCGTAGGTCATCAAACCCATTTCACTGGACATTCCCATACGAGTCACCATCATGCGCGCCATTTGAGTTACACGCTCGATGTCGCTTGAAGCGCCGGATGTAATGTCATCGAAAACGAGTTCTTCAGCCACGCGTCCGCCAAGGAGGCCCACAAGCGCGGCGGTCATCTTCTTGCGAGAGGTGAGGATGCGGTCATCTTCCGGGCGATACCAAGTTAAGCCGCCAGCCTGTCCGCGACCGACGATGGTGATCTTTTGAACAGGATCCGCTTCGGGGATGGCGTTCATTGCCACGGCATGACCAGCCTCATGGTAGGCGATGATGCGTTTCTCTTCATCCGAGATCAAACGGGACTTTCGTTCGGGCCCCATTACGACGCGTTCAATCGCCTCTTCGAGATCGATCTGTCCGATCGATTTCTTATTACGCCGCGCTGCCAGAATGGCTCCTTCGTTAACAAGGTTTTCCAGATCTGCACCTACAAAGCCAGGTGTGCCGCGGGCGAGCGAACCAAGGTCTACACTGGGTTCCAGTGGCTTGCCCTTGACATGGACTTTCAGAATGGCCTCGCGGCCCTTCATATCCGGGCGGTCGAGGGTCACGCGGCGGTCGAAGCGACCGGGGCGCAAGAGTGCAGGGTCAAGAATATCGGGGCGGTTGGTGGCGGCGATGATAATAATATTCGTGTCAGTATCAAAACCATCCATTTCAACGAGCATTTGGTTGAGGGTTTGTTCACGTTCATCATGTGAACCACCCAGGCCCGCACCACGCTGACGGCCTACTGCATCAATTTCATCTACAAAGACGATACAGGGAGAGTGACGTTTGGCCTGGTCGAAAAGGTCACGCACCCGGCTTGCACCGACACCCACGAACATTTCCACAAATTCAGAGCCGGATATTGAGAAGAACGGAACACCCGCTTCACCGGACACTGCTTTTGCCAAGAGTGTTTTACCAGTTCCCGGAGGGCCAACAAGCAGAACACCCTTCGGAATTCGTGCACCAAGCTGAATGAACTTTTGTGGTTCCTTGAGGAACTCAACAATTTCAGCCAGCTCCTGTTTGGATTCCTCCACACCGGCCACATCCTGAAAAGTGACTGTCGGATGTTCGCCACTGAACATACGTGCGCGGGATTTGCCAAACGACATCGCCGCATTGTTCGATCCCTGTGCTTGACGGAAGATGAACCACAAAACACCCGCCATAAAGATCACAGGAAGAATATACAGGGCGCCGCCGAGGATCCCTGCCCATTGTGAGGGAGGTTGAACTTCGATGGTTACATTTTCAGAGGAAAGTTCCTCGGGCGTTACCCCAAGGGCCAACAACTGTTCCACGAGAGTTGAATTCGTTTCCTTATAGGACTCCAGCCCGGTTTTTGTCTGGGCTTCCCCGCCAGTCTTATAAATAACACGCAAGCTATCACCATCTTCAATGACCACGCGGGCCACTTTGCCCGCCATGATATCCCCTGCAACTTCATTGATCGTTAGCGACTCTTGAGTTGTCGAGTCTCTATTTACAGCCATGACCACCATGGCTACGGCTGCAACGATCAATAAAAAGGTTACAACAAATGACTGATTTCTAGGATTCACTGTGCCTCCAAATGATAATTCCAAACGAGATTATACCAATAGGTACCAAGCAGGAATAGTCCGCCGGAAAAGTTAATATATTTTTCTAATACAGGGTTTGACACCAGTAGTACGGTCTGGATGAGGAAAATCACGCTGCTCTTACCCAATGACCAATTCCACCGGACAGTGATCCGAGCCCAACACAGCATCGTGGATGATGACATCTTTCACGCGCGGGACGAGTGCTTCAGAAACGAGAAAGTAGTCCAGTCTCCAGCCCACACCGCGCTGACGGGCAGAGAGACGATAAGTCCACCATGTATATTGAACCCGATCAGGATAAAGATGACGATAGGCATCCACAAAGCCATGGTCGAGAAACTTTTGCACCCATGCCCGTTCCTCCGGCATGAAGCCGGATGTTTTTACATTTTGTTTCGGGTTTTTCAAGTCAATGGGCATGTGAGCGGTATTGAAATCCCCGGTGATGACGATCTTCTCACCCTCTGTATGCAATCTGTCACACACTTCCAAAAGGTGGGCATAGAAACTCAGCTTATAGTCCACACGCTCCCTGCCGCGTTGGCCACTCGGGAAGTAAACATTGAACAAACGGAAATCAGTATGAAGCGTGGAGATGATGCGACCTTCCACGTCAAAGAGAGGCGCATTCATGCCGAGTTGAGTCTCAAGCGAAGCAGAATTCAAAAATGTGGCCACTCCACTATAGCCGGCCTTTACGGCAGGATTCCAGATGGCTTCGTATCCGGGGAAATTACGTTGCTGTTCCGTGAGCTGGTCAGGGCGGGCTTTGACCTCCTGCAGACAAAGCACATCGGGCTTTTGCCCGAAGGCCCAGGCCAGAGAATCCCTTCCAAGCGTGGCACGTATACCATTGACGTTCCATGTTATTATCTTCATTGTTCCCACTTTATGGTAAACTTCAAATAGATAACACCGATGGCAGCCAATCTTAAATCTATTTTGTGTATCGAAGACGAACCGGAAATGATAGACCTCATGCGTCTCATTTTGGGGAGGCGCGGCTTTGCAGTGAAAGGTGCATCGGGTGGTATTGAGGGGTTAAGGATGATACGCGAAGAACGGCCGGATCTTGTTTTGCTTGATCTTATGATGCCTGATATGGATGGCTGGGAAGTATACCAGCAAATGAAAGCAGACGAAAACACCAAGAATATCCCTGTGATCGTCGTCACAGCCAAGGCCCAAAGTATTGACAAAGTTCTCGGCCTGCATATTGCAAAAGTGGATGATTACCTGGCCAAGCCATTCAGCCCACAAGATTTGTTAAGCAGCGTAGAAAAGGTACTCAAGTCCAAATCATGAAACGAGGCACCCGTTGTCGAGGGCATTGAGGCCTTGAGTCAGTGCAACGGTTCAGGGTGGACTCTTGTGTGAATTCCCAATATGGCAAAGTTTATTTCAATTGAAAATAAGAACAGAAGTATAGGCAGTGCGTTAAGCATAAAATTCTGTGACACTTTTCTCACCCAACTGCGCGGTCTGACTTTTCGCGCACGCCTCGGGCGGGATGAAGGCCTGATCCTGGTTGGCAAGCATGATTCCCGCCTCGACTCTTCCATACACATGTTGTTCGTTTCATTCGATCTGACCGTCGTTTGGATCAACTCGGAAATGGAAGTGGTGGATAAAATCCTGGCGAAATCCTGGAGACCCGCTTATTTTTCAAAAGCTCCAGCAAAATATGTGTTGGAAATTCACCCGGACCGTTGGGAGAATTTTGCAATTGGTGATGTGGTGAAACTCAAAGATGCATAGGCGCGTTTCTCTTTTCCTGTTGATCGTCCTAATTTCTGGATTCGTTTTCCAGCCCGTTTCAGCGCAAGCCAGCGGCCCCGTGTATATCGTGCAAGCTGGCGATACACTTTCATTGATTGCATCGCGATTTAATGTGACATTAAATGACCTGATCGCGGCGAATCCGTCCATTGACCCAAACTTTCTATCCGAAGGTCAACAGATCGTCATTCCCGGCTTGGAAGGCGTGACGGGCATCCTGGAAACTGAGATCATTTCATTCGGAGATAGCCTGCGTAGTTTAAGCAGGCGCACACAAGTTTCAGATAATCAACTCAGGAAGCTGAATCGGCTGGTGAGCCCGACAGAACTTTACGTGGGAGTAAGCTTGATCATTCCCACACAGGAGGGGCAAACTGAGTTGAACACGCGCACGAGCCCAGTCCCGGGAGAATCTCTGCTTGAGCTGGCTGTCAAACAAAGCAGTGACGTGTGGACACTGACATCGGTCAATAAGTTAAGTGGCACATGGGATACGCTACCGGGAGATATCCTCTACTCTCCCATCAATGGCGGTGAGGGCAACGCCAGCGGATTACCATCCGCTTTTCTGGATGCAAGCATTGAGCCACTGCCGATGGTGCAAGGTGGAACTGAAGTCGTCCGAGTGGCAACTCAGGCAGGCGTTTCACTATCGGGAATACTGGTGGACAAGCCACTGAATTTTTTTCAAGTAAATGGAGAGCAAGTTGCATTACAAGGTGTGTATGCCTTGTTGGAACCAGGGGTCTATCCGTTAAGGTTGGAAGGGACGCTTATTGATGGAAGCAAGCAGTCGTTCGAACAAATGATACTTGTCACATCGGGCAATTATTATAGTGAGGAACTTTACGTCCCTGCTGAAACCATAGACCCGCTGGCGACGGAACCAGAAAATCAAGAGGTGTTTGCAGTGACGCGGCCCTCCAGCCCGAACCAATATTGGAATGGGATATTTTCGTCCCCGGCTATTTACGCGAACCAGTTTACTTCACGCTTTGGCACTCGGCGTACTTATCATGGTACAGGCACTGAGCTTACTGTTGAAGGCTTCCACACTGGTTTGGATTTCGCGGGCGGCGAAGGCCTGCAGATATTTGCGCCCGCAGCCGGAAGAATAGTTTTCGCTGCTCCATTAACTGTCCGCGGAAACGCGACGATCATCGATCATGGCTGGGGTGTGTACAGCGGCTTCTGGCATCAATCTGAAATTCTGGTCAATGTTGGCGATATCGTTGAACAGGGTCAAGTGATCGGTCTGGTAGGAGGCACTGGCCGGGTCACAGGCGCGCATCTCCATTGGGAGGTATGGGTAAACGGCATCCAGGTGAATCCGCTGGATTGGTTGAATCAGGCTTACCCTTAGGATGAAGCGTTGCACTCCATCCCTGTTTATGCTACACTACCGCTTGTCTCATAAGTTACTAAACTTTTCGGAATAATTTACATGTAAATTCAAACTTCTGGTTTAGTTATTTATGCGGTACTCTGTCAAAAGAATTAGGAGGTCGCCGTGTCCACTACTTCGATTGTCAACTTCCTGAAACAAGGCGATATTTTTTATCAATTTACTCCCACACAACTGGAACTGGTGGCAAACCTTTGCCAGGAAGCGGTCTATCAAAAAGATGATCTTATCTTCAAGGAAAACAGTGGCAGTAAAGAACTGTATATCATCGTTCAGGGGGAGGTGGACATTTTTGTGGATCCCTCCTTGGTGAGCACATTGGAAGCAGGAAGTGAAAACAAAACGATCGCCACGCTTCGGCGCGGTCAATCGTTTGGCGAAGTCGCGCTGGTGGATGAGGGCTTGCGCTCTGCATCTGCCTGTGCATCACAAAAGGATACACGCCTGCTGATCGTCCCACGTGACAAGTTAATCATGCTATGTGATACTTATCCTCAACTTGGTTATCGATTAATGTACAACCTTGCAGCAGACCTGGCCATGAAAATCAGAAATACTGATCTCCGAATTCGCGAGCAACTATTGTATAAACCGCAGGAGAAGAGCAGATAAACAAATCCTACTCTTGACCCAGTAAGATATTTGTCTTACCATTAACTCTCATATATCGCAAAAGATATAGATTGAGATTCATTGGAAAGCCGCGAGTAATTTCTGCGGCTTTAGTCTAAAATAGCCGTTCTCCATTCCATTCATAAGGAGGTGATGCCGACAAAGCAGCGCGTTGTCCGCCCAATCGTGGTATCCAATTACAAGGATACAATTTCCAACAAACAATTTTTCGGAGGAGAAAGAAAATGAAACGCTTATATACACTGCTTTCGGTGCTGGTTCTCGCGAGCATGGCACTTGCTGCATGTGGTGGTGGCGCAACACCGACAGCGGCGCCCGCTACTGAAGCACCCGCCACTGAGGCCCCCGCTACTGAAATGCCTGCAACAGAAGCGCCAGCCGCTTTTGAATGTGACGATGCCATCGGTTGTGTGGACATCGCACCAGGCGATCCCATCCACTTTGCCTGGGCGCTAACCGTCTCAGGTGCGACAGCCCCCCTCGGCGAGGATGCACGCGGTGGCGTCGAGATCGCGATTGATGACAAAGGTGAACTGCTCGGTCATCCGATCGAATTGACCGGTGAGGATACGCTTTGTAACGCCGAAGGCGGACAGGCTGCCGGCACGAAGTTGGCCGCCGATACGACCATCGTCGCTATCATCGGTACCACTTGCTCGAGTGAGGCCCGCGCGGCCATGCCTCTGATTTCCGAGGCTGGCATGGTCATGATTTCGCCATCGAACACCAATCCCGACTTGACCAACCCCGATCACCCCGATCACTGGCCCGGCTACCTTCGCACCGCCCACAACGACTTGTTCCAGGGTGCCATGGCCGCTCAATTTGCTTTCAATGAGCTCAGTCTGACCAAGGCCGCGACAATCCATGATGGCAGCCCATATGCCCAGAGCCTGCAGGAAGTGTTTGCCAAGACCTTCGTTGAACTCGGCGGCACAATTACTGCTCAGGAAGCAATCAACGTAGGCGACACCGATATGAAGCCGGTGCTGACCAGCATTGCAACTGGCGCGCCCGAGATCATCTATTTCCCGATCTTTGAGCCGGAAGGTGACCTGGTTGCACAGCAGGCCAAGGAAGTTTCTGGTCTGGAAACAGTAGCCCTGATGGCCGCTGACGGTCTGTTCGCCGATTCCTTCCCCGAGGCCACCGGCGACGCGGCGGTCGGCATGTACATGTCCGGTCCTTATTTGGATCCGGCGGAAACTCGTTATGCGGAGTTCCTCCAGAAGTGGACGGACAAGTTTGGTGGCCAACCACCGAGTGGCTACCACGCCTTCGCCTATGACGGGACGAACATCTTCTTCGCGGCCATCGAAGCAGTGGCTGTCGTGGATGCAGACGGCACCGTTCATATCGGCCGGCAGGCGCTTCGTGACGCCGTTTATGGCACGGCAGATTTCGATGCCTTATCCGGTGTACTCACCTGCAATGAGAATGGCGACTGCGCAACTGGTGAAGCACTGGGCGTCTACCTAATCGGCGAAGCCGAAGTCGGTGGCAACTGGCCTCCTCCCATTACCTGGAAGCCTGGTCAATAATTACACGAACATGTAAGTAAGGATGAGCCGGGATACTGAATGACCCGGCTCATCCCATACATGGTTCTTATCTCATGATAAAACCCATCAGCAGGCGCGGGCCTGAATAATCGGATTTTTCTCAACCACATAAGTGTTTGCATAAGGCAGCTAAAAGAGTATTTCCCAAAACAGGAGAGCAATATGCTAAAACGAGCCTTAGAACGATTTACCTTCACCGATTTCTTTATGTGGCTGACCGGGGGCGCAATCGTCACCCTCGTCGTAGTTGGTTCCATTGCCACTTTGCGGACGGGGAATTACACAGCCCGGCACTGGTTTGATTTTTTTATTTTCGGTTTGGCCCAGGGGAGCGTCTATGCGCTGATCGCCCTGGGCTACACCCTGGTATACGGCATTCTGCGTATGATCAACTTCGCCCACAGTGAAGTGTTCATGAGTGGCGCGTACATTGGTTACTTCGTGGTCACTTCATTCAATCGGTCAGGGTTCCTCGATAAGAACCCCTTTTTCGCACTGCTGATCGTCCTCGCTGTTGCCATGCTGACCTCTGTGACAGTTGCCGTGCTTCTGGAGCGCATTGCCTACCGCCCACTCCGCCGAGCGCCGCGCCTTGTTCCCCTTATTACTGCCATCGGCGCCTCGTTCTTCCTGCAGGAAACCTTCCGTACCCTTTTTGGTTCTCAAAGCAAGTCCTATCCGGACGTAGACGTTCTAAAAGGCACTATTAGCCTGGGCGGTGACTTTGCTATTCAGAAGATCCAAATTCTGGTAATCGTTGCCGCTGGACTGTTGATGGCCGCTCTTTACTTTTACGTCATGCGCACGCGCACAGGCAAAGCCATGCGCGCAGTGTCCGAAGATAAAGACACTGCTGCCCTCATGGGCATCGACGTGGATGCCATCATTGTTCGGACCTTTGTGCTGGGCGCCGCGGCCGCTGGTGCCGGGGGTGTACTATATGCTTTGATGTTCCGACAGATCAACGCATATATGGGCTTCGTGCCCGGCATCAAGGCATTTACTGCAGCAGTATTGGGTGGCATTGGGAATCTCCCAGGAGCAATGCTCGGAAGCCTTTTCCTCGGCATCTTCGAATCTATCGGCCCAATCCTTTTCCTGGACGGCTTGGGAGTCGCAGCACCTTATCAACTCAAGGATGTGATTGCCTTTACCATGCTGGTTCTGGTCCTGATCTTCCGCCCCACCGGCATTCTCGGTGAACGATTGGCAACAGCCAAGGCGTAAGGAGCCGACGATGATGAATAAATTGCAATCGTCCAACTGGTTCATGGCCCTTCAAATCGGCGTGATCGGTGGAATCGCTGCGATATTGATGTCGCTGGTTGGGATGGTAGAGGAGTTTGCAAAACGCGATATAGTGGCAGGCGTGATCGAAATGGGACAGACCCTGATCTTGATCGCTCTGCTGGCGACCGGTTACTTCGCCGCCCGTCGTTCGCCCAGTGCGGGATCATTCCTGCGGGTGATCGAGGGGGGAGTGGCTGGCGCGGCGGCTGGATTTTTGCTCTGGCTCCTGGTCCAACTGATCGAGCCTCTCGATCTCCGCACGATTTTTCTGAACGCCTCACCGGCCCTAATTAAAATTCTGACTTTTGGGAGAGAAGGCACGGCGGCCCTCGGCCTGATGCTTGCACTGGGCGCACTTGGCGGCCTTGCCGGTGCCCTCATCCAGATTCTGCCCGGACGCTACAGCAATGCCATCGTTCAAGGTCTGGCGTGGGTTGCCTTGCTGGGCCTATTGCAGGATTTAATACGCGTCACCCTGCTCAATCTGCCCAGGATTGGCGACGCTTTGCAATGGATGTTTGGCGGCCGGAATGAGAAAGGGTTATCGATATTGGGCGCTGTGGTTGTCTTTGTGGTCGTGGCTGGCGTGAGCATCCTACGGTCCGGACGATCATCGCTGCTGCAAACCAGATTTAATGCTCTTCCTGTCGCCAGCCAACGAGCTGTGCGCTGGATCAGCCTCGTGCTCGTAGCCGCAATACTTTTCTACTTACCAAACGTGCTTGGATCTATTCTAAGCAATGTCTCCAACCAGGTAGGCTTGTTCATACTGATGGGCTTGGGCTTGAACATCGTGGTAGGCTTCGCCGGGTTGCTTGACTTGGGATATGTCGCTTTCTTTGCCATCGGGGCCTACGTGATGGGCGTCCTCACTACCAGCGCCATCGGCCCGCAGGCCGGCCAGATCGTCTACGGTCCACAGATGACATTCTGGGTGGCACTCCCTATTGCAGTCCTGGTTTCCGTACTGGCAGGCGTGATCCTGGGCATCCCGGTGCTTAACATCCGCGGTGACTATCTCGCCATAGTAACACTGGGATTCGGCGAGATCATTCGGATTCTGGCTGGATCTGACTTCCTCAAGCCCTATATTGGCGGCTCTCAGGGCATTGTTCAGGTTGCCAAGATCAACATTGGAGAGATCGATCTTAATTCACCACAGAGGCTGTACTACGTGATCGTCTTTGCAATTTTACTGGCAGCTTTCATATCATGGCGGTTGCGTGATTCGCGCATCGGCCGGGCTTGGAAGGCACTGCGCGAGGACGAAGACGTTGCGCAGGCGATGGGTATTCATCTGGTCTCCACCAAACTGATGGCTTTTGCGACCGGTGCAGCATTCGCCGGCTTGAGCGGTGCCATCTTCGCCTCCCAAATTGGATCCATCTACCCGCACAGCTTCAAGCTGCTGGTTTCAATTAATGTGCTGGCACTCATTATTGTTGGCGGCATGGGAAGCTTGCCCGGTGTTTTCGTCGGGGCCTTGCTTCTGGTCGGATTACCGGAACTCTTGCGTGAATTTGGCGAGTATCGTCTGCTGGTTTACGCGGCATTGCTGGTCGTCATGATGCTGACCCGTCCGGAGGGATTCCTGCCTGAGGAGACCCGCCGCCAGGAGTTGCACGAAGAGATTGGCGCTGCAGGAGAATTGCTTCCGGAGGCTCCAAAAGTGCAAGACGAAACCAATCCAGCCCCATAAGAGGCATCCTATGACCACTTCTATCCTTTCTGTTCGCAAAGTCACAAAGGTATTCGGCGGCTTGGTTGCGGTGAATGAATTGGACCTGGAACTCGCTGAGAATGGGATTCACAGCGTGATCGGGCCGAACGGTGCCGGAAAGACCACCTTATTCAACTGCATCACAGGTTTCTATAAACCCGAGAGTGGTGAGATCCTATTTGGAGAGCACCACCTGGAGCGCCTGCGTCCAGACAGGGTCACACAGCTTGGCATATCCCGCACGTATCAAAACATTCGCCTGTTTACGAATCTGAGCGCGATCGAGAATATTCTTGTTGGACAACATCCGCGCCTTCACACCGGCATGATTGGAAGCATCCTCAAGACACCGGGCATGTTACGCGAGGAAAAAGAGGCTCTCCATGAGGCTCGCCGATTATTGGCATACGTAAGCCTGACAGGCAAGGGAGACCATCTTTCCAAGAATCTCCCTTATGGAGATCAACGCCGCTTGGAAATCGCCCGGGCCCTGGCAAGCAAGCCAAAAGTGTTGTTATTGGATGAGCCGACAGCGGGCATGAACCCCAGCGAAACGCAGTCAATGGTGCATTTCATTCGACGTCTGCGTGACGAACTGGGGACCACTATCCTGCTCATTGAGCACCAGATGCGCGTGGTCATGAGCATATCTGAGCAAATTACTGTGTTGGATTTTGGAGAGAAAATCGCTGAAGGAACCCCGGCCGAAATACAAAAAGATGCAAAGGTAATCGAAGCTTATCTGGGACGCGGCGCCGCCAGTGGATTGGGCCAAAACGCAGCTGTGGCAACATCTTGATGCGGAGGAAAACAAACAATGGCAATGCTTGAAGTCGAAAACATCCATTCATACTACGGAAACATTCACGCCCTAAAAGGTGTCTCGCTCACAGTCGAAAAAGGTGAAATTGTCACACTGATCGGCGGAAACGGTGCGGGAAAATCCACTACACTCCGCAGCATAACCGGCATCATGAAACCTCTCGAAGGATTTGTTCACCTTGAGGGTGAGGATCTGGCACCTTTCAAACCTCATGAAATTGTTTATAAAGGCATTGCGATGGTTCCAGAGGGCCGGCGTGTATTTGGCCGTCTGACCGTAGCCGAGAATCTGGATATGGGCGCTTACACGCGACCCAGCAAGCAGGAAACAGAAGCTGATTTGGATCGAGTCTTTAAGCTGTTCCCGCGTCTCAAGGAGCGCCGGACGCAGGTGGCCGGCACACTTTCTGGTGGTGAACAACAAATGCTTGCCACCGGCCGTGCTCTCATGGCAAGGCCGCGCCTCCTTCTCATGGATGAACCGTCTATGGGTCTCGCGCCAGTGCTGGTGGAATTAATCTTTGACATTATCCAGCAGATCAATAAAGAAGGTGTGACTATTTTGCTCGTGGAACAGAACGCTCTCATGGCGCTGGCTATTGCGCATCGCGGTTATGTTCTCCAAACGGGCGAAATTGTGATCACTGACACAGCTGAGAACCTGAAAAAGAACACGACGATTCAAAAGGCTTATCTGGGCATGGAATAATATTTTCGGCCTGAAGCAGCAGTGGCGAGGACAACTACATCCTCGGCACTTGTTATTCCGATTCAAATTACCCGATTACGGATCCGAGACCTCCACGCCATCACCCTCACTGAACCCAAAACTGACCACTGTAACAGGACGATAATCAAATCCAAGGCTTTCCGCGCGAATAGTGTGATGTCCAGGTTCGAAACCCGTAATTTCGATATAGCCGCCATGACGACCATCTTTAACATAAAGATCTGCTGTGTTCCCGCGCCATACTTCCTCCCCATCAAATAAGACTCGCGCCCAACCAATCTGTGCCTCACCGAAAAATTGAACGCCGATCGCTTTGAATGGCAAATCTGTTGTTGCTTCGATCCAATTGCCGTTCCACCACAAGACACGATGAATACCATACGGAATCGTATTGCTATCATAGCTGATAGAGATGCCTTCTGGCGCATCGCGATCCATAGTATTGGCAATTGCCGTCAGTTCAGGCGCCTTCGCGAAAAAGCGACTGTCACCTCCATAGACATGCACGTCAACGCTTGGCGCAGACTGAGCAACCGGCACAGGCACAGGAATACTGTCTTCACAACCAGGCGTTTTCTTTTCGGTGGATGTTGTGCAAGCAACCCACGGTTGAAAACTAATATTCTTCGCGCGCAAATCGAATGCACAATGATCATTGACGGTCTCAAGAATTAATTGTCCGTCTACAAGCTGCCATTTATATTCACCCACATCCTCTGGGCAGTAGGGATCATTGAAAATGTAAAGACGCTTATTGGATGTTGTAAATGAGGCAAGTGTTCTCCATCCAGTAACTTCATAATAGATGCGCATCACGTTTTCCTCGAGCTGTAAACGCCATATCCCACCAGCCAGCCGATAGTCGGCGCAGCGATAACATCTCCACCATTGCGGTGGCGACGAATCGATCTTGGAGTAGAGACCATCCAATTCACTTTGCACCGGATCAGGTAATGGCGTGTGATAAGCAAAGGGAGTAGCTTGCAGCAGGGCATTCCAAAACGTGGTTGGAGTTACAATCACTTCCGCGACTGGGTTCTTGACCACAGGTTGCGTTGGGCTTGCCTGACCATCGTTTTGCCGAGAAAAAACGATTCCTGCCACAACGAAAACCACCACCACCAAAGTGAATAGTAGGATAGGAATTTTGCGATCCTTGTTTCTCACAATCATCCTCCATTAAAATCATCTTATTAATCGATGCTTCTAAGTGTAGATTATACCTTTGCCCATATCATACAGATAAAGAGGAAAAAACATGCTAATTCTCAACGCCGATGAAGTGCGACAGGCTTTGCCGATGCATCAAGCCATCGCCGCCATGAAGGACGCCTACGCCTCTCTTTCCAACGGGACGGCGGGTGTGCCGCTTCGGACGCGTTTACAAATCCCAAACCACAACGCCCTCAGCCTTTTCATGCCCGCATATATGAAATCAGACTCAGGCGAGGCACTGGCGATCAAGGTTGTATCGCTTTACCCGCACAACCCAGCGCGTGGACTTGCATATATCCAGGCCGCGGTGCTGGTGCTCGAAGCAGACACGGGCCGCGCTATTGCCCTCCTCGAAGGAAGCACTCTCACCGCTATCCGCACTGGCGCGGGAAGTGGCGCGGCAATCGACCTGCTGGCGCGCAAAGACAGCAAGGTGGTCGCGGTCCTTGGCGCGGGCGCACAGGGACGGACTCAACTGGAAGCGACGTGCGAGGTACGAAATATTGAAACAGTTTTTATATTCAATCCCACGAAGGTCAAAGCCAGAGCTTTCGCGGAAGAAATGGCAGGGCGCAACTCCATTCCAGAAGATATTCGTGTGGCGAACACACCGCACGAGGCAATCGAAAATGCTGACATTATCTGCACAGCCACGACCTCTTCAACACCCGTATTCGACGATATTGATATAAAAGCGGGCGCGCATATTTCTGCTGTTGGCGCGTACACGCCGCAGATGCAGGAAGTGCCGGTCGAAACAACTGCCCGCGCCCGCGTGGTGGTTGATTCGTATGTCACAGTCATGGATGAAGCTGGAGATATCGTCCAGGCCATCCAAGCGGGGGCTATCCACGAATCGGATATCCATGCTGAAATCGGCGAGATCATTTTGGGATTAAAAGTTGGCAGAGAGTCAGAACATGAAATCACGTTCTTCAAATCGGTTGGCAACGCCGTGCAGGATGCCGCCGCCGCGCAACTCGCGCTTCAAAACGCGCGCAAGATGCAACTTGGAAGAGAGGTGGAATTTTAAATTAATGGTGGTGGAGTGGGCTAGAGACGAAGCGGGATTAATCATGATAAACTTAATTTATGCCCTCAGCAGAAATCATAACCATTGGCACCGAGATATTGCTCGGTGAAATTGTAGACACCAACACACGTCATATCGCGCGGACGCTGCGCGCCATGGGGGTGGATCTGTATCGCACCATCACCATCGGTGATAACATCGAACGTATTGCAGACGCCATCCATCATTCAATGGAGCGCGCTGAGATCGTGATCACTACCGGCGGGTTGGGCCCCACCGTGGACGACCCCACGCGCGAGGCAGTTGCGCGCGCGGCTGGCGTTGAGCTTGAATTCCGTGAAGATCTATGGGAACAGGTCGTTGCGATCATCTCGCGCTACGGGCGCAAGCCATCTGAAAATCAACGTAGGCAGGCTTACATCCCGAAAGGTGCGCTTGGCATTTCTAATCCGGTTGGCACCGCGCCGTGTTTCATCGTTGAAAGATCTCCGCACTCAGGGACATGGACGAAGGAGAGCGCGGTCATTTCGTTGCCGGGGGTTCCGAATGAAATGGAATACATCCTGCACGAATCGATCATTCCCTATCTTCAAAAACGATATAACCTGGACCAGATCATTAAGATTCGCGTCCTGCATTGTGCGGGTCTGGGCGAAGGGCTGATCGACGAAAAGATCGCGGACCTTGAAACACTTAGCAACCCGACCGTTGGGCTGGCAGCGCATACCGGCGTGGTCGATATTCGTATCGCGGCAAAAGCAAAAAATGAGAACGAAGCAGATGAGATGATCGCCAACATTGAGAGGGAAATTCAGGAACGGCTGGGAGATGTGGTCTTTGGCGCGGATGAAGATAAACTCGAAACAATTACTTTGAAAGAAGTTGCCAAACGCGGCTGGACTCTCTCCGCAATTGAGTCAGGGCTGGATGGATTACTGGCACGCAAGATTCCGCATACCGCCTCCTTCGCGGACCTAAGTCCTGCCGCCCTTATGGTGGCCTTACATGCCGCCCGTGTCGAATCCAATGCGGATGTGGTCGTAGGCGTTGCCATATATCCAGAAGAACGCGCTGCAGAAATAGCATTGATTACGCCCAAAGGCGAAAAGACGCATCACATCACCTATGGCGGACCGCCGCGCAGCTTGCCACGTTGGGCTGTGAACCTTGCACTCGATTGGCTCAGACGCCGCGCTAGGGACAACGACTGACATGGCGCGCCGAAAAAAAGGATCGCCTACCTGGGTATATCTCCTCTGGGGAATTAATGGAGCAGTTATTGTTTTACTGCTGGCTGCGGCTGCATTTTATATGACAAGCCAACGCGCATCCGCCGCAAACGGATCCGTTGAAACTGCGCGCCCGAACGCAACGCAGAAACAGCTGCCTACTAGTTATTTTCTCCCAACGCTTACTCCCAATCCACGTTACACGCCGCCTGTATTTGAAACATCCACTCCGTTCGTCCTCGAAAACGGACCGCGTCCTACCATCATCGGCTATTCGCTTGCCGGGCGTCCGATTGAAGTTTACACATTCGGCGTGGGCGAACGAGAATATCTCATTGTGGCGGGCATCCACGGTGGCTATGAATGGAACACCATTGCCTTAGCCAACGAATTGATCACTCACATCAATGAGCATCCCGAAGCCGTTGCCACCGATGCAACACTTTATATCATCCGCAACATGAATCCGGATGGCGAAGCCCGCGCCGTCGGAGTGGATGGACGCGTCAACAACAATGGCGTGGATCTGAACCGCAACTTCCCATCTGAAAACTGGGCAACCGAATGGGACCGCGATGGATGTTGGATCTATCGTCCTACTACTGGAGGCTTATATGCCGGCTCCGAACCCGAGACCCGTTCAGTGATGAGCTTTATCAAGGCTCACAAAATCGAAGCTCTGATCAGTTATCACAGCGCCGCGCTTGGTGTTTTTCCAGGCGGCGTGCCTTGGGAGGAACCATCAAAACAACTGGCAAAGGCGCTCTCCAAGGTAACAAGGTACCCATATCCGCCAATTGATACGGGCTGTGAATACACAGGCAGTCTTGCAGATTGGGCTGTTGAGAACGGCGTGGGCGCAGCAGTGGATATGGAATTACGCAATCACCGCGATACTGATTTTGATGAAAACCTAAAAGCCCTGAAAGTGCTGTTGAATTTCATCCCGTAATCGCCCATTGAGGGGAAATGAAACGGGAATTGACGCGAGTGCTATAATAGCCAAAGGCAATATGACAACGAAACCCATCCGCTTCTCCAATCATGCCCGCAAGCGAATGGACTTGCGCGGCGCAACCGAGTCGGAAGTTTCTGATGCCATTCGAAGCGAAAAGTGGCAACTTGCTCTGCAGGAGAAATGGCAAGTTCGAAAGAAATTTGATTTTGGAAAACCATCTCCTGTTAACCAGCAGGTTTACGCCTTCAAAACAATTCATGCTATTTTCGCAGATGAGAAAGATTCGATTGTTGTCGTAACCGTAATCGTTTATTATGCAAACGAGGAGCAGGCAAAATGAAAATCACATATGATCCGGAGGTGGACGCCTTATATCTTGAATTCCGTC